>DAITMC010000262.1:0-4694 GCA_036835365.1 Saprospiraceae bacterium
GAAGGTTCTCGATTGACCGTATTTATCAATGGATTAGGGCTTTCCCATCCTGATGATATGGCGCGCTTCATCATTATTACCTACCACCGAAGCATTAATCGCAACCCACTGGAAGTGAAAGCACTAATTACCGATTTACAAGAAAAACGCAAAGCCATTGACCAAGAGCGTTTACTGAAAGGTCAGGTGATTCATCAAGAAGTCATCAAAAAAGATAGAAATCGCTAAAAACCAATGCCCTTCAAGAACAAACCAGTTGTTTCTGGAAAATTCATTACTAAATTCATATTTTGTACGGCTTGCCCAGAAGCACCTTTCAACAAATTATCAATGGCGCTAATGATAAATGCTTTTCCATTTATTTTTTTTACATAAAGCACACATTTATTGGTATTCACGACCTGTTTCATGTCGGGTTCTTCCTGAGTAATTATCGTAAATGGCGCATCAGCATAATAATCTTGATACCAAGTTTGTAACACTTTCTCGCTAGCATCTACGTTGGTGTAAGCACTAATCAAGATGCCACGCGAAAAATTGCCTCGCAATGGAATGAAATTGACCGAATGGCTAAAGTTAGGTTGTAACTGCCGAATGCTTTGCTTTACCTCATCCAAATGTTGATGATTGAACGCCTTGTAAATTGCCACATTATTATTGCGCCAGCTAAAATGAGTGGTAGTAGATGGGCTTTGCCCAGCCCCTGTTGAGCCAGTGATGCCGTGTATATGTATCTCCTCTTGCAGCCAACCTTGAGTAGCCAAAGGCAAAAGTGCCAACTGAATTGCCGTGGCAAAACAGCCAGGATTAGCAATATATTTAGATTGTTGAATCGCAGATTTATTGAGCTCAGGTAAGCCATAAACAAAACTTTCAGCACTAGGCTGTAAGCGATAATCGGTGCTCAAGTCAATTATCTTTACAGAACTTGGTATGGTATTTTGTTGTAAAAATTCTCTTGATTTTCCATGCCCCATACATAGAAAAAGCACATCAATATTGGTTGATAGCTCATGCGTAAAACGAAGCATAGTTTCGCCGACTAAATCAGTATGTACCGATGAAATAGGTTTGCCTGCATTACTCTGGCTATGCACAAACTCAATTTTTGTGTACGGGTGATACAACAAAATTCGGAGTAACTCCCCCGCAGTATAGCCTGCTCCACCAATGATGCCTACTTTAGCAATATGATTATCCATCATTTTTTTGTCATTAAAATACAACGTCCACCAAATATACTTTTACGCGGACTACAACGTTCTCAAAAAATGTATATTTTTATTTTATTATTGTTGATTTTTTATTCAAAATACAACTAAGTATGCTTTTTAACTACTACACACTTTTTATTTATTTGACACTAGGTTGCTTGCTTTTCCCAAGCCTCAACCATGCGCAACGGCGCTTACTCGACAAAGTAAAAGAAAAAACAGAAGACAAAGTAATTGAAAAAATTTTTGGACCAAGTGTTCGTCAACCCAGCAACACCAATAATTATCCAAATAGTGGTGGCTCAACAGGTACACAAGGTATGGAAGGTGGAAAAAAACTAACACCACCCGATGTCAGTAAACTCATCAAAGAGGCGGAAGTAGCTTTGGCTGCCGATGAGTACAAAAATGCTAAATTGGCATTGCGACAAGCCATAACAGGCATTGAACTAGAAATTGGTTACGATGTGCTAGACAAATTGCCTACCAGCGTTTTAGGAGTACCTTATGTAGAAGACGACGACGGTGTTTATAGCTCTGGTATTGGTTTTGTTGGATTAGTCATTAGTAGAAATTATCGCAGCAAGAGTAAAGAAATAGAGTTTTCAACGATGAATAATAACGCTGTCGCAAATCTTTACGGTGGTATGATGGGTAGTGGCGCATATGCCAGTAGTGAGGGCGACCAAAAAGCAATTAATTTAGACGGCAATGCTGGCATCTTACGTTACGATAGTGGCTACTACGAACTAGGCGTTCCTTTTGGGCAGACTTCTGTTTTCTTGATGAAATGTAAAGGCTGCAAGGAGGAAGACGAAGTAATGACTGCCGCTAAAGAATTGAAAATCAATGATATTAAAAAGAGATTGGGCGAACAATAATTTTGTATGCTTTAGCTTTTATTTTCTTATTCCATCATTAACATGAAAAAACAATATGAAAAATATATATTTAACACTGCTTTTTTTAGGATTTACATATTTAGCGGTTGCTCAAAATGAGGCAGCCAACCATTTAGCAGAAGCGAAAACGAGCTATGCTACTCGTGATTTGGAGGGTACGCGATTTGCACTACAACAGTCCCTCAATGAACTTTATGTACTTATTGGGAAGAAAATTCTAGCAGAATTGCCGACTACAATAGGCGATGCCAAAGCCCTTTCAGAAGGCGACCAATACAATGGTATGGCTTTGGGTTACAATAGTGTTTATATTGACCGTAGCTATAAAAGTACGGATCAAAAAAAGAACATTAATATTACTTTAATTAACGATTCCCCCTTACTGAGCGGATTGAATTTGTTTCTTTCCAATCCAATGTTAAACATGATGTCTGGAAAAAAGATGATTAAAATAGATGGTTATAAATGCGCTTTAGAAGCCAGTGAGTCAACGCCTGTAACTTATACGCTTTATGTGCCTTTTAGTCAGTCTTTATTAACCTTAACTTTTGATGGCTATAATAATGAAAATGAGGTACTTACGCTGGCTAAATTAGTGCCTATTGGAAAAATTATTGCTTTAGCAGAATAATCTTCCCTCCCCTCATGCAAAGGTATAGAAGTCTTTATGTTAGCCATCAAGCGTGAAAAATGATTAAAACCGAAAATTTTCAAAAAGTAGAAGTATCCTCCAGCCATGAGTTAAGGGCATGGCTGGAAGATCACCAGAGCCAAACGGAGAGTGTTTGGTTGGTAACTTTCAAAAAATCAATACCCGAAAAATACCTTTCAACGGATCAAGTATTAGATGAATTGCTTTGTTTTGGTTGGATAGACGGCATAAGAAGAAAACTTGATGATACAAGAACTATGCAATTGATTGCTCCAAGAAAGGTAGAACATTGGGCTAAAAGCTATAAAGATCGTGCCGAGAAACTGATAAACGAAGGAAGAATGCAAGAGGCAGGCTTTCGAGCTATTGAAATAGCTAAACAAAGTGGGCTATGGGATTTTATGAATGACGTAGATAATCTTATAGTGCCAAAAGACCTACTTGATGCCCTTGAGGAATATGATGGCGCATCTGATTTTTTCCATTCCATTAATGACTCCAGTAAACGCTTTGTACTTCGGTGGGTTAAATTAGCTAAAACTGAGAAAACAAGAGCTTTAAGAATAGAAGAATTAGCAAAACTTTCCGCAAAAGGGGAGAAATTAAAAGGAAGTTAACGATTGTTACAGCCATTTTCCAATATCAATATTATTTCATTTGCTGAATTTGCTGCGTTATCAACTCATATATTTTTTTCCATTCCACTTGGTAGTCAAGTATTTGTAGATGCCGTTCAATTGTGTTTTCATCTTTTCGGATAGCTGGTCCAGTTTGCATTTCAGAGGGCGGATGTTGCTGTACTTTAAATGCTGTTTCCAGAATAATCGGCTTCAACAAATCAAAAGGGATGGATTTTTCCGCAAGTAGTGAATGTGCGACATGAAAGCAGTAATTAGAAAAATTGTTGGCAAAAACTGCTGCTAAGTGTAATTGTGCGCGCTGCGTGTCATCAAGCGTATAAACAAGCGGGCTAATGGCTTTAGCCAAGCGCATTAATTGTGCTTTTTTATCATTCGTATTGGCATCAACAAGAATAGGTGTAGTTGACCAGTCGGGTATTTTTTCTAAAGAAAAGGATTGTAAGGGATAAAAAACACCAAAGTCCTGAAAATGAGATGATAACACAGCACTAGGTGTAGCCCCGGAAGTATGCACGACGAAACAATCGTTAGGTAATTGACAGGCAAGCGTTTCAATCGCATGGTCTGCAACCGCAATGATGATAACATCTACATCAAGATGTATAGCTTGCAATGAGCTAATGGCTTCTGCATTTATTGATTTGGCTAACCTCTGAGCTGATTTTTGATTTCTACCAAAAATTTGAACTAATTCAAAATCCAATTTTTTCAGTATCTTAGCTAAATGAGTAGCTATTTTGCCTGTGCCAATAATGCTAATTCGTTGAATATCTTTTGGTAACATCATTCAAAATATAAAATCCAAAAATTTAAGACCTGCCAATGGTCAGGCGAGTTCAAAACTAACACAGATGAGCATTAAAACAACATTAATCAAGCTATTTGCCCAGCGCATGGTCAAAAATATACATCAATGGGCGGCTCGTGCTTTGGACGATCAAGAGCGAATCCGACAGCAACTCATCCAAACCGCTCAATATACTGCTTTTGGTAAAGCGCATGATTTTAAACGTATTAAAACCTATCAAGATTTTAAAACGCAAATTCCTATTCAAGATTATGAACAACTTTGTCCTTACATAGAGCGCATCAAAAATGGTGAGCGTGATGTACTTTGGACTAATCTCCCTAAATACTTTGCTAAAACTTCGGGTACTACTTCGGGCGTAAAATATATTCCTATTACGAAGGAAAGTATTCCTAATCATTTTAATTCTGCCAGAAATGCCCTATTTCTCTATGCCGCCGCAACTAATAACTGGCAATTTATGGATGGAAAAATGAT
>DAITMC010000263.1:0-4690 GCA_036835365.1 Saprospiraceae bacterium
AGTCCTCGCTGTTGGATGCCTTTAATCGTAGGCTGAATAATCGTCGTTTCTATTTTCGTCATTAAATCGTCAGTCAAGAAAGGAACAGGCGAAATTGCCCCCATACCCCCAGTGTTCAAACCGATGTCGCCCTCTCCAATTCTTTTGTAATCCTTTGCAGCAGGTAGCATTTTATAATTTTTGCCATCTGTCAATACAAAAACGGAGCATTCTATTCCATCCAAAAATTCCTCAATCACTACCTTTTCACTGGCTTTCCCAAATTTACCTTGCAACATGGCTTGCAACTCAACTTGAGCTGCCGTAATATCATCCACAATTAATACACCTTTTCCAGCAGCTAAACCGTCTGCTTTAAGCACAATCGGTGGTGTTTGCGTAGCGATATAGGCAACGCCCTCCTCCAAATTTGCTTTAGTAAATTCTCGATAAGCTGCCGTAGGAATACCAAATTCATTCATAAAGGCTTTAGCGAATCCTTTGCTACCCTCCAGTTGAGCGGCTGCTTTCGAGGGTCCAATAATTGGAACATTTTTCAAATCCTCGTCTGCTTGAAAGTAATCGTAAATCCCTTCTACCAAAGGAGCTTCCGCACCAACAATGACTAAGTCAATTTCTTCATCCAACACAAAGTCCGCTACTTCGTCAAAATCCATAGGATTAATCGGTATGTTAATTCCTAATTCAGCCGTCCCAGCATTCCCTGGCGCAATGTACAGTTGTTGACAAGATAGACTTTGCGCTATTTTCCAAGCAAAAGCATGCTCCCTACCTCCATTTCCTAACAAAAGAATGTTCATTCACTATAATTTTGGGCTAAATATAAGTGGATACACTCATTTTCCACACAATTTTTATTTGTAAAAACAAGCCTTTAAAATAACTGCTTAATAACAGACCAAAAAAGTTTTGTACTATCACCCTAAATCGTTATATTTGGTGTAACAAAGAGACATTATTATGTTCAATAAACCATTCATTTACCTCTTTCTAATATTTTCCCTTGCGCAAGCACATGCGCAAGAAGACAGAATTATTTATCTTAAAAATCCTTCTTTTGAAGACGCTCCAGGAATATCTAGAGTACCAAAAAATTGGTACAATTGTGGGTTCCCTAATGAGAGTCCACCTGATATCCACCCTCAATTGGATGGAGGCGAATTTGGCGTTACCCAAAAAGCTGCACATGGAAAAACGTATGTAGGCATGGTTGTTCGGGACAATGGTACAGTTGAAGCTATTGCTCAAAAATTAGCTTATCCGTTGCAAAAGGATTCTACTTACTTATTTAGTGTGGAATTAGCAAAATCTCCAAATTACAAAAGTTTAAGTAGATTACTAAATACTTTTGCCAACTATACTGAGTCTGCTGTATTCAAAATTTGGGGAGGTAGTGAGGTATGTACTACTGAGGAACTGTTAGGCGAGACACCGCCTATCAACCATAATCAATGGAAAGCATACCAATTTTTAATACAGCCCCAAAAAAAGGATTTAAAGTACATCAGATTGGAAGCTTACTATAATCCAAAATTAGTTTTGCCTTACAATGGAAATATTTTACTGGACAACCTTTCCCCAATAACTGGCTTGCCAAAATTAATGCTTTCTAGTTTGGATACATCAGACCTCTATTTGAATACACCGAAATCAAACATTAGAATACAACCAATTCCTAGTACCAGCAGTAATTACTCAAATGAAATTAGAAAACTTTACATCAACATCTCTTTTGATGATGATACCTCCTTGGAAGAAATAGCTGTAGCGATTAGAGGAGAAATTGAAAAACCTGCTTTTGTTGAGTTTATCAAAATTAATCATAAAGCACCAGACAAGGCATCACTAAAAAGGCAGAAATCACTGTTAGTGGATGCTCTAACCTCATTGGGTATAAGTCCTAATAATTATCGAATAAAAAGTAGAGTTAAAAAAAATTAAAACATTAAAAACCAATTTATTGACGAGTGGCAACTTTCCCTTTCTAAATAAATCAACCACTCGTCAATGATTTACATTTTGCGCTTACCTGTTGCTTTGAAACTATTCATCGAATAGCCATCTAAGGCATCATTAGCAGCATCTTATTGCATAAACATAAACAAACAATGGCAACAAGTACAACATTAGTCGAAAAAGAAGCATTATGAACGAGTTTTGATTGATGAACGCTCTCCTTTTGTTTTACCCTGTCATATAATTCAAATAATCCTGAACTTTATTTAGAAGCAGAGTAACTTAAATTCACTCCGCTTCTAATTCTAAAATCCATCCAACCTGCTTTCAGTGCTTAATACACACCTCCAATTTTTCGCTTATTCCACTCTGGGTTGTTTTCAAAAGTAGGCAACGTTTTAGGAACATCATCAGCAAAAGGATTATCTGTTAACGCTTCCATGAAAGCGACTAAATCGGCTTGCTCTTGTTTACTTAAATTCAAATGGTCGAAAGGTAGCGTTTGATGGTCAAGCGGCAAGCCCATACCTGCGCCACCACCGCGGTTGTAAAAATCTACCACTTCTTCTAGAGTGTTATAAACGCCATTGTGCATATAAGGTGCTGTCAGGGCGACGTTGCGTACGGTTACTGTCTTGAAAGAATATTTAAAAAAGTCGGCGCGATCTCTTGGATAACCGCTGGCGTAACGCCCTAAATCAGGGTCAAGTTCTAAGTTCATAGTATCAGCTTTGGTTGGAATACCAAGCACTTCGGTTTCAGATTCTGAATAAAAAGGAGGAACAGCCCCGTTGAAAGTTGGTGCAAAATGGCACGTTCCACAAGCCCCTTTACCCATAAATATGTTGAAACCACGTTTTACAGCGGGGTCAATTTCTGCCATTTCACCTCGCACATATTTATCAAAAGGGCTGTTAAATGAACTTAGACTAGCAACGTAAACGGACAAAGCCGTTGTAATTGAAGTTGGCGAAAGATAATATTGCCCCATGTCGCCAAAGGCTTCTTTGAACAATTGACGATAGGTTGAGCTTTGCTCCAGTTTGCGCATAATCGTTACCATATCTGTGTTGAACTCTTTCTTATCGTGAATAACATGCTTGGTCTGTTTTTCAATTGTTTCAATTCGGTGGTCGTAGAAAAACTTTTCTGCATAGATGGAATTGAGTACTGTCATAGCGTTGCGCGCCACTGTTCCTTGCCCGTCTGTGGCAACACTTTTAGGCAATCCATCTGTGAATCCCTTTTCAGGGTGATGGCATGAAGCGCAAGAGCGTTCGTTTTTATGCGATAGAATGGGATCAAAGAACAGTAATCTTCCAAGTTCTCTGCGTTTTGGTGTATTCGGACTGGACAAATCGGTATTGGCAAAAACACCCAAGTTCAGAAATTCGTTATTGAAGATATTATTAGCGTGATAGTTCAGTTGTATTGGAATGGAGCGCAGTTCGTCAGAGGTTTCAATGCCAAGCAAGCGATGCAGACGATACGTTTTTTCATACAAAGGATTGATATAGGCTTTGAGAAAAGTCAAGCGGTCAAATGAGTCAAAATCTGCTGCATTTTCCAAGAATTGTTTTGCGCCAGCAAAAAGGGCTTTCAATTCTTCTACAAGTTTCATATCCTTTGGATTCACTAGAGGATAGTAAGCACTGATAGCCAGAGTGATACTTTCCATTGCTGTGGTGGCTTCTGAGATTGCATTGCCCGAACCTGGCGTATCAAAACCGGTAACGCCTAGCGTAAAAATACGTATCAGTTCAAAGCGCACCGCTTCAAAAAAATTGCGGTGCGATAGCTTTACACTAGCTTGGTATTTTTTTATTTTTGAGAAATCAGAGCGTAATTCTCCAGACAAACTCAAGAGTTCCTGCTGTTGTGTTTCGTCAATTTCATCCTCGAATATCAATTCATCCAATACTTGCAATCCTTTAGGCTCTATTCTTACCACTTCTGGTACATTGGGTTCAACGGTTGGCAGTGGTGCGCCATTTAACATTTTTTTCGTTCCCTCTGCATCATTGTATTCTAACAAAAATTCTATTTTCTTGAAATTATTTCGATTGTTGATGTGAATAGTACGCAAGGCTTCTACGCTACTTGGTGAGCCATCCAAATCGAGAATAGCTTGATGCAACTGCTCTATACTTACCTCTAGGTCGTTCAATCCTTCATGAAATTGGTGGGTTAGTTCTTTTAAAATTTGTTCTGGGGTTTTTGTAGTAAAGCTAAAAAAATGAGTCATTCCTACCAAAGCAAGAATGGCTATGATGAGGTACTTTTTTTTCATAATTCCATATTTTTTTGAATGGCGAACAATGATTAGTAAAAGTTTGATTTATGATGAATTAGCACGCACTTCTGTAAAGCGAAACGCTTTTTAATTGTTCTTTTGTCAAAAGAACGTCAGGCTCATAATTTCTTGAAATAGGAATGGCACTTCCTTAAAAGAAGTGCCATTCAAAAAAATCTATATTACAACTCAATGCTTATTGGATAGACAATGTAATTGTTTGTCCTTTTGCATTTTGGATGAAATAAATACCAGCCGCTAAGTTAGAAACGTCCATGCTGTTAGCATTACGTACTACCATCAAACGCTGACCATTTTGGTTGTAAAGTGCAGCATCAGTAGTTGTGTTAAAGTAAACCAAACGAGTAGTTGGGTTTGGAAACACTGTGAATGCTTCTTCGTTCAATTCGTTGTTACGAGATTCGATAGTTGGCTCTACTA
>DAITMC010000264.1:0-4647 GCA_036835365.1 Saprospiraceae bacterium
CAGCAGGGTTTATCGGTTTTCATGTTGCCAGAAGTTTGGTAGAACGAGGCGATGAAGTCATAGGACTAGACCGCATTAATGACTACTACAACCTGAATTTGAAATTTGCACGATTAGAAGCTACTGGTATTTCTATTGAGGATGTTCAATACAATAAATTGATTCAGAGTAGTCTTTATCCCAATTATACTTTTGTGCGCATGAATCTGGAGGATGCCTATCGGGTGAGTTTACTTTTTCAAGAGCAACGCTTTGATGCAGTCATTCACTTGGCGGCGCAAGCGGGTGTCCGATACAGTATTGAGAATCCGCAGGCATACATTCAAAGCAATATATTGGCATTCACGAATGTACTAGAAGCCTGTCGTACACATCCTTTACAGCATTTGGTATATGCAAGTAGTTCGAGTGTTTATGGAGCAAATACAAAAATTCCTTTTTCCGTAGAAGATAATGTAGATCGCCCTATCTCGTTATATGCGGCTACTAAAAAAAGTAACGAATTAATGGCGCATACCTACAGCTACCTTTTTGATATACCCACTACGGGATTGCGCTTTTTTACCGTTTATGGTCCTTGGGGGCGACCCGATATGGCTTATTTCCTTTTTACAGAAGCCATTTTAAAAGGTAAGCCTATAAAAGTATTTAATTATGGAAAAATGGCGCGCGATTTTACTTATATTGATGATATTGTAAAAGGAGTAACAAAAGTGTTGGATCGTCCACCACACCACGATGTAAAACCACCTTACCGTTTGTATAATATTGGCAATAATGCGCCTGTGCCACTTATGGATTTCATAACTGCTATCGAAGAAGCACTTGGCATGACTGCCCAGAAAGAATTTTTACCTATGGAGCCAAGCGATGTAGAGCAAACCTATGCAGATGTTCAGAGCTTGATTGATGAATTTGGTTATCAACCCAATACTTCTGTAAGAGAAGGCATTGGCCATTTTATAAAATGGTACAAAGATTTTTATAAAATAGTATAGCTAATTTTTTATTACAGTTCAGGTTTTCATTCTTGTCCAAGTGGTTTGGCAGCGTCCTTGTTTACATTCCATTGTGCGCTCTAGTTCGCCAGCTTCATCAAAAAGCTCCAGTAGTCCCTCTTCTTTATCACCATTCAGGTAAGTCCCTTTGGCTTTTATATTTCCATTAGGATGGTACTCTGTAAAAGCTCCATTTTCTTGATTTTCTTTAAAAGTAACCTTTTCTTTAAGCGTTGTATCTTCATAAAAACCTTGCCATTCTCCTTCCATTTTTCCTTTTATATATTGCCCTTGCAATTTTATATTTCCATTTTCATAAAATACTTGATATAATCCATGATGAATATCATTTTCATAATGCTCTATCAATTCTACTTTACCACTGGGATAGTACATACGCCGTTCGCCATGTAATTTACCAGCTACGTAATTTGCCGCAACCATTAAAAGTCCTTCTGTATCGTAGCGATTATAAATTCCATTCTTTGTACTATCGGGCAATTGAATTTCATATTTTTCTACCATGTGCCCTTCATCATCCTTTACTTCAATAGTGTTGCCTACATTTTGTTTACATTGCGTAAATAATAGAATGGTCAACACACAAAATAAGATTCGATATTTCATATTGATGATAAGTGATTTTTTATTTCAAAATGAAAAAGCATAATTTGCTTCAACATATCACCATAACGCAAACTAATTGCAGAACGTTGTGCTTCCCAAAGAATAGCGCATTAGATTTGAATAATTTGACATTTTTATCTAATATCAACCCCACAAATAGAATCGTATTGAAGTATATATTTTATACTTTTGTTGAGATAGTAAAAGTTGAAACTGATTTTTTTATTATAATTATATATTATGAAAATATATTATATATTGATTTTAATAACTTGGGCATCTATGATCATTGCTCAACCTTCTTCTACTTCGGCAGCAGAACGCATCAAGCATTTTGCGCAAAGGCAAACTTTAATTCAACAATCCATCATTAATGAAATACCATTTCAGAGTATCGGACCATCAGTATTCTCTGGAAGGGTAGTAGATATTGAGGTTTCACCCAGCGATGCTTCTCATTTCTATGTTGCTTACGCCTCTGGTGGTTTGTGGAAAACAGAAAACAATGGCATCACTTTTGACCCTCTTTTCGACCACGAAATGGTAATGACGATTGGAGATATCGCCGTAGATTGGTCAAAAAATATTATTTGGGTAGGAACAGGCGAAAATAACTCTAGCCGATCTTCCTATGCTGGAACAGGTATTTTTAAAAGTACAGATGGTGGAAAGACTTGGATGCATAAAGGATTACCAGAAAGTCATCATATTGGAAGAATTGTATTACATCCCAAAAATCCAAATATTATTTGGGTAGCGGTATTAGGACATTTGTATTCTCCTAATCCAGAGAGAGGCGTATATAAAACAATGGATGGTGGAGATACTTGGAATAAAGTGCTTTACATCAACGAAAACACAGGCGCTATTGACCTAGTGATAGACCCCAACAACCCCAACACACTCTATGCTACCACATGGGAGCGTATGCGCCGAGCTTGGGATTTTACGGAATCAGGTAGTGGCTCAGGCATTCATAAAAGTACCGATGGTGGAAAAACATGGCAAATACTCAATACGCCTCAAAGTGGATTTCCTACAGGCGAGGGCGTGGGTAGAATAGGCTTAGATGTTCTTGTAAATAATGGAAAAACAGTGCTTTATGCTGTTTTGGACAACTATTTTAGACGACCAGAAGAAGAAAAAAAAGAAGAAGGAATCACTAAAAATATGCTCCGTAACATGAGCAAACAGGAATTTTTGCAGCTTGAAGAAAGCAAAATAACACAGTATTTGAAAGAGAACAACTTCCCCAAAGAATATTCGGTAGAGAGGGTTTTAACAATGGTAAAAGCAGACAAAATAATGCCTGTTGCTTTGGTGGAGTATCTGGAAGATGCCAATTCCTTGCTCTTCGATACCCCAGTGGTTGGTGCGGAAGTTTACCGCTCTGATGATGCAGGCAAAACTTGGAAGAGAACTCATGAGGGCTATCTAGATTTTGTTTACAACTCCTATGGTTACTACTTTGGACAAATAAGGGTCAATCCTTTGGATGTCAATAAAATATATATCATGGGTGTGCCCGTTTTGCGTTCCGATGATGCAGGTAAAACTTGGATTTCAATAGACGATGAGAATGTTCATGCCGATCATCACGCACTTTGGGTGAATCCAAAACGTGCAGGGCATTTGATACTAGGTAATGATGGTGGGGTCAATATCTCTTACGATGATGGCAAAAATTGGATTATGTGCAACAGACCACCTGTCGGACAGTTTTACTACATTGCGGTGGATAACGCTACTCCTTACAACGTTTATGGGGGCTTGCAGGACAATGGTGTTTGGATGGGACCAAGTAATTATAAAGCCAGCACCCGATGGCAAGCGGATGGACAATATCCCTACAAACGCTTGATGGGCGGCGATGGAATGCAGGTAGCTATTGACACCAGAACGAACACGACGGTTTACACTGGTTTTCAGTTTGGTAATTATTTCAGAATCAATACAGCAACTGGGCAACGCAAATTCATTACGCCCAAGCACAAACTTGGTGAGCGTCCGTTGAGATGGAATTGGCAAACGCCTATCCACTTATCGAATCACAACCAAGATATTCTTTATATGGCATCCAATAAAGTACATCGTTCTTTCAATAAAGGCGATGATTTTGAGACTATTTCTGAGGATTTGACCACAGGCGGTCGCAAAGGCGATGTGGCATTTTCTACCTTAACAACGCTGCATGAGTCGCCATTAAAATTTGGCTTGCTTTATGTCGGTTCAGATGATGGACTGGTGCATATTTCAAAAGATGGTGGCAATAGCTGGACAAATATTAGTGAAGGTTTACCTACCCAAATGTGGGTCGCTAGAATACAGGCTTCCCAGCACGATGAGGCAACTGTCTATGTGGCTTTAAACGCTTATAGAAATGATAACTTCCAAGCAATGGTTTACAAATCAAATGATTATGGACAAAATTGGCAAGCCATAGGTACAGATTTGCCTTTAGAGCCAGTGAATGTCATTAAAGAAGATCCTAGCAAGAGCAACTTACTTTATGTTGGTACTGACCACGGGCTATATGTTTCTTTGGATGGAGGTGTCCAGTTCATGGCAATGAATCGTAATTTACCCGCCGTAGCCGTACACGATGTTGTCATTCATCATACAGAAAAAGAAATGTTGGTTGGCACACATGGGCGGTCTATTTATAAAGCCAGTGTGAAGGAATTGCAACAACTCACGCCTGAAGTGCTAGAAAAACCTATAGTTCTTTTTGCGATGGAAAAAATAAAGCACAACAAAAATTGGGGAGATTCAAGTGCCGTATGGATGGAGGCTAATGTTCCAGAAGAGGTATTGCCCTTTTATGTGAAAACGGCTGGAGCAGTACAAATTAGTTTGCATCTTAGCAAAAATAAAAATCTTACACTCGCCACTTGGTCTTACAATGCCAGCAAGGGACTAAATTATGCGCCTTATGCTTTGAGCATCCAGGCGCAAGCCGTAAGTGCTTTTGAAGCAGCACTCAATGAAGCAACAACAGAGAAAACAATAGACTTATTCATCT
>DAITMC010000265.1:0-4639 GCA_036835365.1 Saprospiraceae bacterium
TGTCAATGCCTGAAATATGTTGACCGTTTTTGTCTTTAAAAAGTAACTTAAAAATGGCAAATCGGGATCAATTTAATCTGAGCAAAAAAGAGAGACAATCTCGTATCTTTAGTGAGAGTTTCAAGAAGTCAAAAGTTCGTGAATTAGAAATAGGACTGATACGACCTGCCGAACTCAAGAAAGTGTATCAGGTTTCATATACATCTATTTATCGTTGGATTGCTAAATATGGGAGTATGAAAGATAAAAAGGAGCGTTTGATCGTAGAGAATCAGAGCGATTCAGCTCAAATATTGAGTTTAAAGAAAAAGGTGGCAGACTTGGAGCGTGTCATTGGCCAGAAGCAGCTTTTATTAGATTTTCAGCAAAAAATGATAGAGCTAGCTGAAGAGGAGTATCAGGTTGACATTAAAAAAAAGTTTTCTGGAGAACCGTCTACTACTACTGGGTCAAAAGAGAAGTAATGGAGGGGAGTTTAAATGAGCTTTACAGAGCTCTGAAGATAAGCAGGCAGTCTGTTCACCAACGAATCAATCGTGAGCAAAAGATGCATTTGTATGAGCATCAGCTATTGTTTTTGGTTTATGAAGTACGTCAAGAACATCCAACTATGGGCGCAAGAGATATGTATTACCTACTAGAGCCAAGCTTTATCGGCAGAGATAGGTTTGAAAGTTTCTGTAAGTTACATGGCCTTGTATCTGAAAGGCCTGTAAATTACAGAAGAACCACAAACAGCTCCGGAGTAATTAGATTTGAAAATCTGACCATAAACCTGAAGCTAAATTCAATCAATCAGCTGTGGGTTAGTGATATTACCTACTACCAGGTAAAAGATGTATTCTACTACTTGACATTTATCATGGATGGATATTCTCGTGTAATTCTTGGTTATCAGGTGTCTAAAAAGCTTTTTACTGAGCAAACAACATTACCAGCTCTTCAAAAGGCTATTAAATTCAGAAAAGGAAAAGGTTTAAAAGGCACCATACTTCATTCTGATGGAGGAGGACAATACTACGATAAAGCCTTTTTGGAAAAAACAAAGCAACTTGGCATAATCAACAGTATGTGTGAATATCCATGGGAAAATGGGAAAGCAGAAAGAATCAATGGAGTAATAAAAAACAATTATCTAAGGCACAGAACTATAAACAACTTTAGTGAATTGGTTAAAGAAGTTGACCGAGCAATTAAACTCTACAACGAAAAAAAACCACATATAGCACTCAATAGAGTTAGTCCTTTAAACTTTGAAAATCGTATATTGCAAAAGGGAAAACATCCGACGGTGAGAAGTCAACGACGGAATATATCAATCAGCAACCGGAGGGATAAATCAGCCCTCCGGGCTGAGGGGAAAACATCCTCAAGCTCAAATATCACTCAAGAATATAACTGAAAATAATGTTTAACAGTAAGATAAAGTAGTCAACGTTATTCAGGCAGCAACAACCTTTCACCTTTGACCTTTCACCTTTCACCTTTCAGCTATGAGCTTTCACCTTTCACCTTTGTCCTCCCCCCTCCTCGACATATACGATTGTAAAATAATGGCCGCACTTACTTTATCAATATTGCCTTTGTTTCGCCGGTCTTTTTTGGAAGAGCCACCGGCAATCATTGCCTCTAATGCCATTTTGGATGTATAGCGCTCGTCCTCCAATACAATTTTTTTATCAGGAAATATTTTTACAAAATTTCTGTACAATTGTTCTACAGGCACAGTCATGTTTGTTGGGCTATTATCCTCTTTCAAGGGCATCCCAATTACGATTACATCTACAGCCTCTTTACTGAAATAACTTTTTAAAAAATCGCGAAGTGTATGGGTGGGGACGGTCTCCAATGGTGTGGCAATAATTCTAAAGGGGTCAGTTACGGCAATGCCAGTGCGCTTATTGCCAAGGTCTATACAAATGATTCTTCCCATCAATGTCAATTCATCCTAATGATTTTCATATAGTTGCGTCGAACTTTATTTTCGAGGCTGATGGCTTTAGGAAAAAGTATTTCATTTTCGATCTTAGCATGTATAAGCAACTCTTCTTCAAAAGCCCTAAGTGCTTCAAAGGTAGCTTTGAAATGGAGATTATTTTCACATGATAGCACATAATTGTTCGTGAGACTTCTGATACCATCCATTTCGTTATCAACCCCATGATGCTGTTCTGCAAAAGCTTCCAATGAATGTTCTTCAATGGCATAGTACAGTTTGCTCGGATGCGCAATACCTCTATCCGCATCTATCAACATTCTGATATACCCAAAAAACTTTTCTTCTTCTTCATAAATATGATTGATAAAGTCTTCGACAAACAATGGGAACACAAATTTGAGATCTTCTGCAATATGATTGAGTTGGGAATGATTTGGCAATTTATCAATAAGTGTTGACAAGTAGGGGAGTTGCCGGCCAGTAAACTCCTGATGCTTATGCGATAGGTATTGAATAATGAGTTCAACAGGATATTTTTGAAAATCTATCGACGATTCTGAAGATGGCATCACCGAAGCTTCCAGATCAGCAATCACTCTTTTAGGATCCATACCCTTTGATGCGCATACTTCTGCAAGTGTGCACTCTTTGTATTCAAAGAACTTAATTCCCATATAATACAGCACATAACCGTAGGTAAAATTTTGTTGAACAATTTCGCTGATTTTCGTAGATAGTAGCATAATTGGCCGTAATTGAAAGATTAAATGTCGCCAGAAAACTCAAACTAACTGAATTTATACTTAAAATTATTTATAAACAGCCTAAATTCAATAACTTGCGTATGTTTAAATATGTATTTGATGGTGTAATTAAACCCAAAAATAAATTAATTGCACTTTATTAAATCAAAAATGCCGTACTTAATGTTTTAATATTGGTTATATAAATTCAATAAAAAAATATAACGGTTAAGAGATAAAAAGCTAAAGCTATAACGGAGGAAAATTGTGAGTAAAATTCAAAATTCAAAATTTCAGATTCGCATGCCATTAATTCTCGCCTTGGGATTGGCTGCAGGAATATTAATAGGTGCTACCGTAGCAGAGAAAGATAGTGGCGAACGTTCATTTCTATCCAGTATCATGAAGTTCAGGGAGATCATTACCTATATCGACAGAGCTTATGTTGATGAGGTCAATACGGATGAATTGGTTGAAACAGCCATAGTGAAAATGTTAGAAAAACTGGATCCCCATACGGTTTACATACCCAAAAAAGAAGCTGAGCTTTCTAATGTAGAGCTTAAAGGCGAATTCGAAGGCGTAGGTATTGAGTTTAATATTTTAAAAGATACCATTTATGTAGTCGCACCGATCGCCGGTGGGCCTTCTGAAAAAGTCGGATTGATGTCAGGCGATAAAATTGTGTCTGTAGACGGCGAAAATGTAGCCGGTATTGGCATCAACAATATGATGGTTTTTGATTTGCTGAGAGGTACCAAAGGCACTGAAGTAACAGTGGGCATTAAGCGTAAAAGTTCACCTTCCATACTTTCTTTTACCATAGTTCGAGATAAAATTCCACGTACCTCCGTAGAGGTAGGCTATATGCTGGATAATGAGATCGGGTACATTAAGGTTGCGCGTTTCGCAGCAACTACCTATGATGAATTTATGGAGCACCTAACGGCCCTAAAGAAACAAGGAATGAAAAAGCTCATTCTGGATTTGCAAGGCAACCCTGGTGGCTACATGGATAGAGCCATCAATATTGCCGATGAGTTTCTGAGTGACAATGCATTAATAGTTTCTCAAGAAGGAAAAGAAAAACGCTATAATGCCGAATATAGGGCATATCGCAAGGGTATATTTGAAGAGGGTCCCATTATCGTTCTGATTGACGAAGGCAGTGCTTCCGGATCAGAGATCGTGGCAGGGGCACTCCAGGATAATGACAGAGCCTTGATCGTAGGGCGTAGATCCTTCGGCAAAGGGCTGGTGCAGAGCCCGATATCACTTTCTGATGGTTCAGAACTTCGACTTACCATTTCGCGCTATTATACTCCAACAGGCAGGTCTATTCAAAAGCCATATGATGAAGGGCTAAGCGAATATCATCTCGATCAGCGTAAAAGGATGGAACACGGAGAGTACTTTCATGCCGATAGCATTAAATTCAATGATTCTCTGGTATATGAAACCAAAAAAGGCCGAACTGTGTATGGCGGTGGAGGTATTATGCCCGACTTTTTTGTGCCGCTTGATACCACGGAGACCACGGCATATTATGCGCAATTGTTTTATAGCAATGCTTTGAGAGAATATACCCTGGCCTATTATGAGCAAAATAAGAAGACGCTCGAAAAAATGAAATTTGAAGATTTCAGAAAAAATTTCGAAGTAAGTGATGCCATGTTGAACGATTTGGTGAAAACTGCCGAAAGCGCTGATGTAAAGCTCAATCAAGAAGAATTGGATAAATCGAAAAGACTGATAAAAGTGATCATTAAGGCGCAGATAGCCCGAAGTGTATGGAAAAACGAAGGGTATTATCCAATTATCAACGATGCTAACGAAATTTACCAGCAAGCATTGAAGCTTTTCGACGAAGCAGAAAAACTTGCCGCTGCTATGTAATTTTAGCTTTTTAAAAACGAATTTATAAAAAACCTACCCATTCATTGGTTAGGTTTTTTTT
>DAITMC010000266.1:0-4612 GCA_036835365.1 Saprospiraceae bacterium
CACAATTTGATTATTGGAACGCTATTGAATCAAACGTTTTGAATCAAGGATTGTTCTCTTCCTATGCACAACCACCTTCTAACATCAAAGGAGGAATAGGCTTTTGGGGAGGAGCGTCTGTTTCGTTTTACAGCGGAATAGTCCCTCGATAATAAAAATACAAATACAAACAATTGGAAATCAATAAAGGAAATAAAACAGCTTTAGTTTTTATGGAGCAATCTACCGTAGGTGAAAAATTGATTCCCCTATTGCTGTCTTACGATGTTTATGTTAAAGTAAAAGTATTTAGCAAAAAAGCCCCCAATATAAAGCATGAGAAGCTAGAACATTTTATACTCGAAAAAAATAAAATACAAGCACTAAAAAGTAACATTAAAGGGAACGATTTATTTTGTTTCTTGGATATTCAACGTCCAAAAACTAGCCATCCAAGCGATATTAAAATAAAGCAAATTTATAGCTACACCATAGCAAATATGGCGATTGAAAATAAAGTCAATCAATTACTTTTCTTCTCTTCTATTTATACGAACGAAAACTCGTTGAGTTTAAACAGTCGTATTAGAGCGCACTTAGAAAAATCATTAATCCAGTTACCTTTCTGGGGAGTACATATCTTTCGCCCGTCATTTGTTGTGGACATGGAGGGGAACAGCCTTTGGGGAGAACAATTAGCCAGTAAAATAAAAAATGGCTTAGATAAATTGACTGGAGGAATGGTCTCAAAATATCAACCAGTAGATGCTCAAACCGTTGCCTCTGCCATGTTGAGGGCTGCACAACAACTTAAATCAGGAGCATTTCTTTATCAATCTGATTATTTTAATGACTGGGCAAAAAAGCAAGAGGATATTAAACTATTATAAAAAAACGAAATAATGAATGAAGTTGTAAAAAAATCTATTATCACAATAGAAGTTGGATTGGATAACAACAATGTACCCATTGCCATGGAATGGAATGCTTCGGACGCAACAAACTACGATGATAAGCAATCCTGTAAAGCCATGTTGCTCTCTTTATTCGATAAAGACCACCTCGACACCTTAAAAATAGACCTCTGGACAAAAGACATGCAAATTATGGAAATGGATCGTTTCTTTTTCCAAACGTTGAGAGGTATGGCAGATACTTATTATAAGGCTACTCAAAATAAACAGCTTGCTTCTGAAATGCAGCAATTTGTTCAACATTTTGGTCAATCCACAGGCATTATAAATTCTGAAGAAACGTCATGATTTTATTTATGATTCTCCTAATTAGTATTTTATTTATTGTACTGACTGGTTATATTTTGTGGTGGGTTGTACCAAAAGGAACTATGCTCTATGAAGCATTAGATTTGATTCCGCTTTGGTTTAATCAATTCACGCGTACAACCACGCCAATGTGGGAAAAAAAATACACTTATGGAAAACACTGGCGACAATATGTTTTATTGGATAAGCCTTTAAATGGTGAAATCACCAAAGACCATGTTATTGTTTATTTTCACGGAGGCG
Organism: Saprospiraceae bacterium; assembly: GCA_036835365.1. Lineage (GTDB taxonomy): Bacteria > Bacteroidota > Bacteroidia > Chitinophagales > Saprospiraceae > JAAUTG01. The sequence continues at coordinate 1,506 of DAITMC010000266.1, forward strand.
CATGGCGTGTAGGCAAACCTGAGTTATTCCGATTAAATGCACAACTCTTTGTTAATCAAGGCTATGCTGTAATTATGCCCTCTCATAGAAGATTGCCACTTTATGGATATAAACACCTTAGAGAAGATTTGGACGGGATGCTATCTGTTATTAAAAAAATCTATAAAGAACATCATCTTGAAGATAAAAAAATAATACTTGGCGGTATTTCTTCAGGTGCTAATTTAGCAGCATTGATGCTTTATAACCGAGAAGCATTAAAAAAACTGAATTTTCCTCGCCATTTATTTGCAGGCATTTTTTTATTTGCTGCACCGCTCGACATTAAGCAAATGCGCAATACTCGCTTTTTGAGGTTTTACTGTGGGCATCCACAAAGTGAAAAGGCGCAACTAGCCAGTCCAATCAGCTATCTTCAACTAGATGAATGTTTGCCTGTGCTTTGCCTGCATGGTACTTTGGACGGTCTTGTTCCTTTTGGCAACTCCCTTTCTTTTGTGAAACGCTATCGAGAAATAGCTCCAGAAAAAATTGATTTTAAGATACTGCGCAACGCCACTCATTTGGATGCTTCCAGATGGTCTTATCAAGATGATGAAGTGAGAAAAACATTGATGAATTGGCTTGCAAAGCTAGAAGATACAAGTAATGATAAAATCAATCATTGAACACGAAATTGACTACCTCTTCAAATAGCCAACTTCGTGTTAAAAAACTACTTAGCTTTGTTTTACAAACTGTATGTTTAATAAAATCTTTACTTCATCACTCACCACTACACCACCTGCTTCTGTGATGGCTGACCACATTAAGCCAAATTCTTTGCGATTAATTTTACCTTCCGCTTCAAATCCTGCTTTAGTTTGTCCATAAGGGTCCTGTGCTACTCCACCAAACGCTACTGCCAAAGTAACTGGGTGGGTCATATCGCGAATAGTAAGATCGCCTTTCAAGACATAATCATCCCCATTTTTTTCTAAAGCGTTAGAGCGAAATGTCATTTGAGGGAATTTTTCTGCATTGAAAAAATCATCTGATTTCAAATGCTCATCACGTTGCTGATTGTTGGTACTGATGCTATTGATGTCTGCGGTAAAACTAATGGTAGCATCTGTAAAATCTTCTTTTTCCGCTTCCATTTCCGCTGAAAATTGGTTGAAGCTACCTGTAACTGTTGAAATGACGAGGTGTTTCAGCTTGAATTGCACTTCGGAGTGCATCGGATCTACTGTCCATTTTGCCATAGAGTAATCTATTTAATGTTTAAACAATTATCAATACTTTATAGACAATTAACATGAAATCAAATAAAAATGTTTAGACATTAAATGTTATGACAATTATTTTTTTTCTATAAAACAAACCATTATGGTCGTGTTAAAAAAATTGGCATAAGAAGTTGTAAAAACCAAAGGATTGACTTTTACGGCTTCTTACCTAAAGCGATTTGTACTTATTTCAAATCAATTACTTTTAGTTGCTTATTGTCCCAATATTCATCTTTGTGAAAGTTATAAGCAGAGGGCTGGTAATCATTTACTATATCTACTTTTGCCTTTTTTGGCACTGGCATACCTAGCAGATGGTAAGTAGCATTGACAAATAGCCGCCGAACGCCTTCGCTCAACAAATCAGTAGAAGCACCAATGGTGGAGGTAAATGCCATCCCCGATTTCCCGTTGGGGAGTTGATACGGCTTTAACCAAACTATTGGCATCATAGGGTCATTTGGATGGTAAGGTGCTTTACTGGCTGGATTTATCGTAGCGATTTTATCATCGGTTGGTCGAAGCCCAAAAAAACGGTCATTTTCATCAAAATCCCCTGTTCGATCCATCACTTGTCCGAGTATTAGAGGCTGCACCTCTGGCAGCATAGGCAATCGTACTCCATAAACATCGGTTGCTCCCCAAATGTCGCCATCAGCAATGCTATTTAGTATTGGATGTTGAGCGGCTTCTTGCGCTATCACTCCGCGCGTACTCTGATGCTTATGATGACCATGGTGCGTATGCCAGCGTTCCCCTAGCACCAATCTTCCGAAACCACCTTGCCATATATCACCTTCCTTTTGGTAGTAATTTCCCCAATGAGCGTAGTTGCTAGTGGTGTCTTTAAAATGAAAAGCATGCGTAGCTGTTCGAATTCCAATAATTGGTTTACCTGTTAATAAATATTGTTCAACATGTTTCATTTGCTCGTCGGGCAATGCGCGAAACCGAGTAAAAATGATAGCTAAATCCGCATTTTTCAAGGCTTCTAATCCTGGAATATGATGCTGAAAATTGGGTTGAATTATACCCGGCTGTTCAGGATTTTGGGCAAAAAGTACCGTACATTCAAAGCCGTGATGCTTAGAAAGTATCTTCGCCAGTTGTGGTAGCGCTTCTTCAGAACGATATTCCTCATCGCCGCTAATCAGCACTATTTTTTTGTTATTGTTTTTTCCTTTAAAAGTTAGCCATTCATCGGATTCAGTCATGGCATCTATTGCTTGCTTTTGTTCGGTGCAAGCAAAGCAAATAATTAGCATCAATGCAACATAAAAAGATAGTGTTTTCATAGTTGATTTCGATTAAAGATGAATTTTTCGTCAATAGTTTTTCCTGCTAATAAATTAACGGTATTTTGAGCAGTAATCACACACATTTCATTGTAAGTTCTAGCGGTTAAACTCGCTGAGTGCGGAGTTATCAATACATTAGGTAGTTGCAATAAAGGGTCGTTTACTACTGGCGGCTCTTGATCGAGTACATCGGCTGCAAAGCCCCCAATTTTATTTTGTGCTAATGCCGTTAATAGCGCCATTTGGTCAATGACTTCTCCCCTAGAGGTATTAACAATGAGCGAATTAGGTTTCATTTGGTGGAGTAAATTAGCATTCAGGAGTTGTCTAGTGGCATTTACAAGCGGAAGATGTAAACTAATAATATCAGCTTTCCCCAGTAGATCTTCCAGCGGATGATAAGTGTAAGGAACATTAGGCTTAGGCTGAATATCCCAGTAAATAATGTTCATACCAAATGCTGCTGCTAGGCGTGCCACTTTAGAGCCGATATTGCCTAAACCTAAGATACCCAATGTTTTACCTCTAATTTCATCTCCTT
>DAITMC010000267.1:0-4565 GCA_036835365.1 Saprospiraceae bacterium
CACCGCGCGCTCTGGAGAGTTCGCTGGAGGGCAACGTGATGATGGTGCGCTCTAAAGTATGTGGGTCAAGTTCGCCGACTTGTACTTGAGCCAGCAATTTTTCTGCTTCTAATATTTGATAACCATAGTCCTTAAAGGCAACTTCCGTTCTAGGATTTCTATCGTAGGTCACCGCAACGCCAGGTTTCAAGGCTACCAAATTACAGCCATCTGTCCATTGTTCACGCTCTTGGTAAGGTGATTCGCCATCACCAGACCAAATGAATTTCATGTTAGGGTTGAACTCTGTAATAATAAAGTCGTGCAACGACGCATAATAATTAGTTTGACCATAATCGCGATATACCTCTACGTTTGAGCCTAAACCATCTTGAATTAAGGGTTTAAAACCAACTACATGATTGTGATTGATTTGTGTAAAAATCGTATCTAAGTGCATATAAGAACGATCATTCGGTATGTTAATTTGAACAACGTTTTTAACTACCTTTTTATCGAACAAAGCATCCTTCAGAAGTTGAATCGTATAAGCATTAGTGCGCTCACTACAACCGATGAAAAGATAATTTTCGTTCATTATCATGGCATCTCCTCCCTCTACTGCCACCATCTCACGGCGTTTGCTCGGTGGAAAATCATTAACATCATTCATGTTGATGATTCTGTTTTGTTCGCGCAATGCCTTGAATATAGGATGTGCCCAAAAAATAAAGCGCGTCAGAAAATTCTCCCTAAATCGTGCTTCTTTGGCAGGTTTAGTAATGATAACCGTGTTGTTCACTACTACTGCAATGTCTCGAGTAAAAATAAAATTTGGAATTGGATCAAAAAGAATATGATCTTTTTCTGCTAAATAACCCGACACCAAAACATCGGTAAGTGTAGGGTTGTCAAGCTCCAGCAACATTTTTTTATAATGGCTAGGCAGCTCCTCATAATCTGTGATGTAAGTTAGCATTTCCTTTTTTGCAGATTCATCTACATTCAATGATTCTAGCAAAAGTTGGTGAATAGTGAGTACATTTTCTTTTCCTATAAAAGTGCCCAATACATTGGTAAAAATATCATGCTCTTGTTGCATTTTCGGCAGATGCACAATATCGTCAAACAGCATTTCTTCTGCTCTCTTGGGAGAAATTCGTGCAATACCATTGTCGGGGCGATGTACAATAACACGTTTTAGAGGGTCAATTTCTGCTCTAACTTGAACGTTGCTCATAATTTTTTACTGGTTTTATTCTGGCAGCTAAGATAGTTAAAGGTTTTTAGTAGCACAAAAGATATTAAACACATCTAATTCTAACCACCTATATTATTGGTTATCAGTAATATAATTTACAAAAACAAGTAGATACAGTTAAAATAAAGGAGGATTAAAAATTGATTGACTGTCAAATGGTAGAAGTAAATAGACCTCTATATTTGTGTTACAATCAAAAAGGAAATAGAAAAGCAAAAGATTGCACTACAGCAGACTTTAATGTAAAGGGATATAGGGCTTTGAACCATTTTTTTGCAGACTCTAAAATATTAAACCTAAAGATGCACTACAGCAGACTTTAATGTTTGATGGATCAAAAGCCCTCAATCCTCTTTATAAAAGGTTTTTATCTAAATCGTGTTTTAAATTACATTCAAAACGTGATTTAGACATTATTTTGGCGTAAGATAGAATGATTTATTCATCAATCCAATTATATTGATGGATATTTTGATTTTGTTGTCAATTTATTGGTGCGAACTATTTTTTTATTGATATAATTAATATTCAAATTCTGCACATACACCAATAATCACTTGGTCATTACTATCTGTCAATCAATACATTGACTACTTTCAGTATTGTATTATTATCTCGTATTCGGTTCATCATTTTCCAAATACTGTCTCTTAATGATGCTTTTGCTATTCATACCTTTGTAACAAAGCTAAGTGCTATTAGCTGTACTACCAAATTTTAAAGAAGCACACTTTAACAGACTTTGATGATGTTTGGTAATTGGGGCTTTCACTATGTACTTACAGGCATATTATACTGTCATACCATACTTCATTGAAAGTCCCCAATTATCTTTATTCGTTGTTCAGGTTCAATGTTTTTATTAAATCCTGCAATGCCTTGCATTCCTCCAGTATGAATAAATAAAATAGTTGTATTTTCTTTAATTTCCTTTCTTTCAACAAGTTGAAGTAGTCCAAATAACGCCTTTGAGGTGTAAATAGGTTCTAAAAGAATATGATGCTCGTCGTAAAACTGATGAATGAATTGGATGAGGGGCAATGTAGTTTTAGCATAGCCTCCAAAGTGAAATTCTGTATTGATACTCCAATTGTTATGTCGTTGACTACCAAGTAATTGCTGCACCTCTTTAGCAAGAAAATCACCTTTCAAAGGAGAAAAACCGATGGCTTTACTTTCACCATTTAGTGCTTGAATCATACCTGCAAGTGTTCCGCCTGTTCCGCAAGCAAGTACATAATAATCAGGTGTTTGTATTTGATTTATGCTTTCTTTTATTATTTCTTGGCAGCCTTTCAAAGCAAAGATGTTAGTACCGCCTTCTGGAATAAAATAGTGCGATTGAGGACATAACTTAGTAGCGAGTTCTTTATGACTCTCATTTCTGTAGGTGTTGCGGTCAAGGTAGATTAATTTCATACCATAATTTGTGGCGGATGAAAGTGTTGGATTAAGCGGATGAGTAAATTCTCCTCTGATAATGCCTACGGTATCGAATCCAAAATAATGACCTGCTGCTGCTGTGGCAGCGATGTGATTAGAGTAAGCCCCACCAAACGTAAGTAGTGTCTTTTGCTTTTGACGCTTGGCTTCCAGTAAATTGTATTTTAACTTTCTCCATTTATTGCCCGAGATTTCAGGGTGGATTAAATCTTCTCGCTTAATGAAAAGCCGAATGCCTTTGTTGTCTAACAAAGGCATTTTAACTTCTTGTATCGGACTGGGCAACTGTAATCCTAAACTTTGTTTATAGTGCTGAAAATCAATCATTTAATTTAAAAATTATCTACTTCCTTGTAGGCTTCAATAAGTGCCATTTCTCCTTTTTTCTCTGCTTGAGCATTCCCATGTTCCATGCCTAAAATGCCATCAAATTTTCGTCCGTAGATGTACTTGAAAATATTTTTGTAGTTAATTTCGCCAGAAGTAGGCTCTTTCCGTCCTGGATTATCCCCAATTTGGAAATACCCAATTTCGTCCCAACAAGCTTCAATGTTCGGAATAATATTTCCTTCTGTAATTTGTTGATGATAAATATCAAATAAAATTTTGCAAGATGGGCTATTGACAGCTTTACAAATCATGTAAGTTTGTGGGCTTTCCGATAAAAATAATCCTGGGTGATCTCTGAAATTCAGAGGCTCAAGCACCATCACCAAGCCCTGTGGCTCAAGTATATCGCAAGCGCGCTTAAGCGATTCAATCACATTAGCTGTTTGGTAACCCATGTTCAAGCGCAATGCTCGATGCCCAGGTACTACAGTCATCCATTTGGCATTCAATCGTTTAGCTACTTCTACAGAAGTTTTAATGTCGTTCAAAAATTCTTCTCGTTTAGTCTTGTCGCCACTGGCTAAATTAGGTTCGTTCCAATAAATTTTATGTGCTACAAATACCCCCATCTGCATTCCTAGCTTTTGCATAGTTGCACTGATTTTTTCTTGTGTAGCCATGTCTCGGTCTTTCATGCCATTGTCTTCTAAAGCAGTAAAACCTTGCTCTGCCATGAATTGCAATTGAGCTACTAGGTCTTCTCCTGCACTGTGGCGAAACATACCAAAATGCGGGGCATATTTTAGCTTAAATTCCTGTTTATTACCAACATAAGTTGAAGTAGCTGCCACCCCTGAGACAGCTACGGCAGATGTACTAATGACCGTATTCTGAATAAATTTTCTTCTGTTCATTTTTTATATCATTTTGTTAATCAATAAATTATATGAATTACCCTAACAATTTTAATCTTTTTTTGTCAAAATATAAAGTTTTGCATCCATCTTTCGTGCAAGTTGCTTTGCCTTTGCCTTGGATAAGATACTACAAGCAGAAGCTAAGGCATCTGCTTTCATGCAATTATCAGCAATTACAGTAACTTGGCGTTGGTGCGTTACGCCCATACCTGTTCTTGGATCAATTAAATGAGAATAGCGTTTCCCATTGTTTTCCAAAAACTTATATTGATTACCCGAAGTAGCTATGGCACAATTTGCTAAATCATAGACTTTACCACTTTGAACGGCAATTTTCCATTTTTGACCAATGATAGGGTCATTTTTGAGGCTTAAATCGCCTCCGCCATCCACTAAAGCATGTGTAATGCCCTGTTGCAGTAAAACGTTCATGGCTTCATCTACCGCATAACCTTTGGCAATACCTCCTAAATCCAGTCGCATTCCTTTCTTAGCTAAGGTAGCCGACTGGGTTGCTGGATACAACTTAATATACTGATAGCCCAATGTGGCTTTTGCTTGTTCTATTGCTTCTTCTTCAGGAAAAGTAGCTTGCCGAAAAGCCTTGCGCCAGAGTTTAGTCAATGCGCCGATGC
>DAITMC010000268.1:0-4548 GCA_036835365.1 Saprospiraceae bacterium
TTGAGCCCATAAAGATTTTAATGCCACAAACATTTTCTGGATTAGTGCGTAGCACTTCGTCTAGGTTATCATTGGATGCCCCCATGAAAAAAGAGTAATTCGCTAAAGAAGTAGCTGACGCTATTTGATACTTTTTTTCCAATTCCCATTGAGTCAATGTAGGTGGGTTGGTGTTAGGCATTTCCATGAAGGAGCTTACTCCACCAATTACCGCAGCGACTGATTCAGAGGCGATACTCGCTTTGTGCGTCAAGCCAGGCTCTCGAAAATGTACTTGGTCATCAATAATGCCAGGCATAGCATATTGCTGATGTGCATTGATTTCAATGTTGGCTAGAGTATCAATGATGGGTGCAATTTTTTCAATTCGACCATTTTTGATAAAAATATCACCGGACTCAATTTTTCCTTGATTAATAATTTGGGCATCTTTAATTAGAATAGACTGCATAGAATAGTATTTTTTACTTTTGTGCCTCGATATAATGATTCAACTCATGCAAAGATTCAAAAAGATTGGCATACTAGGTGGCGGTCAGTTAGGAAAAATGCTCATTCAAGCAGGAATAAATTGGCATCTACCGATTTACATACTTGAAAAAGAAGCAAATGCTCCGGCTATACCCTATGCAACACATTATGTGAAGGGAGACTTTAGCAATTACGAAGACGTTTATGATTTCGGAAAAAAAGTAGATATATTAACAATTGAGATAGAGCATGTTAATATAGCTGCGCTTCAACAACTAAAAGCGGAGGGTAAAACTGTACATCCAGCACCTGAAAAGTTAGCTATTATAAAAGATAAGGGCTTGCAGAAGTTATTTTATCAGCAACATGCACTACCAACTGCTGAATTTCAGCTATTTGATAGTAAAGCCGCTATTGAATTAGCTTTAAAAAACGGAACATTACACTATCCTTTTGTTCAAAAAACGAGAACTGAAGGTTACGATGGTAGAGGTGTAGCTATTATTCGCTCAGCTAAGGATAAACTGCTCGACGCAGCGAGTGTGGTGGAGCGCATGATAGACATGGAGCAAGAACTTGCTGTTATTGTTGCTCGAAATGAAAGAGGACAAGTCAGTGCTTTTCCCATAGTAGAAATGGCTTTTAATCCAATAGCTAATTTGGTAGAATATTTGGTTTGCCCTGCTAGAGTTGCTGAATCTATTGCCCAACAAGCTACCGCTTTAGCCATATCCACTATTGAAGCCTTTGAAATTTGTGGTTTACTTGCAGTTGAAATGTTCTTAACCAAATCAGGAAAACTACTCATCAATGAGGTAGCCCCTCGACCACACAATAGCGGACATTCTACTATTGAGGGCTGCTACACTTCACAATATGAGCAACATTTAAGGGCCATTTTGAACCTTCCGCTAGGAAGTACTCAAATAAAACAGCCTTCTGTTATGCTCAACTTACTAGGTGAACAAGGCTACAAAGGATCAGTGTATTACGAAGGTTTGGATCAATGCCTTGCCATGCAAGGAGTTTATGTTCACTTGTATGGAAAAATGCAAACACGCCCTTTTCGCAAGATGGGACACCTCACTATAACCGACCCGAAAATTGAAATAGCGATACAAAAGGCAAATCACCTTAGAGCGATTGTAAAGGTAGTGAGCCAATAAAATTGCCTATCTAGCCCACTTTCGAGTATTTATCATAGGTTTAGGATAGTTCGCTCCTATTTTTACTCGGATAGCATCTTGTTCATCAAAACTCATGCGGTCTGGCGCATGAATTTTATCCACAGGAACGTTCGTGAGTTCGGGAAGCCATAATTTTACATAGTCTCCTTTGGGGTCATATTGATGGGCTTGTTTCAAAATATTAAAATAGCGATCTTCTCTTGGGTCGCTACCGACACCCGCTACATAGTTCCAGTTCCCCCAATTGCTAGCAGGATCATAATCCACCAACATAGACTCAAAATACTCTGCCCCCATTTGCCAATTTACTTTCAAGTCCTTTACTAAAAAACTAGCTACATTCTGTCTTCCTCTATTCGACATGAAACCTGTATATTTTAGCTCCAACATATTGGCATCAATAAAAGGAATACCTGTTTTTCCTTCTATCCAAGTATCAAGTAATCGGTAATCATTGCGCCATTCTGTACTAATTTCCCCTTTTGTACCTCCTTTCTTGAAAATAGCATTTCCATATTTTTTAGCCATCAATCGGAAGAAATCGCGCCAGAGCAGTTCAAAAAATATCCAGTAGGTGGATTTATTTGCCCCTCTTTCTCGTTCATATTTTTTAAGCTCCTGATAAATTTTCTTAGGCGAAAGACAACCTTGTGCTAACCATGCAGAGAATTTCGTAGAGTAATCTCCACCAATTAAGCCGTTTCGGGTTTCTTTATAATCTTGCGCTAAATCCGTCTCCCAAAGATAATATTGTAGTCGCTCCAATCCCGTACTTTCTCCACCTTGAAAAGGGAGTACACTTCGCTCATCAGATTCATAGGAAGAATGTCCAAAATCCTCAAGGCTAGGAATAGTACCTGCTGCTAAAGATTCTGAAAAGGGCTTTAAGTCAGTGGGTGATGGTAGTGGCTTTCTAATATTAACAGAGCGCTCTACCTCTTTTCGGTATTGCGTGAATACATCAGGAGTGTGCGCAACAGGAAAGGGTAAGTCGGCAGTATAAAAAAGCATTTTTCCTCTGCAGTAGCGCATTTCTTTACTCATCGACCAAAGATTTTCTTCTAACTTATCCTGCACTTTTGCTTCCTCATAGGTGCGCTCTCTGTTGCAAAATACCCAATTTGATTTTGTTGCTTGCGCAATATTAAAAATTTCCTCCTCTGGCTTTCCCACACGCACATAAAGTTCACTGCCCAATGCTCGAATAGAATCTCTTAAATCTTGAACACTCTCAATGATGAACTTTGCTCGATGTATGCCTGTTTTTAGGAATCCAAATTTTGTTTGGCCTTCAAATACCCTCGTATCGAAAACATATACAGGAATCACTTCATCTGCCTCTCTTAATGCTTCTGTCAACGCCTCATTATCATGCAAGCGCAAATCCTGTCTAAACCAAACTACCGCTTTTTTATGACTCATAAGTAATTATTCTTATACTTTGAAATAACAACAATAGCCTTGATGTTTAGTTGTAAAAAGAACTACGTTTCAATGTGTAAAAAAAGTGTTATAAAAAGGAAACTAAAATGTGCTAAAATCCTTTTAAAAAGAGAGATTGTTCGTTGAACATGACACAAAAAATTAAATTTGGTAAATGGATATTGAGCAAATAAAAAGTGAACTCTCTTTTCGTACTGCCAAAAGTTCTGGTAGTGGCGGTCAACACGTTAACAAAGTAGAAACTAAAGTGGAGTTAATGTTTGATATTCAGCAATCAAAAGGACTTTCTGAGACAGAGAAGGCTTTGGTTAATGAACAGCTAAAAGCTAAGATTAATAAATTGGGTGTACTACAGATTGCAGTAGAAGAAGAGCGTTCACAACTAAAAAATAAAGAAATTGCTATACGCCGTTTTGTGCAGCTAATGAAAAAAGGCATTAAACCTCCTAAAATTAGAAAGTATAAACCAGTAGTAGCCGACGAAAAAAGCAGATTGCAATCGAAGCAAAAACAAGCAGAAAAAAAGGCATTCCGCAAAAAAGTAGATTTACCACCTCCTACGGAATAATTTTTTCAATCGGCATCACCAAAATATCTTCTGCACCTAGTAATTTTAAGGGCTGAATAATTTCCCAAAATTCTGTTTCGTTCATCACTGCGTGAATAGCTACCCAGTTTTCTTGTGCCAATGGCATAACTGTTGGGCTTTTTATGCCCGGTAACAAATCCTTGATAGCTTCTAATTGATGTGCAGGTGCATTGAGCAACACGTATTTTTTACCCTTCGACCCAATAACAGCTTCAATTCTGAACAACAATTCATCCACAATAGCCTGCTGCGATGCGGTTAAATTTTGGTTAGCAATCAATACTGCTTCAGAGCGAAGTACAATTTCTACTTCTTTCAAGCCATTGCTCACTAAAGTGCCACCTGTGCTTACAATATCAAAAATACCTTCTGCTAAACCAATGTTTGGGGCGATTTCTACCGAGCCGCTAATCTGATGAATATCAGAATTTATTCCTTTTTGCTGGAGATATTGCGATAAAATATTAGGGTAGGACGTAGCAATACTTTTGCCTTCAAAAAAACTCGTTCCTGTATATTCTTTTTCTTTGGGAATAGCTAGCGACATTCGGCATTTAGAGAAGCCTAACCTTTTTAACAAGTTGACTTTTTTGTTCATTTCGGCAGATACATTCTCTCCTACAATACCCAGATGTGCTACTTGGTCTTCTACATATTGCGGAATATCATCATCTCTAAGCAACAAAATGTCAATGGGTAAACCCTCCGCACTCGCTAGTAATGTGCGCTGGTTAATGTCATAACGAATACCACAATCCGCAAGGAGCTGGGTTGATTTTTCACTTAGTCTTCCCGACTTTTGGATAGCTATTCTCAATCGCGTGCTCATTGTCCAATTTTTATTTGGCAACAAAGATA
>DAITMC010000269.1:0-4545 GCA_036835365.1 Saprospiraceae bacterium
TTGCGCCTTCCTAATTCGGTTTCGTTGCTATCAATCGGTTGCGTTTCGCCAAAACCTTTGTAGCGTAATCGTTGCGCCGCAATTCCTTTTTGTAATAGAAAATCATACACAGATTTCGCTCTGTCTTGACTTAACGTTAGATTATCTTGCTCATTACCCACATTATCAGTATGTCCATTAATTTGAATACGGAGTTGTGTTTGTGAGCTTAATAGTTCATATAGCCGCTCCAACTCTATCAAAGAACTGCTTAACAACTTAGCGGAATTGGTCTCAAAAAATATATTTTTGAGTATTACTGGTTTGCTTACCATTATTTGTGCCTTTTCTAAAGGGATAGGATAAAGCAATACCTCTAGTTCAAAAGGGGCATCCAAAGGAGAACTTTGTACTAATGCAAAATATTCAGAATAAAACAAATAATCATTGCTACTCACATTGAGTGAAAAATCGTAACCAATGGGCAGTACGACTAAAAATTCGCCATCAGCATCTGTTGTAGCAGAAAGGTGCGTTTGTGCTGTCTTTAAATTGATAAACGAGGCTTTTGCATTCGGAATCGCTTTTTGAGTGGTTGCATCTTTTACTGTGGCGCGTACATAAGTAACAGGTGTTGGTCGGATAGCTGCTGGGAGCTCAAAATAAAAAATATCTGTACCTTTTCCATTCTTTTGGCTGCTGGTGAAATAAGCTGTTGTACCATCTAGTGTTACTACAATTGCTCCCTCATCTGCTTTTGTATTAATCGGGTAGCCCAAATTAATTGGATTACTCCAGGTGTCGTCTTCCTGTAATTGACTTTTGTATAAATCAAATCCTCCCATACCTGGGTTACCTTTTGACATGAAGTACAACGTTTTACCATCGGGATGTAAAAATGGCGATTCATCATCTTCTGGTGTATTGATAGGTGCGCCAATGTTTTTTGCATCGCTCCAACTACCATCCGCTCGCCGATGGCTTACCCAAATATCGCTGCCTCCCAGTCCACCAGGACGATTGCTTTCAAATAAAAGCATCTTGCCGTCATTGGATAAACTTGGTTGACGTTCGCGGTAGCTAGTGTTAATCGCTGCTCCCATATTTATGGGAGGTGGAAATATTCCCTCTCGCCATTCTGAAATGTAGAGGTCGTAACCACCTTTTGTATCGGCACGCCCACTTGCACCAAATATCCATGTTTTGCCATCAGCAGAAATAGTGAGTGAGCCTTCATTTTGAGGCGTGTTAATTGGCGCAATAGGTTGAGCAATTTGCCATTCATTATTCATTTTTTCGCTGAGATAGAAATCTTCTTGACCATTGATTCTTCTGGTGAATACCAGTTTTTTTTGATCGGCAGAAATATAGGGTAAGTATTCTAATTCATCTGTATTGATAATGCCATAGGGCATGGGCTGCGGTTCAAAACGAAGTGGATTTTTGGTGGCTTTGACGGCGAATTGAGCGTTTTCTAAATATCGTTCTGCTTGCTTGATGAGTTGTGGGCTGCGAGGATTAGTTTGCAAAAACCGATTGGCATAATTAATCGTTGATTCAAAATCATCTAATTTCCAAGTCGTTACTGCCAGTTGGTAAAAGGCGTTAGGATAATAGTTAGCAGCTAAAGCTACAATTTCTAAATAACTTGCCTTCGCTGCCTGCAAATCTTCTAATTCGTACAACACTTGTGCTTTTAAGATATGCGCATCAATAAAATTGGGTGTTTTGGCTAGTAACTTATTCAGTTGTAGCAGAGATTGGTCAAATCGCTCGGCTCGGGCACTTGCTTTTGCCTTGTCCAACCATTTAACTTGCCCTTTTTTTGCTGACTGTGAAGTGACATACTGCTGACTGAAACTGGTTTGAACAGCTAAAAGTAGTAATGAGAAAAAGAGGATAAAGTAATATCTATTCATACGACTAAAACGATGTAACATTTGGGAAGTTGCTGCAATAGAGCAAAAAACTACTGAATTTGCTCTATTATTACCTTCCTTACAACGTAAATTAGGGCTATTCGGTACAAACCTTATTTACAAGGGGCGTGTTCCGTACTTTCATCAAGTTGCAATTTTTTGTAAAAAATGATTTTTTTTATCATTTAACAATCTTGAATTAATCTAAATAAGTATAGAATGTGTTATGTTTGCATTAATCTATTGTTAAATGATTAAAGTCATTTATTTTTGAATAGCATCTCGTTAAATTTGTAAAGTGATTAACTAAGCATAGTAGCCATGATTCAATCAATTAAAAAAAATATCTGCCAACTATCTCCAAAGCAAGGGGGAGTGGTACAGTCGTTCACTAACGACCAAATAGGTAGCAAATTAATGACCATGGGAATGCTTCCAGGTACATTGATTGAATTAGTGCGTTATGCCCCTTTCAATGGTGGATGCTACATTAAAGCCGGCAGACATTACCTTGCATTGCGACGAGATGAAGCGGAATGCATTTTATTGGAAGGATGACAATTACAAAGTTAATGAAAGTAGCCCTGTTAGGCAATCCTAATAGTGGAAAATCAACACTATTCAATCACCTTACGGGATTAAGGCAAAAAGTAGGGAATTTCCCAGGGGTTACTGTGGAAAAGAAAGTAGGGAAGTTTATGCTACAAAGCCTTGAGGTTGAATTAATTGACTTTCCAGGAGTATATAGTCTTTATCCTACTTCTAAGGATGAGCGAGTGGTAACAGATGCGCTATCCAATCTTAAAGATGAGCACTATCCCAATGCTGTAATTTATGTAGCGGATGCTACTAACTTGGAAAAGCAATTACTTTTTTTTCACCAGCTTCGCGACTTAGGATTTCCTATTTTACTGGTGCTAAGTATGTTAGACCTTGCAGACCGCGACGGCTTGGATGTGAACATAACACGCCTTGAGCAAGAGTTGGGGGTCAAAGTATTTGCCATTAATGGCAGAAGTAGCGAACAGATTGAACCATTAAAGCATCTTTTTTATCAAGTCTTGCAGCAAGCAGATGTACCCAATACCCCTAAATGGGCTTATCAGTTTTCCCCAGTTGAACATGCCGTAGCACAAGATATTGAGCAGCAAATTTTCCCTGGCGTTAATCGCTACCACGCCTTGCTTTTGGCGCATCATTATAAATGGTTGTCTCATCTGACTAAGGAGCAAAAAAATAACATCGAAGCCATCAATCAGCAACATGGTTTTGCTGATTTGAAATTACAAATTCGCGAAACGATGCAACGTTTTGACCGCTTTGCTCCATTGTTGCCTAAAATATTAAAAACGCCTGTAAAGGAACATAATACTACCACAGAATGGCTAGATAGATTTCTAACGCATCGCTTTTGGGGCGTTATTTTTTTCTTCCTTGTGATGTTGCTTCTGTTTCAATCCATTTATGCTTGGGCAAGCTATCCAATGGATTGGATAGAGGGTTCATTTTCATGGGTAAGTCAACAACTTAAAGTATTGCTTCCTGATTCTTGGTTTGCTAATTTATTGACCGATGGTATTTTAGCGGGCTTAGGTGGAGTCATTGTATTCATTCCTCAAATTACTATTCTATTTTTTTTAATTTCTATTTTAGAAGAGGTAGGCTACATGGCGCGCGCTGTTTTTCTTTTTGATCGTTTGATGCAACGTTTTGGATTAAATGGAAGAAGTATTGTGGCACTCATCTCAAGTAGTGCCTGCGCTATTCCTGCCATTATGTCTGCACGAACCATAGCAAATCCTAAAGAAAGGCTAATCACTATTTTAGTAACGCCGCTCATTAGCTGCTCTGCCCGCATTCCTGTTTACACCGTACTGATTGGATTTGTTGTGCCTGCCCTCACCGTTGGAGGTATTTTTAATGCACAAGGTTTGGTCTTCATGGGGTTGTATATGTTAGGTATTTTAGCGGCACTTCTCTCGGCTTTACTATTTAAGTACGTACTAAAATCCGATGGTTATAGTTTTTTGATGCTTGAACTGCCAGAATATCGCCTACCTGTTTTCAAAAATGTGTTGCTGACAGTTTGGGAAAAAGTAAAATCATTTGTATTAGAGGCAGGAAAAGTAATTATGTTTATTTCTATCGTGCTTTGGTTTTTGGCAAGTTATGGACCACCTCGCCAAATGGAACAAGCTAAAGTGGAAGCACTGACCTTAGCAGCAACAGAAAATCTGGATGACAATGCTACACAAAATTTAGTAGCTGCTTGGCAGATGGAAAGTTCCTTTGCGGGCTATTTAGGAAAATTTATTGAACCTGCCATTCAACCACTTGGCTTTGATTGGAAAATTGGTATTGCGCTCATTACTTCCTTTGCAGCGCGTGAAGTTTTTGTAGGAACAATGGCAACTATTTATAGTATTGGTAGCACAAATGATGAATATTCTATTCGGGATCGCATGGCAAAAGAGTACAATCCATTGACAGGAGAACCTACTTATACACTAGGCACTTCTCTCGCTTTGTTACTGTTTTATGTGTTTGCTATGCAATGTATGAGTACCCTTGCCGTAGTGAGAAAAGAAACAGGTACTTGGAAATGGCCAGCGGTTCAATTTTTTTACATGACTTCAATGGCTTATCT
>DAITMC010000270.1:0-4540 GCA_036835365.1 Saprospiraceae bacterium
CAGAGCCCGCAGAAAAGAAAGAAAAATTGAGTAAGGCAGTTAAAGAAATGGATTATTAGCCCCTCAAGACGGTCTTAGAGATTGGTGTGCTATTCAACTTACTGGACGTGAAAAGTTCGTTTGATTTTGCCTTAAATTTCTAAGACGTAAATCCTTTTGAGATAACCCCTGTTATAACAACAGGTAAATTTACTTTTTATATAAACTAAAACTACAATAATAAGCATGGATCCCCTCAAGCATAAGTTTAAAGAGAAAGCATCAGCATTATTTGCAGAAATGAGAAACCTATTGAAGCAACATGGTAGCTTAAAAATAGATGAAGTTACCGTTGAACAGGTTTATGGAGGTGCTAGGGGCATTAAAATGATGATTTGGGAAACTTCTGCCCTCGATGCTATGGAAGGAATACGATTCAGAGGGTATTCTATCCCTGAATTGAGCCAACAATTACCCGTTATCAACGATAGTAAAGAACCCATGCCCGAGAGTTTATTTTGGTTGATGATGACTGATGAAATACCAACAATGGAAGACATCACATGGCTTTCAGAGGAGTGGAAGCGGCGTGCCAATGTCCCTTCACAAACTTTCAAAGTATTGGATGCCTTGCCGAAGGATACCCACCCAATGATTCAATTTTCTATTGCCATCACGGCTATGCAGTCGGATAGTGTATTTGCAAAAAGATATAGTGAAGGCATGAGCAAGAGTGAACACTGGGATGCTACCTACGAAGATGCCATGAATCTCATCGCCAGATTGCCAAGAGTAGCTGCCTACATTTATCGTCGTTCCTTTAAAAACAATAGTCATATTGTGCCTGACAATTCTTTGGATTGGGCAGCCAATTATGCGCATATGTTGGGCTACGATGATGAGGATTTTCTTAATCTGATGCGTCTTTACACCACGATTCATGCCGACCATGAGGGAGGCAATGCCTCAGCGCATACTGCCTATTTAGTAAATTCGACCTTGAGCGACCCTTACTTGTCCTATGCTGGAGCAATGAACTCCTTGGCGGGTCCTTTACATGGTTTAGCCAATCAAGAAGTGATTAAATGGATATTCGAAATGGTGGACGAATTGGGAACAACTAGCCCAAGCAAGGAGCAAATTGCTACCTATGTGAAGAAAACACTTTCGGAAGGAAAAGTTGTGCCAGGTTATGGACACGCGGTATTGCGTCGCCCCGATCCGCGTTTTATGGCGCAAAAAGTATTTGCAGAGCAATACATTCAGCAAGATGATATTGTAGAAGTTGTCTGGAAAGTATTTGAAGTAGTACCTCCCATTTTAGAATCGTTAGGTAAAGTAAAAAATCCATGGCCCAATGTGGATGCCCACTCTGGTGCATTACTGGTACATTATGGCATGAAAGAATACGACTACTATACAGTTCTATTTGGTGTTTCTAGGGCACTAGGCGTAATGGCTGCTCTTTGCTGGACACGCGCACTGGGCATTCCACTGGAGCGTCCAAAATCAGTCACGACTACCTGGATAAAGCAGTGGCTGGCAAAACAGACCGTTGTATCTTAAACCTTGTTGATTTGGACTTTTCAAGACGAACTTTGAAAAGTCCAAACATTAATTTTTATTTTTAGATTCAGCTTTAATTACCTCTTTCTTAAAGAGCCAGAGCCTTTTACTCTACTATTCACTTCAGGATTACCGCTGTAAGTAACATTGCCAGAACCCATAATAGTTACGTTGAGTTGCTCGGTAACATTGACCAAAGCATTACCAGAACCCGTAATGGAAATATTACATTGCTTGGTTGTCAAATTAGTAGCGTTTAGATTACCCGAGCCAGAAACAGCAAAATTTTGTTTTTCTGTACTTCCAAAAAGTTTTACATCGCCAGAGCCGTTCACAGTAATGCTTTGTTCTTCAGCATTTCCATCAAGCACTAAATCCCCTGAACCAGAACAAGCAATCATATGCTTATTGGCATATCCCTTTAAATTAGCATCGCCAGAACCAGAGATGGCACAACGGAGTTCTTTGGTCTCAAAATCAAGTGCGATGTCTCCAGAACCACTAACAACAATGTCTAATTGGTCAGATTTATTGAAGACACCCTCACCTCTAACGTTACCAGAGCCGCTCACTACTAGTCGTTTCAACTCAGCTAAAGAAATATAAACTTTCACTGCTTCTTTCATTCTGACAGAAGTATTAGGTTTAAAACCAAGTTTCAACGTACCATCTTTTACCTCTAGCAGCATAACATCTATGATATTTTGTTGTGCTTTCACTTCTATGGCTTGCTTGCTATCTTGCTTGAGGTAAACATCAAAAGAAGCTGTGGCAGCTATCCCTGTAAACTTGGGTAAGTCAAAAGTTTGACTAACTACAGCACCACTACCTACAACAGCGCTCCTGCCAATTTGCGCTTGTGCTGTATGTAATAAACCCATGAATAATAATAAAACGACTGAAATTCTCATACAGTGATTGTTTTGTTTAGTAATATGGTAATAGGACGGTAAAGAAGCCTCATTTGTTACTTTGCCTCTTCAAAACTTTTCAGAGAAACTCTAAACTAGCGAATCGTTGTATTGACCTCAATCTAATTTTCTCAGCCTAAACTCGTAACTGCCTGCTCTTTCGTTGGAAATCAAGGTCATGCGATTGTTGTTCAAAATAGTCGCCTGCGTAAGGAAAGAAAATTCTTCTCGAAGGATAAAATCATAAAAATACATATCCAAAAAGAACTCGGCATCATCGCTTTCCCTCCAAGATCTATCTAAATCCAAAATCCAATCGCCATCGAACGTGGCATTTAAGGAGGCATCATTATAAAAAGCAGTTCCGTTTCTAAAAAACTCAATGACGTCGCCCTCGTATTCTCTGGAAATGTTTCGTCTTGAACCTCGATTTGGAAAATACAAAACTCGGTCAAATTCCCATGCACCTATCAGTCTATCTTCTCTGCGTTGCAATAAAAAATCATCCGAACAACTAGAGAAGAAAAACATGAATACCAAAAATACAGATACAGAAAGTAGTGTTTTCATAATATTTGTTTTCACAAAAGTACAGATACATTGCTCCAAATGACGAGTAAGAAAAGGCTTTTAAATAGAGTTTAACACGCGTTAATGCGATAATATTTTTTGTTAAAATTGGTTAAACGCAAAAGATGGTCGTATGAAAAAGTGAAACCACCAACTAAAATGTAATACACTGCGTTAAATCTACTCTGAGTAAATTTAGTATTCCAACTTATGAAACGACTTTACTTTTTATTGATCTTATTCCTGCCACTCTTGATAAAAAGTCAAACTACTGAAAACGGTAATTGATGGATTTATTTTGGCAACAAAAAATTAGACAGTCAATGGAACTGGCATCATGAAGTGCAGTATCGCAATTACAATGCCATAGGTGATTTGGAGCAACTACTGATTAGAACTGGATTGGGTTACAACCTCACCGAAAATAATAACAACCTCTTGCAAGGTTACGCTTATATTGTTTCGCAGCCATATTTGGCGAATGGAAAAGATAAAACAACCATAACAGAGCATCGGCTTTATCAACAGTTGATTACCCGTCAGCAATTTGGTAGAGTCTTTTTGCAACATCGCTATCGTGCCGAACAGCGATTCATAGAAGATAATCCAATAAAATGGCGATTTCGCTATTTTTTAGGAATTAATGTACCCATCAATAGTAAAACTTTAATCCCCAAAACATTTTATCTTTCTGGCTATGATGAAATATTCTTGAATACGCAAAAAAATATTTTTGATAGAAACCGTCTTTACGATGCGTTGGGTTATGTACTCAATGATAAGGTAAAAATAGAAATTGGCTTTATGGCTCAAATGCTGGAAAATACACAACGCAACCAGTTTCAGTTGATAGCATTCAATAATTTTTAGCAAGTGAATGATAGTATTGTATTAAATTTGTAATTCAAAATATACATCAGCTCAATATTTATTATTACTTTTCAGCCTATTTGTTTACCCAAGCAAGTGTAAGAAATGCTCGTCAAAACCTATGCCAGTGCTGTTATCGGGGTAGATGCCCAAACCATCACCGTGGAAGTAAATGCCGGTGGGCAAGTTGCCGCTGGCAAACAATTCTATTTTTTAGTCGGCTTACCCGATAATGTAGTCAAAGAAAGTTTTCAACGCTTCGAGGCTGCCATCAAAAATACGGGCTACAAAGTCCCTCGACTTAAACTGGTGGTCAATCTTGCACCCGCGGACATTCGCAAGGAAGGCTCGGCTTACGATTTGCCTATCGCTATTGGATTACTTGCAGCCACTAAACAGATTCCAGCAGAAAAAATTGGCGACTACATCCTCATGGGAGAACTCTCCTTAGATGGTAGTTTGAGACCAGTAAAAGGGGTTTTGCCCATTGCCATTCAAGCTAGAAAAGAGAAATTCAAAGGCATTATTATTCCTAAAGTAAATGCTAAAGAGGCGGCTATTGTGAATGATTTGGAAGTCTATGGCATCGAAAATTTGAAGGAAGCCATTCAATTTTTTAAAGGCGACATAGAACTGGAACGAAC
>DAITMC010000271.1:0-4522 GCA_036835365.1 Saprospiraceae bacterium
CTGTAATTCCTACTCTTCAGTTATACCTTGGTTATACCGAAGCTGCAATAACCAGTGCAGGCAACTCAACCAGATAACCTTTCTGTGGCTCTATTTCATCCAAACCAATGTAGTGTTGAGCGGCTGACTGTAGCGTCGGCTTTATGCTAACGCTGAGTAGCTTCACCCAGCGCCTCCTGAAGTACTTCATCGCTCACACCATGACGCTTCAAACTGGCAATCAACGCAGAGACGGTATCTCCCTCTAATTGCTCAAGATCAGCACGCAACCCTTGACCAATATAGGCGCGTGCTAAGGGCTGATACCCAGAAAACCCCAATATTGGGGCTAGACGCTTCAGATCCTCAATTACATCTTCTGGCATCCGAATAGTGATCGTTGTCATGGGTCGATCTCTATTCAACCGTTGTTTCAAAGCATCAATTTTCATAGTAATCTCGCTCCTTGCGGGTCGCTTTGCGGGCCGAAATAATTCTAATGGTGTCGTTTTCACGCTCGATGTAGACGACATATAAAAGATTCCAGCGTCTGTCCAAACCAATGACAGCATCGCGGGCTTCATCATTGCGACTCGCATCAACTATCGAAAGGAATGGATCAAAGAAAGCCTCTACAGCTTGCGGAAAGGTCACTCCATCGTGGTTTACGGGGTTAACATCTGACAAATTGTTTTAAGCAACTCAATGACTAAGTTGAGTGGGGGCTAGTATCTTTTGCCTCTCCACTAAGATCTTTCACCTGTCCGCTCCAACGTGTTGTTAAACCCGGTTTACGCGACAAATTTACAACCTCTTTGCCACTTTCTTGCTGCTTTTTACGTAGGTCTGCAAATATTGCATTTAAGTCGTAGTTGAATGATTTTGCATATTCCTCACGGATACGGTGAATTTCTTCAACAATTTCATCTTCCCACATAGCCTAGTCTCCCATCAGTTCGTTTGGTGTGCAGAGGACTGGAAGCACGTAGCCACAATCAAGACTAATTTCTGCCAATTTCCTCTGAATTTGAGCATTTGCAATATGCCTACAGTTCCACGTTAGCAAATAATCCATGCCATGAACCGTTGCGGCAGCAATGTGAATAGCGTCTACCTCGGCTTTGGATGGCAAATTGCTTCTGGCCAAAAACTGTGCCGCCAAACTTTGTACAGCCTGATTCAACGCCAGCAGAGAAAAATCACGCAGTATCTCTAGCCGCTGAGCAGCAATTTCAGGATCTCCCCGCATCACTTCGTCTAAAACAGCCTCTGATGTGTAGAGAGTGAAAGTATGTCGGCGCAATTCCCACCAATCCTTAGTAATCTCCATATTTGCAGCCAATATCAGATTCTTAGTTGACCTGGCTGTGAGGTAGCCCAAAATACTGGTTTCGATATAAACCGTTTCGCTCATACTATCGAAAGCTCACTTAATTTCAGGAAATGCACTATCTTGAAACGCTCGAATTACAATTTCCATCAAAACCCTTGATTCTTTAACTCGCATAGATCTCGTTTCATCCTCGCGAAGGGGTAGTGTTTCACGCGCTAAAACAAGATTCATAAATTTTAAGTAGTCCTATAACGGATTCACAATGATCTTCACTTAATTCAAATTTATAGATTCATTCGAGCATGGATTTAACAGCTCGAGTTCTTTTTCTTATTCTAGGTGAATTGAATGCATCAACATCTTTATCACCTGACATCAGAAACTTAAGAAATGATTTCTCTTGAAATCTACAAGTCTGCATAATTCCAAGCAGGATCAAATATGAATTAGCACCGGATGTAAAAAACGAACCAGAGATTTTTCTTTGAACTGCAAGATGCCTGAGGGCTCTCTCTGCAGTGTTATTATGCCAGGGAATTAAATCATACTCAAGAAAAGTAAACAGACTCCCTCGATATCGTTCAAATCGTTTTTGATATTTTATGGCCAAATCAGAACAAAAAACTTTGTCATAAATATTATCACTGTAAAATCGATCTACTACTTTTTTGAACTTATTCAAATGTCTTTTCTTTAATCCATACCGATCAATCGTCTTAAATATAGGCAAGATGAATTTCTTTATCTCTAAGGCAAAGGATTCATATTCTACATCAAAAGGGGTTTTCCAAAGGTCATCGTTAATATCTCGAATTAAATGAGACCAGCATTTTTGCTGCTTGCAAGTTAAAGAATCATAACCACCGTAAAAATCTGACACTAACACGCCTTTGTATCCCTGCAAGGTTTTATGAACAATGTCTGATTCTCTTGTTTCCGTCAATCTAAAAATTACATGATTGCCATCGGTAAAAGTCCAAACATATTGATTTTCACCCTGAATATTGATTAGTGTCTCATCGGAATGGACAAATGGATTTAGTAAAATCTTTTCGAGGAGGATCCTTTCGGATTCAGAATACTGACTTGCCAAGTCTTTAATAAAATTACTTGCCGATGATTCGCTAATGGGCTCATCGAACATCTCTATACTATCTTGTACTATGAGATGGTAAGGCAAGCGGAGGGCAACTCTTTTATATACAACCCAAGATTTAAAGCCATGACCGAATGTACAAAGATCCTTGCCTTTGTAGAAGAACTCAGGCATATAATATTTTTTGCAAAATTTGCAATAACTTTTCTGACTTTTGTACAGAAAAATTACTTTTTTGCATCCTGTCTTCGTGAGCTTCAAGTCTATAATTGTTTTATTAATAGTTTTTTGTGGATGCTGCAATAAGTCTTGCCCACATTTTTTACACTCAGATACTGACAATACTTCAATTATCTTATTGACTTTGGTTGGGACTATTCTAACAAAGGCCGTGTGTTGCTTTTGACCTCCTCTTTTTCGCTTTTCGCTATCAAGTCTGTTATTTAAAAAAGATATTTTGCTTCTGTCATAATGCTCATGAGAGGCTTTTAGTATCAGTTCAAAGGTGCCATGAATTTCTTCGCTGACTTTTGTAGAAAAACTTTGTTTTTGATTGGCAGGAACAATATTTTGATTTAAGTGTCCTTGGCTTGAGATTTCAGAAATCTTATCAACTAATAATTTAAGAGTACTACAGTCTTTGTTATTATAAATCAATAAATCATCTTTATACATACTGCTTTTAGTTTCTTGCCAATTATAACGCCATGCTAGGCTTTGGAGTCCAGATGAAATCTTTAATGGCCATGAAGCATCCATGAAAAGTCCGATTTCCTTTAATCGATTGGAAAATATAGGAAAGTAAATTTTCCCATAAATATATGAGTTGACATTGATTAAGTGTTTTTCGACTTTTTCAATGTCTGTTGTATATCTCTTGGCCAGATCGCGAAAAGCTTTTATCTCATAATTTCCGTAATGGAAAATTGGTGCTTCTGGATATTCGCTGAGCTTGGATAAGAACTGATTCCAGATTACTTCCTCGTCCTCTTGTGTATCAGCCCAGAAAGAATGCTGAATAGATTTTCCTCCATCGCAGACCAACAATCCTATTAGATAATAGAGCCGTTGATCAGGAATTCCCTCCATATCCAAAAATAGTTCCACGGGCTGCCGGGTTAAATCCGGCAACTCCTGGATATAGATCTTTTGCTCTCTAATTGCCAAGGATTGCAACTCTAGGCTGTGTTTTATAGGTTCTGACTCCTTCTGATTTTTTCTCTTACGACGAGGTTTAAATAAATAAGAGAGTTGCTGAACTGTGAAAATGCCACGTTTATTGTATTTCTGGATCGCCTTAGGCGTCATTCGATCCAACAAACTCAGATTATTTTCTTTTTCTGCCTGCTCTCGGCAAATATCTCTGAATTGGCAAGATGGGCAATATTTGTTTAAGATTAAAGCAGGAGCTTTATTTGGTTGAATGCTGCACCAAGACTCTAACGTCTTTAAATATCCTTTAATTCCTTTATAGCCTTTTTCTAGTTTCACCCGATGGACTTTCTCATCCATCGTGACGATCCGTCCCACAGCGGGCGACTGTTTTTGAATCCGTTCAAGTACTAAGCCAACGAAAAATAGCTCCGTTTTCTGCTCGGGGGTAATGCTGTAAGTACCCACAACAACTGTTGGCTCGTAGCTATTCTGACGATTCTCAGGATCATTGTTAACCTTAATCAAGGCGGCACAATAAGCTTCTAATTGGGCAGATTTAAGAGTCACATTAAACAGAAACTCATGTTTTTTGAAGCCTTTGGCTTCGTACTGTTTGGCTTCAGGGTGAGATTGTAAGAACTTTTCCAGATACCGGGTTCGATTGTGGTTGCGACGTTCTTCTAAAATCAGCGGATAGTCGTGAGGCTTTCCCTGATCCTCAGAAAACAACAGCAGAAACGCTTTGCGAGGACATTGTGAGTAAGCAACAAAGATTTTAGATGTGATGACTGAGATATCACCCATGTCTACCTCCCAACCTGGGGCAGGATACTTTGCAAATAGCTTCAGCCAGGATGCGTAGTCAATGCAAGGACATACACAAATCTTTTTACACCATCCTTAACCCTTACTCATCGGCAAACTATACCCTAGCTTGCGCAACCCATTGCGAAACCGAG
>DAITMC010000272.1:0-4471 GCA_036835365.1 Saprospiraceae bacterium
AAACGCTACCAGATTCAACCCGTTTGGCGGGCAGATCGTCCACAAAAAGGTCGTTATCAAGAGTTTTATCAGTGCGATGTGGATGTGGTTGGCTCAGATTCGTTGGTTTATGAAGCGGAGTTGATTCAAATTTACGATGAAGTATTCGCCCAGTTAGGCATTATCGTAGAGATAAAACTGAACAACCGTAAAGTGTTGAATGGACTTGCAGAGGCAGCAGGCATTCCCAACCAGTTCATGGATATGACTATTGCTATTGATAAATTGGATAAAATTGGAATGGAGGGTGTGCGCAAGGAAATGCTAGAAAAAGGTATCCCTGAAACTGCTATTGCTACTATTGAAAAAGTATTGAATATCAAGACGATTGCTGAGTTAGAACCACTCTTTGCGCAAAGTGAAACTGGACTGAAAGGCATATCGGAAATGACCACCATCCTCGATTTCTTGGAAGGACAACCCTTGCAAAATAATATTTCGTTTGACATCACTTTAGCCAGAGGCTTGAATTATTACACAGGTTGCATTTTTGAGGTGAAAGCTAGCTATCTTCACTATCCAAAGTTGCGTATGGGCAGCATTGGCGGTGGCGGAAGATACGCCGATCTGACCAGTGTTTTCGGGTTGAGCAACGTTTCGGGGGTAGGTATTTCCTTTGGTGCAGAGCGAATTTATGATGTCATGGAAGAGTTGCACCTTTTCCCAACTTCGATGGCGCAAACTTTGCGAGTGCTATTGATGGCACTGGACGAAACAGCGTTGAAATACGCCTTCCAAAAGCTAAGTCAGTTGCGCCAAGCTAACATCAACGCCGATCTTTATCCCGAACCTGCTAAAATGAAAAAGCAAATGAAGTATGCCAATGCACGCCAAGTGCCTTATGTGTTGCTCATTGGGAGCGAAGAAATGAACACAGGTCTGCTTTCGCTCAAAGATATGCAAAGTGGCGAGCAGCAGAAAATGAGCATCGAAGCCATCATAGATAAACTGAGTCAGCACTAAAAGGGTTAATGAATTTCCTATTTCCATCATTAAAAGTCATTTTAAGTTGAAAACCTACACTTCTTTATCGCAAATTCAAGCGGATATAACAGCGCGGGAAATCACTTTACCAGATTTGGTAGCATCTTATTTGAAAAAAATAGAAACGACCCAATCGCTCAATATTTACATTGAAGTATTTGCCGAAGAAGCCTCAGCAAGAGCTGCCTATTTACAGCAAAAGCCCGAACAGGAGCGAGGTAAACTATTTGGTATGGTGTTGGGTATCAAAGACGTGCTTTGCTACGAAGGGCATGCAGTAACGGCAGCCTCAAAAATATTAGAAGGCTTTGTTTCGCCCTATTCGGCAACAGCGATTGAGCGATTGTTGGCGGAGGATGCTATCATTATTGGCAGAACCAACTGCGATGAATTTGCGATGGGGTCAACAAACGAAAGTTCCTACTACGGCGTTACGCGCAATGCGGCTGACCCTAGTAAAGTGCCTGGTGGCTCATCGGGAGCTTCGGCAGTAGCGGTGCAGGCACACACTTGCTTGGCAGCTTTGGGCTCTGATACTGGCGGTTCGGTGCGTCAGCCCGCAGCTTTGTGTGG
This sequence comes from Saprospiraceae bacterium, assembly GCA_036835365.1. GTDB lineage: Bacteria > Bacteroidota > Bacteroidia > Chitinophagales > Saprospiraceae > JAAUTG01. Next base: position 1,597 of record DAITMC010000272.1, read on the forward strand.
TGTGGTTGGGTTCAAGCCCTCTTACGGTAGAATTTCTCGCTACGGATTGATTGCCTATGGTTCATCGTTTGACCAAATTGGCACCTTGAGTCATAGTGTGGAAGATGCTGCGCTGCTGTTGGAAGTCATGGCAGGTGTAGATGAATTTGATAGCACAGTTAGTCAGCAAGACGTTCCTGCTTACTCGGCATTGACTTTTGAGGGGAAAGCTAAAATTGCCTACTTTAAATCCGCATTAGGACACGAAAAAATGAATGCTGAGGTGAAATCACAAACTTTTCAGTTCATCCAACAGCTTGAACAGCAAGGACATGAAGTAACCGCCATTGATTTTGACTACTTAGACTACATCATTCCTGCTTATTATGTGTTGACGACGGCGGAAGCCTCATCCAATCTTTCTCGCTACGACGGTGTGCGCTATGGCTACCGCAGCCCGAACGCTAAAAATCTTTATGAAACCTATACCAAAACGCGCTCCGAAGGATTTGGTACGGAAGTACAGCGACGTATTATGTTGGGGACATTTGTATTAAGTGCAGGCTACTATGATGCGTATTACACTAAAGCACAACAAGTTAGGCAGCTTATCTGGCAAAATACAAAGTCTATTTTTGAAAGCTACGATTTTATCCTTATGCCTGCTACACCTACGCCAGCTTGGGACATTGGAAAATTGAAAGATGACCCCGTCGAGATGTATCTATCCGATATTTTTACAGTGCATGCTAATATGGTTGGTATTCCTGCGATTGCGCTACCGTTGGGCAAGAACAGCGAAGGTTTGCCCATTGGGGTACAATTGATGGCAAATCGCTTTGAGGAAGCTAAACTATTGGGTTTTTCACAAGAAATATATAGTGAAAAAATACTGTAAAATAAGGTATCTTACAGCATTTCCTATCGCTATATTCCTTCCTCTCTATAAATTAACAAAGGTGTTTCCGTGTGTAAAACCATATGTTTTGTTGCACTTTTATGGAACATTTTTTCTATCAAACCCCGATTAGGTGCGTGCATGACGAGTAAGTCCATATCATGTGTGTGCAAGAAATTTTCAAGGTTCTCTGTAACATCATCTCCTGAACTCACATGGAAAGTAAGGTCTAAATCGGGTGCGTTTTGCGCTAGAAAACCACTCAAATCTTCTAAAGAAAGTGTTGTTTCTGTGCCTCTATCTACATGTAAAATATGGTATTCTGCTTGGAACTTTTGCAATAACCGTATCGCATTCCAAATGTGAAAAGCACTAGCCTCTGAGAAATCAGTGGCATAAAGCACCTTTTTCATTCGATGAAATACTGCTTTTTCTGGTATAACCAATACGTGGCAAGGGGCGTTGCCAATGACATCGGTCGTAACACTGCCAAAAATACGCTCTAATACATGATGTGTTTCTTTTGTGCCCATGATAATTAAATCCGCTTCCATTTCCTTCGCCACGTTGCGAATAAGGATAGATGGACCGCCAATTTCGATTTTGGTATTCGTAACAGGAACTTGCTTGATTTTTTCACCCACTTGTGCCAACCCAAAATCAATAAATGCTTTTATTGCTTCCTCACTAGCAGCAAATTTGGTTTGCGTAATGCTTGCCGACATCACAGGAATATCAATGCCTTCATACTCTGGATGAACTACATTAAGCAATTGTATGGAGGCATCATACAAATCAGCAAATTGTAAAGCATAACGAAACGCATTTTGAGCGGTTGGGGAAAAATCGGTTGGGAATAATATTTTTTTGATTTCTTTCATTGTTTATTTGGTTAGTTTTAATGCAATATTATGACAAAGGCGCAAGTTTTAAAGCATATAAAATCAGGCAAAATGTTGATTTTTATCATTTTGCTTTTCCCTAAAATGGCATTTTGGCTAATTTTATTAAAAAAAGTATCTTATTTTTGTGTTACTAAGCCGAAGAACTAAATCAAGATTTGATTGCTCAACTCAACAAATAACCGATTTAGTAACTTATCATTCATCGTTTCATATTAAATCAGCTTTATTCATGAGAAAAATTATTATCATTTCGTTTGTCGTTCTTGCCATTGCCTTTATGGCTGCTTGCAAGAAAGGCATGGTAGATTCCAACAATGTTAAAGGACATCCCATTTTAACGGAAGCCCAACTCACTAGAGCAGAAGGCAATTATAACAACTATTGCTCCAGTTGCCATGGGGTGCAAATGCAAGCCTTCGTTGACCGCACTTGGAAATATGGTCAAACCAAAGCAGACATTATCAAAGCCGTTAAATATGGCTACCCAGATGGAGGAATGCCTGCTTATGAAGAAACCTTTACCGACGAGGAAATTGAAGAATTGGCTGTTTACATCGTCGAGGGACTTAAAACCATGGACCGCTATGCGTTTCAAGATAAACCCATCACGAGCGATACTTTCGTGACGGCTTCTGTTACTTTCCGATTAGATACAGTGGCTACCGGAATGCAAAGTCCTTGGGGCATGACCTTTTTGCCTAACGGCGATTTGTTAGTAACAGAAAAATTTGGTACTCTTTTTCGTGTAAAACCCAATGGAGAAAAAATTGCTATACAAGGTACACCAGAAGTCAACTCCGAAGGTCAAGGGGGGTTACTGGATGTAGAATTGCATCCTAAATTTACAGAGAACAATGTGATTTATCTTTCCTACTCAAAGATAAACACTGAAGATAAGTCATTGGCAACCACAGCTATTATGCGCGCTCGATTGGATGGCAATAGTTTAATGGAACAAAAGGACATTTTTGTAGCCTTGCCTTATTTCAAAACGCGCCACCATTATGGAAGTCGCTTAGAATTTGATCGCGAAGGCTACTTGTTTTTCTCGGTAGGCGATAGAGGTCGTCAGGATGAAAATCCACAAAATTTA
>DAITMC010000273.1:0-4437 GCA_036835365.1 Saprospiraceae bacterium
CTGCTATTTGCCAATTAATATTTAAAGTAGGGTCATTGTAAATAATGCCGCCTTCACTTTCCTTATTGTAATAATTATCAACTTTGTAAAAAAAGGTCGTTTTGTGACTTAACACAACGTATCCATGAGCAAAGCCTCTCGGCACAAAAAGCTGTTTTTGGTTGTCCTCGCTCAAGCGAATGGAGTAATGTTGTCCATAAGTGGGCGAATGAGGTCGCAAATCCACCACCACATCCAGTACCTCACCTTCTAACACGCGTACGAGTTTAGCTTGTGCATAAGGCGGCAACTGATAGTGCAGACCGCGCAGTACCCCGTAGGTAGATTTGGCTTGATTGTCCTGTAAAAAAGTAGTGGTAATACCTCCTTCAGCAAAGGATTTTAAATTGTAGCTCTCAAAAAAATAGCCTCTATCATCTTTCCAGACTTTAGGCTCAAACACGATAAGGTCAGGTATTGGTGTTGTAGTAAATGTCATTATTCATCAGATAAATTTGTTACGCAAAACTAGACATTACTCTTTACAAAGCGACCAAACGGTAGAAATAATTCTTAATATTTCTTTATTTGCTAATAGCATTAGCTCAAAATATCAAATTAATTAAAGATAAATTATACCTGTATGTTGGTATTTTACATATTTATAATTGAATTAATATAGTTAAATTTATCGCATCTATTTTGGGTTTAATTTATATTGATTAAATAATTGATTATAAGTTATTTAGATTCTTAACAAATACTTTTATACTTTTTTTTAGTAATCCTTGAAATTGATTTTATGGATTACATTGATTCACATTTTTAGTTACATTTGCGTAGAAATAAGTGAATATGCTTAACGCTACATTTATTTACATTTAAAGCTATAAGAAAACAAAGGTAGGTACATCCTACCATTTCAACAAAATATTAATAATATTTTTTCAGTCTGCTGGTGCAAGTCTAATGTAGTCAAGATTAATTTTTTACTGATTATTCACCTATTTTTTTTACATAATTACATTTGACATGACACTAGTTTACGGTAGTAAATGGGGTAGTTCCATATTATGGATACTCGCATTGATGGCAGTCCTGATTTCAGGCTGTCAAAAGCAAAGGGAGGTTGCTCCTGTTCAGTTTGAACAGCAGGCTAACCAACAGGTTAAGGTAACGGCGGCGGATTACGCATTGCACTTATCCAAAAATCAAGTACAATTAAATGTACCCAATGTATCAAATCCATTCATTTTAAGTTGGGAAAAAGAAGTTTCTCCGAAGATGATGGACAACACAGTCGTCTATGAAGATTTTTCAGAAAAGACAGACTTGGTTTTTTATGACAAAGGCAATGGCAATGCTGCTTATGATGTAGTATTGCATCCGGGAGCAAAAGTAGAAGATGTTCAATTCCAACTGGAAAGTGAAGCAACCATTAATGCACAAGGAGAACTTGTAATGACTATTTCGGGTGGACAGGTGATGCACTCCGCGCCTTACACCTATCAAGAAATTGAAGGTAAAAAAGTAGAAGTAGAAAGCCGCTTTGCATTAGCAGAGGGCATTTTGTCGTTTGAGGTGGGTGCGTATAATGAGGCTTACGATTTGGTGATTGACCCGACGATTTCGTTTGAGGCGCTTGCCTGTGCAGTAGAAGTTGAAACTACGGTATCTGCTTGTTATCAAAACAATGGTAGCAAGGCAACAGTAAGTGTTGAGGTAAGTTGGATTGATGCACCTCTCAATGGGGTAATCACTGTTTCTTTGGGTGGACAAACGCGCACCATCAGACCTGGAACAAATAATGTTACTTACAGCGATGGCAATGTTGGGCAACAAACTATTGTTTCTCCACAGGTAGTTGCATTTGAAGTAGATGCTGACGGTAATCAAGGTACAGTAACAGCAGCTTTTAGCGGTTCTTGTCAAGATAGTAAAATTTTCACTGCTCCTGCTTCTTGTGAACCAACTTTATGTGGCAACGATAATATTGGCGGTACTGTATTCAAAGATTTTAACGCTGATGGGGTAAAAGATGCTGGTGAAACGGTAGGTGTAGCTAATGTAACGGTTACAGCTACTGCTTTAGATGGTACAAATTACATGACTACCACAGATGCTTTTGGTAAATGGACTATTAATATCCCTGTTGCTCAATATCCTGTAAGGGTTGAATTTACGGATATACCTGCCATTTTTGGAGCAGGTACTAGTATAGGTACAGACAACCAATCTAACGTTCAATTCGCTACTGGTGCTGATTGTAACATTGACTTTGGAGTACTAGATCCTACAGAGTTCTGCCAGTCTAATCCTTTTACTATAGTGCCTTGCTATGTACAAGGCAATCCAACAGATTCACAGGTAGCAGTTGAAGATGCAATAGTTGGATTCAACTATAACATAACAGGCTTGAAAAATGCTAATGCTATGACTTCAATAGCAACCGTTGGCGAGGTAGGGTCTATTTGGGGTATTGCTTACAACAGACAAACAAGAAGGCTATTTGCCTCTGCTGTGGTTAAACGCCATGCAGGTTTTGCTGCTGGAGGTATTGGCGCTATCTATGTAATAAATATGTCTAACTTAAATAGCATTCCTGCACCTATTCTTATTGATGTAGTATCTAGCTTAGGTGTAGATGTAGGCGGAAGCGATATTGGAACAAATGCTAGCAGAGGAATAACTGGAGGTCTGACGACACCTAGTAGAGACTTATCTGGCTTTACATATGCTGCTGAAAGAGGTATTGGTGATATAGATATTTCTACGGATGGAAATACTTTATTCTTTATCAATCTTTTTGATAAAAAACTCTATGTAGTTGACATAACGCAGTTCAATATTGATGGCACTATACCTTCGTCCTCTAATGTAAGTAGTTATGCTATTCCCGTAAATTGTGGAACTACTGGTGAAACTCGACCTTGGGCGACTAAGTTCTTCAACGGTAAAATATATGTCGGCACAGTTTGTGATGCAAGTGTATCTATGAACAAATCAGACTTGCGTGCTTCAATAGTAGCGTTTGATCCTTCTAATAGTTTTAGCTCATCAATATTGTTGGATTTTCCATTGACTTACCCTAAAGGCTTTCCTATATCCAATTATCGTAACATTACAGGCTGGTTTCCTTGGACAGATGATTGGGATACTAAAGTAGCGGGTAATTTATTCTCTGGTAGGGGCACCGCCTTTCAAGATGTGGTGCGTCCAGAGCCTATTCTTGCTGATATAGAGTTCGATATTGATGGTTCAATTATTCTTGCATTTAACGATAGAACAGGTTTACAATCAGGAAATGAGAACTATGCACCAATATCAAGAACGACTGGAAATTTCTTCTTCCCTACTGAAATTAGATACAATGGATTTGTAGGGGGTGATATTCTAAGAGGTTATGCCAGCAATGGTACGTTTATCCTTGAAAACAATGCCAAAGCTGGTCCTGCAATAGGAAATGGCATTAATAACAATCAAGGTCCTGGATTTGGCGAGTTTTATAATGACAACTCCATTATCCAACCTAGTACCTTACCTCACTCCGAAAATATCATGGGGGGTATTGCACTTCGTCCAGGTAGTGGAGAAGTAATGGCGGCTACTTTAGATCCTTTGGACATTCCTGTAGGTCAAGACCCTAATATTTATTATTTTGCTGGAGGCTTTCGTCGTTTAAGCAACGCGTCGGGGCTAACTGTAGGAGCTTACCAAGTATATGCCTCTGCGAGTGGAAATTCTCCGGGAACTTTCTCTAAAGCTACTGGACTTGGCGATATGGAAGTGGCTTGTAGTCTTCCAACCTACATTGAAATAGGCAACTTTGTTTGGGAAGACACAAACAGAAATGGTATTCAGGATGCTAACGAAACTGGCATAGATGGTATGACGGTAAAACTTTATACTAGACCATCCACTGGTAATCCAACTCAGGTTGCTCAAACGACTACTGCAAATGGAGGAGTATATTCTTTTGATGAATCAGATGGTGTACAGCCTAATACAGATTATTATGTGGTGTTTTGTGGCACTAGCTATGATGCTAACACAAATACAATAACAGTTAATGGACAACCTTACGAAATGACTGTATTAAATACTGGTCAAGGTAGTAATAATGATATAAAAGAACTCAATGATTCTGATGTTGAGAAATTATCAATAGCTGCTGTAGGTGATTTTCCAGCAGTGGAAGTCACAACAGGAAATGCAGGTAGTGTAAATCACAACTTTGATGCGGGGTTCACAGCACCAGTAACTTGCGATGTAAACATTCAAAATCTAGTCATTACTTGTAATGGAGTTAATGACTTCACTGTAACATTTGATGTGAGTTGGAACTATCCTTTAGCTACTGATGAAACCATCATTGTAACGTTAAATGGTCAACCAGTATCGGGTTCAGGCTTTACGCCAAGTGGAGCGACAGGCACACAGCCTTTCAGCTTGAATATG
>DAITMC010000274.1:0-4396 GCA_036835365.1 Saprospiraceae bacterium
GCCGAGAAAAAACCACCCGTCAGCACGCTGCCCCAAGACCCTACCCCACAAAAAGAACATGGCTTTGCCAACGAAAAGTCGCAGAGGATTTTTCGCAAACAACTGTAAACCAATCTAATGCAACCAAAATAATTGCTGCCATCTCAAAAAAATACCGTCTGCCGAAGAAAATATATCAACGAGGAATTTGTCTATCGAGCAAGACCGAGCAGAGTCCGCCGGCTGCGGAAGACCATGTCCAGTCAGCCCGCCCTAGAAGACCGGACGAGTCCGCCGGCTGCGGAAGGGACAGCTCCAGTCCCCCACGCCGTGGAAAACCTCCAGAGTCCGCAGGATGAGGAAGACCTCACCCAAGATCATGCGCCCAGCGTTTTGCCTGTAGCGGTAGGTGCGGCACATAGCCGCGCTTGATAGCCACACTTTGTTGGCACCGGTTCTATTTTCGTGTTCCAATTATTTTGCACACAAACATCTTTTCTATTTGTTGATAGAAAATCGGATGCCAAGCATTATTGCACCCGGTAAAAGCGTTCTAGTTGACTCCGTGGTTACCTCATTTTTAAATACCGTGTTAAAATCCGTATAGCTTCTTATATTGAATATATTTCTTCCCTTAATAGCTAAGCTAATTTTTTGCAAACGCCAATATATATCAAAGTTCAACAGCGTATTAAAAATACTTTGATTCTTATTTTGTATGGAGAACGCAGTGCCCAATTCTGCCGAAAAGCCTAATCTGTGGGTTTGGAATTTGCCAATAATTAAAAAATTTAATAAAGAAAAATTTATACTCGACTCCCTTGCTTTGGTTTGCCCGTTTTGGAACGACAATTGTGAGGAAAATTCTAAATTATTGGAAAAAAAATAATTCAGTTGGCTTTTTATGATAGCTGACCTTTGAGTGTATGAAGATACGTTCCCATCAAACAATAGTTTACGCAAGGAGAAATCCGCCAAACCATGAATGTTTACAGAAAATGGAGATGTAATGGATTTCTTATTGTAAAGAAAGCCAGAGATAAGGCTTCTGTTTTCACCGATAAATGAGGGCGACTTTACAGCCAAGAAATCGTTTGATATATAATCAAAAGTTTCTACATCACCTAAGAAAAGTCGACTATACACAAAAGTTGCTTGTCCTTGAAGCGGATTTATGTTTGCATATAATAATTGGGCATTATACATATTTATGAGTTTTTGTTCAGATTGGTCAGTTGCTACCAACTCGTATAACCCCCTGATAATGTTAAAGGTATCCCGTGTATTGGCTAATAAAAAATTTGAAAACTCACTATTCCCATTCAACAACAACTCAAATCTCTTCTTTCTATCTGGTGATACTACTTCTATTTTAGCAGAGGGGAATAAATAAGTTGCTTGTTTTTTGTCGAATGGCTTTACGAAGCGAAACCCTATGTATAGTTCATAGCTTTTATGTTTTTTTGAAATACCCGCTTCGTAGGTTCCGGTAATACCCACATAGTGCATGTCGCTTGTCAGTTCTTGTTCGCCCAGTGTAATGTCATAGTTATCTCGCCAATTATTGATCTGTACATTTGCCCTACTCGCTAAGGTATATTTTCTTTTAATATTTTTTTCAAGTCTAGCAACTAAGTTCGACTGTCGAAAAGGTCTGTGTTCTACTTGATTTGCGGCCAAGGACGTAAATCCGATTACCCTTGTCAACAACAAGGTATCCATAGAAAAATAATTTCTTTCATCGTCCAGTATATTATTTTGGTGAGAGATATCAAATACAATGAATACAGAAGAATCTTTATATGTTCCATTGAAATAGGTGCTTAGTCCTCTGTTTTCCAACGTTTGATTTTCTCTGGCAAATATGTTATTAGCAATATTTATGTTTATTTCTCTAAATGAATCATTTTCATATTTATGTTTGGAAGCGTTCATATTAGCCCCAAAGCGTAATTTGATTTTAGGCAAGGCGTACAATCCCCGTAATCCCCAACGATGACTACTAGTCCTACCTGCTATACGTTCAGTTTGGCTGATTTCAAATATGCGATTAGGCAGTATTTCCCTTGACGATGAAACTGATAAGCGATTGGATGAAAAGTATCCGTAAAATCCTGATAACTTAAACCTATTGCTCGCATCGTATGACCAGTTTAACGATTGATTCAATCCACGATATTTTGCGTAGGTTTCCGGTTTGTCGAAGACGTATTTAGTGATGCGCCCCACATCACTTAAAGCATTTGAAGAAAAAACATTGCCGTTTTGTCTAATATAGTCGCCGAAATTCAAAAGTTCTATACCTACATCATTTGCTCTGCCGCCATAAAACAGCTTCAGCTTAGGCGCAAAACTGTAAGCATAAATATCAGACAGATAGCGAATGTTTTTTCCGAACCCAACAAAGTTTTCTGTCGATACATTCAAAACAAGCTCTTTACCTGTTTCTATATTCAATACATAACCATCTACTTGTGTATCTTTGAATAATTTAATACTTTCTATGTTTTTTGCATTAAATCCGTCTAGCAGTGTGGTACGATTTGAGTTCATAAAATCATCACCATCCACTTGTACTTCAACTATTTTTTGATTGCCGTATTTGATTTCTCCTTCATCATCAATTGTCAGGCCGGGTAGTCTTGACACAACATCTCTTAAATTCGAATCAGAAGGACGCTTGTAAATATCCACATTGTATTTGATCGTATCTCCTATGATTTCAATTCCTGACCTGGTTTCGGTGACTTCAATAGTCTGTAAAACAGCGTCCTTACGGAGGCAAATATTAAGAGGAGTGTCCAGGCTGTTGAAATTCAGGGCTAAAGTGTCGCTTTTGTAGCCGATATATGAGGTTACTAACTGGTAGTTCGGATTGGTGCCCTTTGTAAGGGTAGTGTCAACCCTAATGCTATAACTTCCGTCTGATGCGGAAATGTCATATGAAACTATAGTTTGACTGCCTGTGTCGTAAAGAACAACCGAGGCACTCGGCAGACGAACAATTTCGGTGCAGTCGAGAACCAGTCCTTCTATACCAACAGACTGGCACGATAAGGTCGAAAGATTGATTTGCATCAAAAGGAAAATAACATACCAAGCCGAGACAACCTTAATCTTTGGCAATACATTATTCATATCATTACTGTTTTGAACGACGATGTTTTCGTCTGGCTTGAGTTTTTATCTGATTTACTGTTTTCCATTGTTCATCTAAAGATGAAACATGGATAGTTTTGGAGTCTTTACTACACGGAACCTCAGAAGGTAGAGCACTCATATCTTCTAACTTACCAATTTGTACTTTTGTAGCCTTGTAAGTAGTTCCATTATCCCATGTCCTCAACTCTAATATAAGCCCTGGCAATCCTTGATATTCCAAAGGGCCGTCCGATATAGGTATAGAAGGTGTAAACCAAGCTACAATCTCCTTATCTTGATATGTACAGACAGCTTTAACGCATGGAAAACCGAGTATGCTTTTACGTTCATTTAAAATACCCCAGCAAAACGTTGGCATAACTCCTTTGACGCAATAATTCGCATTTCGAACACGGCTTATTTTAATACTATCCGTAGTAAAGTCTTTAATAACGACGTCATCTTTCATGACTAATGAGAACTCGAATTCACCCGACTCGTAATTCCATACAGATCTGCCCATAGTGTCTGAGGGTATGAGCGACATATATGATTTGGAATTCCTGTAAAAAAGATGAAAATCAATAGAGTAAGAATTTATTTGTTTTTCATATATGTGCATTTGTTCAATAATGTGATGTACAGAAGGAGGGTTTTTTTTCTTATCCTTTGCTATCTGCTTTGAAAATGGTTCTGTTAGTTTTGCCTTGTATGTTACTTGCACCGTTTGAGCATGTGATACAACCAGCATGCAATTTATCATGAGCGCTACTGAAGTAAGTATGGTCTTAATTTTAGACATAATATTTGTGATGTTTGTGAAACAATATAAATGGAGGGTTCCATATAAGCCATGGCATCTACAGAACCCTCTTTTACCTGACGCTTACTGCGCCAAGATACGGATAATTAACAACCGGCTGATGTAAAGAACATTCCGTCGATATCGCTCTCAACGTAATAGGCATAGTAACTATCCAAATCGCCGCAGTAATTGACTACCCAATAGTCTGCATAGGCTGTCGACGAGCCTATGAATAACAGTAACACAGAAAAAAATACTGCTTTTTTTAATACATTTTTCATGTTTAAAACGGTTTAAAAATAACCCCTACTCCCAAATTAAAGGCGGGTGGTTTCAGGGATACCTTTCCCGCCGGGCAGCACCGCCTCCAATCTCACCCCCATCCACCCCACCCATCAGCCCCCGGCCAAGGAGCACGTGCGTACGTCACGCAGGTGTGTGGTCGGGACGCGTCGCTCGGAGACCCATGCG
>DAITMC010000275.1:0-4390 GCA_036835365.1 Saprospiraceae bacterium
CTAACACTGCTTTTCTCAATTCAGCGTAGTCTAAATCAACTTGCTGTTTTCCTTTTTTTAGGGAAACAGTCTCTTCTTTTTGTTTTCTCATAAACTATGTTTTTTCAAAAAATATAATACGGCAACTAAAATATAAACAACTTTTTTAGAGTGTTTCACGCTTTAAAACAGGGTTTAACAAAGTAGTTAAAACCTTATAAATACTATTCCTATCTTTTACTAAATCAAAAATAAGGAACTATTCGATAAATAGCAAGTATTTATTACATATTTTTGTCAAGTGTGTTGCTAGGTATAAACTCAAGATATTTTGCAATAAATGATTGCCAATGTGTAAAACGTTAAAAATCAATCAATAGAGGCTTTGATATTGTTTTAACAAAAAACTAGGAATTGCATGTTATTAATAATAACTATCAACTATACGATTCGTTTTGCTTAAAGGTTCAATCAAAATGATATTTTTTTCTTATTTGTTGTAACGTTAAGATGATTTAGTATTATATGTAACGGCTAAGTTTATTTATTAGCTCATAAAAAAAACTTAAAGTTTTGATATTTTAATCATTTATGTATTCATTTATTGTTAAAATAACGTTTCATTATAAAAAAATAGAACTATGACTTTTTTTAAGTGGTTTACGGTGGCAATATGGATGTTGTCTTTTTCAACAAGTTATTCTCAAGAATACTATGCTGTCCAGTTGGGCATCTTCTTAAATCCTAGAATATCTGATTTTGATAATGTGCAATCGTTGGGCTACATTTATGCACAGGAAGATGGTGCCGGGACTTACCGCATTTTCGTTGGTGATTTCGATTCGCCACAGCAAGCGGAAAAAGTGGAGCAACAAGCCAGACAAAACGGTTATATGGATGCTACAATAATGAAAAGAGCTATGACTTTTGGGAAATCAGTCGTGGTTATTCAATTGGCAACACGCTCAATACAAGAAAAAGTAGCTTGGGAAAGTTTCGCCAATATAGACGAATTATATGTGCTAGTAGAAAATAATCAACTCAAGCTAGTTACGGGTAACTACGCCAACTTAGATGCTGCTAAAGCAGACCTTCAAAACGTGCGCAACAAAGGATTTAAAGATGCTTTTCCAAAATCTTTAAATAGCGCACGCCTGCATAAACCTAGTGCATTTGAGCTAGGAGCATACAAAAAGGATTTAATTCCATTAGATTTTACAGCAAAACAGGGTACTCCTACTCAAATTGACCTAAGGACACAAGAAGATCTTAGCACTAAAGGCATACAAAATTCTAAAAATACGCCCAGTAATTACGCCTATACGGCATCCAATAATGAAAAAAGTGTAATGCCTAACATTCGCAACAATGTAAAGCGGCGTTCTGCAATGGATTTACAGATTGTCCTCAAAGAATTGAAGTTGTACAGTGGCTCAATAGATGGGCTTTATGGGGATGGAACAGCAGAGGCTTACGCTAGAGCAGCCAATACGAATGAGCAATTTCAGAAGTATAAACTTTTAACGAAATATATTGGCATCAATGGAACTACGGGGAACACAGCAACCACACCCTTGCAAATAGCTATTGATAACTTGTGGAGCGCACCAAATACTTCTTTAAAAACACTAGAAAATTCTAGCCAACCCCTTGCTAAAGCCTATCGCGCTTACTGGATATTTCAAAAAAATGGTGCGACAGGAGCAGTGAATAAATTGATGAATGAAGCTATCGCAGCCGCTTTCAAAGATGTACCTACTGCTAATTTACCTCCTATTGACCCAAAAGCAACCTACGCTTATTATGATTTGGAAACGTTGATTCGCCATATCACTTATATTCATCAAGTGCAAAAGAACCTTAGCGTACCGTGTTGGCTTCCTACTCGACATGCAAAAGAATTTGAAAATGCGATGACAGGAAATAAAAATCTTACCATGGGTTGCAGTAGTTTCTACGATTGGGAATTGGTGCGTATAGTAGAGGTGATTTCTCGCGATTTAAGTACAGATGATAAAGCTAATCCTTCGACAGGAGATTTGTCTAAACTATATGCTAATCCTACTGCACTAAATCAAGCAGAAGTAGATGGCTTGACTGCTTGGAACGATTTGCTTTGGCAGAACATAAAAAGATGGTCAAAAGCGGATCCATTACATGAAAAAGTAGCAACGCCCTTGCAAATAGCTTATTTCCAACTTCAAGTGCAATTAGAAGACTATTTTATAGATAAAGGATTTTCTGTGCCGCAAGCTAAAGGCTTAGCGATTAAGGTAATGAAAGCATTAATCGGAGAGCGGGTAGAAAGATTTGTATAGTTATTGGAAACTAGCTTAAGAGTTGGGATAAATAATTTATCCGTTGAAATTGCTTATTCGTTCCTATAACTTCTTATTTGTTGTGCGCTAATATATCTTTAAGTGCTGGAATTAATTTAGGGAAATCAAATTCAAACCCACTAGCTAAAGTCCTTTCAGGTATTACTCTGGTACTACCCAATACGGTATCCGCCATTTCGCCCATCCCCAAACGCAGCGCAAAGGCGGGTGCAGGAATCATCAACAGGCGTTTACCCAGTGCTTCACCCATTTTCTGGGTGAAGTCTTTATTCGTTTCTGGATGGGGAGCTGTGGCGTTGTAAAAACCACTCATCGTTTCGTTTTCCAAAGCATAGGTAAACAACCTACAAACATCATCAATATGCACCCAAGCATACCATTGATTGCCGCTATCAAAATAGCCACCCGTGCCTAATTTGGTGGGTAGTAGCAGTTTAGGTAAGGCACCACCTTTAGTGGAAAGTACTAAGCCAATACGCACACCTACGGTTCGCACTCCCAGTTTAGCTACCTCTTGAATAGCGTTTTCCCAAGCTAAAGTGCTTTCTGTCAAAAAACCTTTTGTTCCTGAAGGTGAAGTTTCGGTCAATACTTCATTGTCCCTATCGCCATAATAGCCTATGGCAGAGGCAGAAAGATAGGCTTTTAAGTTAGGTTGATACTTGAGTACACTCTCTTTCAATAATAAAGTAGATTTTGTACGGCTTTCTGTAATCACTTTTTTCCTTGCGCTTGTCCAAGGTTTATCTGCAATACCAGCACCTGCTAAATTAATGACGTAATCTGCTTTTTGTATAGCTTGTTCATCAATCGTTCCATTTTCTACATTCCATTGATAAGCAGGATATTGTGCTTTCAAATTTTGTTTTCGGCTAAGGTGAAATACCGTGTATCCTTTTTCGCTAAGCAACTCACTAAGTCGCTGTCCAATCATTCCTGTTCCCCCTCCAATAAGTACCGTTGGCATATTTTGTCTAATTTTTGAATTGTAACTCTATATCATGGTGTTCCGTTCATAGGAATGATTAATTTTATGTTTTAGTTGTTCATATTTCCTAACAATCCGCTCAATATGATGAAATTTCAATTCCGTGCTCAACTTATTTGGTTACTTACCTGCTTGTTCGCTTTAGCTACCAGTTGCAGAACAGAGCCTAAGACTCAAATAATATTGCCCGACTTTAAACGCACTAGCAACAGTGTCATCACCGCAGAACGATCAGAGCCAGAAGGTTTAAATCCAATGCTTTCTTACTCTCTTTATGCGAATAACGTCATGGATCATATTTTTCAATACTTGATGACCATTGATCCACAAACATTAGAATTCACACCTGCTTTAGTAAAATCAAAGCCTCAAATAGAAGCAAAAAATGACAATGGGCAACGCATGCAATACACTTTTGAACTTCGAGCAGAAGCACAATGGGACAATGGTACGCCTGTATTAGCCAGCGATGTCGTTTTTTCACTAAAAACATTGCTCAATCCCAAAGGTAACGTAGGGTTGCTTTCATTTATTGAACCCATAAAAGCAATCTTACTTTTTCCAGAAAATCCTAGAAAATTTACGCTTGTGTTAGATGGCAATAATGTAATCAATGAAGCCATTGCTTCCGCTGGATTTGCCATTATTCCTGAATATCATTACGATCCGAGTGGATTATTGAAAAATATCCCTATCGAGGATTTACTCGATAGGAAAAAGGCTACTGAGATAGCAGCTAAAAATTCTGCTTTACAACAATTTGCTGAACAATTTAGTGCCCCTCAATTTGCGCGCGAGCCAGAAGGGATTTCAGGAAGTGGTCCCTATCGTTTGAAATCGTGGACTACCGGTCAAACCTTAGTGTTAGAGAGAAAGCAAAATTGGTGGGGTAGCCCATACGCCAAAGAAAATACTTTCTTCCAAGCAAAGGTGAGCGAAATTATTTATCAACCTATTGCCGATGGTCAAACGGCCAACATTGCTTTGCAAGGAGAACAGATAGATGTGCGTGCCAATATTGCACCTACCGATTTTGATGCACTAACTAAGGATGGTTACACGCCTAATTTCTATGAATTAACCA
>DAITMC010000276.1:0-4365 GCA_036835365.1 Saprospiraceae bacterium
AAAGTATTTTTTGCTGGCGAGCACACTTCCAAAGATTATCGAGGTACGGTACATGGTGCTTATTTGAGCGGTTTGGATGCGGCAAAGAGAATTATGGAGGTGTAAGTATTTGTAGTCTTCAAAATTTGCGATATTGTTTTAGTAAACTTGAAACGATGAAATACGATGTAATTATAATTGGTGGTGGTATTGTCGGATTAGCTACCGCCTATCAGCTAGTAAAGGCTAGACCCGACCTGAAATTAGCAATCATTGAAAAAGAAGAAAAAGCTGCACAACATCAAACAGGGCATAATAGTGGGGTCATACATTCTGGCATTTATTATAAACCCAATAGTTCAAAAGCAGTGAATTGCCTAAAGGGCTATCGCTATTTGCTTGACTTTTGCGATGAACACGAAGTGCCTTATAACATTTGTGGTAAACTCATTGTCGCCACACGCCCATCTGAGTTGCCAGAGTTAGACAAAATTCATCAACGAGGCATAGCGAATGGTTTAACAGGTATTGAGCAATTGACTAAGCCACAAATTCTTGAAAAAGAGCCTCATGTAAATGCGATTGCTGCACTTTGGGTGCCTCAAGCAGGCATCATTAATTATAAACAAGTCGCTGAAAAATATCTGGAAATTGTGCGTAGTCTAGGGGCAAGTTGGTATCCTAGTCAAGCACTATATCGAGTCATTAAAAAAGGGAATACCATCAAGGTATTTACAGATAAAAGAGAATTAGAATGTCGTTTGTTGATTACCAGTGCTGGTCTTTATGCGGATAAAGTGGCAAAAATGACAAAACAAAGCGTTGATTTTCAAATACTTCCGTTTCGGGGAGAATATTACAACCTCAAGCCAGCGCGCGAGTATTTGGTGAATCAACTGGTTTATCCAGTCCCCGATCCCAATTTCCCTTTCTTAGGGGTTCATTTTACGCCTATGATTCAGGGTGGGGTAGAAGCAGGCCCCAATGCAGTGCTTGCTTTCCGCAGGGAAGGATACAGTCGTTGGCAGTATAATGCACTTGAATTTAGGGAAACTTTAAAATATACAGGATTCAAGAAATTGGCACGCAAATTCTGGAAAACAGGCTTGAAAGAACAATATCGCTCTTTTTCTAAACGTGCTTTTGTAAAAGAATTGCAACGCATGGTTCCCGAAATAAAAAGCAGCGATTTAAGACGTGCTGGTGCTGGCGTGCGTGCTATGGCATGCGATGCCAAAGGGAACTTGATGGATGACTTTCTAATATTGGAACAGCAGGGCATCATTAATGTGTGTAATGCACCATCGCCTGCGGCGACAGCTTCACTGGCGATTGGCGAAATGATTACAGAACGCGCTTTGACGCAGTTAGCCCAGTTAGGGTTAAACGTAGGCAACAGGACATGAAACATTTAAATGAGCCGCAACAAGCACTTTGGCAACGTATTCAACAATTTAACTTGGATGCCGCTAAGGTGTCATTTCCATTTTCAGCTCGACTGGCTAGGGAAAATGGTTGGGCAACTGAATTTGCTGTGCGTAGCATACATGAATATAAAAAATTTTGTTTTCTCTTGTGTTTGTCAGAGGAACCACTTACCCCTTGCGATGCAGTAGATCAGGTATGGCATTTGCACTTGATTTATACCCAAAGTTATTGGATAGACTGGTGTACCAACACGCTGAACAAAAATATACATCATCATCCGACACAAGGCGGCACTGAAGAGAGGGATAAATTTAAAAATTGGTATGAAGAAACTTTATTTCAGTATCAACAAACGTTTCAGCAAATTCCTCCTCCAGAGATTTGGTTACCTACTAATCAGCGATTTAGGGAGATACAATTTCAGCGAATCAATTTGCAGCACTATTGGTTGATACCAAAACCTACCTGGTAGCACTTTTAGTTGAGTCCAATGCTCAATAGTACAGTTTTAGACAAAACCATAAGCCACTCATCGTAAATTTTTATTCACACAGTCGTGTAAAAAAAACACTCATTTACTAACCCATTACGCAGGTTTTTTCGTTAAGCAGATAAATCTTTTGCACTATGAAGAACGGTTGTATCTTGATGATTATCAGTTTTATGGTTTTTGCCACAGCCTGCAACTACGATAAACTACCAACACCAAATATTGACGACTCATGCAACGACGTTCCACCTACTTATGAAGGCGAAGTAAAGGCAATCATCAACCGTAGTTGTGCTTATACAGGTTGTCATGTTGCAGGATTTTCTTTCGGAGATTATTCTAATTTCGCATCTTTATCCACATTAATTCCAAGAGGTAGAATTGAAATTAGAAGTACAATAATCAGAGATATGCCACCAACTTATGCTCCAGCGGATCGCCCGAAATCATTAACAGCGCAAGAAATTAACATTCTGAAATGTTGGTTTGCAACGGGTTCACTTGAAAAATAAACCATTGGTTATGAACAGGTTAAATTATTTTTTGCTCTTAATCTTACTTTTGATAAGCACACTTTCTTTTTCACAAGACTATGCCTACCGTACATTCAAGGATACGCGCATCATCAATACGCATTCTACCGAAACTTTACCGAAAGGAAAACTAGACATCAGGATTACGCATCGATTTGGTGATTTATTAGGCGAATCAGGAGGCTGGCAAACTTTTTATGGTTTAGAAACTGCTGCCGATGTAATGATTGGTGGTGAATATGGTTTTGCTGATAATTTCAATATGGGTATCTACCGCTCGAAAGGGGCAGGCGACTTGCGGCAACTGGTGAGTAGTGTCGCAAAATACCGACTAATAAGGCAAAAATTGGACGAGCCCAACGCTTTTTCATTAACTTTGTTAGGTGTAGGAACGCTATCTACTATGCAAAAGACGAACGACCCAGAACTGGTTAGTGCCTTCGACAAATTCTCGCATCGCTTGACTTATACTACCCAGTTATTGATCGCTAAGAAATTTTCTGACCAATTTTCATTGCAAATTTCACCGACTTTTACGCATCGAAATGTGGTGCGACCAAATGAGAATAACGACATTTTTAGCGTTGGTACAGCAGCTCGATTACAACTCACCAAAGTGATTGGGTTGTTATTAGACGCTACTATCCCTTTGAATGGTGCGCAAAGTCCTTTTTCTGAAAATGTAAGTAATAGAAATTATACTATTCCACTTGGTATTGGTGTCGAATTTGATACTGGTGGACATGTTTTTCAAGTGAATTTGACTAATTCAACTGGAATTATCGAACCTGATTACATCGGTAATACGACTGGAGATTGGCTAAAAGGTGAATTTAGATTAGGTTTCACCATTTCTAGGTTATTTAATTTGTAACAGTATGATGAAAATACGACTGAGCGTTCTTTTTGTTGGCTTCTTTGGCATAACGGCTTTCGTACTGATGCCTAAAATGGAAATAATCACAGAAGAAAATAGCGTAGCTCAAGTATTACAACTACTTGGCGATGAATCACTACCACATTACCCCGATACAACTATTAAGGGCGTTTCTGCTGAAAAAGGAAAGCAACTTGTCCTCACAGGATTTGCTACCGATGCAGTGGGAAAAAAGGTAGCGAAGCAAAGTGCTCATTTTGTTTGTACTTCCTGCCATAATGTGGAGCGCGATGAACCTAATTTAAGCAAAGTTGATCCTGTGGCAAAATTAGCCTATGTGGCAGAAAAAAAACTGCCTTTTGTACAAGGTTCAGCTTTGTATGGTGTGGTGAATAGAACTCAGTTTTATAATGGCGATTATGAAAAAAAATATGGCGATTTGGTCAAAGCAGCCAGAAATAACATACGCGAAGCTATTCAACTTTGCGCCGTAGAGTGCGCACAAGGCAGACGTTTGGAGCATTGGGAAATGGAATCCATACTAGCCTATCTTTGGACTATTGACCTCAAAATCAGCGATTTGAATATGACAACGGAGGAAATGAGACAAATCAATCAAGCGGTAAACGATAAATTGAAAAGCGAGGCATCCATTGCGCTTTTGAAGTCAAAATACTTACAGGGTATGCCCGCTAGTTTTACCGCACCACCTGAAGATCGGCAACAAGGCATTGCAGCGATAGTAGGTAATGCCGAAAATGGCAAAAGCATATATGACTTAGGCTGCAAGCACTGCCATGAAGGAATGCGCTATTCTTTTTTTGAATTGGATGATAGCAAAAATACCTTTCAATTTTTGAATCGGCATATTCCGCGCTATACGCGCTACTCTATTTATCAAGTGGCGCGCTACGGAACTTCACCGCTTCCTGGCAAAGGAGCTTATATGCCACAATATACTCTAGAAAAAATGAATCATCAACAATTAGAGGATTTGCGAGCCTACATAGAAGAGCAAGCTCGAAAATGAAAAGACAATTTTATAGATTTGTTTTGCT
>DAITMC010000277.1:0-4348 GCA_036835365.1 Saprospiraceae bacterium
TTCCACCCCCAGCTTTGTGGATATAGATGGCGATGGGGATTTGGATGCTTTTGTCGGGGAAATAAATGGCAATATCCTTTACTTTGAAAATACAGGAACGACTGCCAGTCCCGCTTTTGCTACCCCTAGCACCAATCCCTTTGGGCTGACGGATGTGGGCTTTGCTTCCACCCCCAGCTTTGTAGATATAGACGGCGATGGGGATTTGGATGCTTTTGTCGGGGAACTTTTTGGCAATATGATCTACTTCCAAAATACAGGAACGACTGCCAGTCCTGCTTTTGCTACCCCTAGCATCAATCCCTTTGGGCTGATGAATGTGGGCTATAATTCCACCCCCAGCTTTGTGGATATAGATGACGATGGGGATTTGGATGCTTTTGTCGGGGAACTATATGGCAATATCCTTTACTTCCAAAATACAGGAACGACTGCCAGTCCTGCTTTTGCTACCCCTAGCACCAATCCCTTTGGGCCGACGGATGTGCGCAGGTTTTCCACCCCCAGCTTTGTGGATATAGATGGCGATGGGGATTTGGATGCTTTTGTCGGGGAAATAAATGGCAATATGATCTACTTCCAAAATACAGGCAATCGTAGTAGTGCTGCCTTTATTCAACCAGTAGTGGATGTGGGCAGATATTCCACCCCCAGCTTTGTGGATATAGATGACGATAATTTTTTTGAAGGCATTTACACCTTGCAGGTACGTAGCGCAGATGGCACGGTGCTGGTGCAGCAAGTGGTGAAGTAAATGAAGAATGAAAAATTCTTCATTCTTCATTCTTTTCTAAACTCCATCAAACAAACTTTTCCATTTTGGGTTGTTTATTGAATAAATAGATTTAAAATGGCAAATACATCAACGGTGCAATTGACTTTAAATACAGCATCTTTGCTGGAGGGACTTCAAGCAATGGATACCAACACCTTAGCTGACTTTGCTCAAGAGGTGAACAAATTGCTTGCAAGTCGGAAGGTCAAAGCACTACAGCATCAAGAAACACTATTATTAAAAAGTATTAATGAAGGTTTACCACAATGGGAATTAGAGCAATTTGAGATGTTGAGGTCAAAGAGCAAAACTATATTGCTGGATGAAAAGGAGCAAGCACAACTTCAAGATTTAGTAGATCAAATAGAGCAAAAAGAAGCAGAACGATTAGAAGCACTCCTTCATTTAGCTCATTTGAGGGGGATAACTTTGCAAGCACTCCGCCAATCGTTAGGGATAACAAGAAACTGACTTTATGGCTAGTAAGTACATTTCGGATGCCAAAAGAAAAGAAGTTATAAAGCGTGCCTTCGGTAGATGCGAATATTGTTTGTCTTGGATGCACAATGCCCTTCATACTTTCCACGTAGAGCATATTATACCTTTTCGAGATAGCGAAGACAATTCCTTAGAAAATTTGGCTTTGTCCTGTGGAGGTTGCAATAGTGCAAAAAGTATTAAAACAACAGGTATTGACCCTATTACGCAAGAAAGTGTTCCATTATTTCATCCAAGAACAGAAGATTGGACAGTACATTTTGCGTGGAGCGACGATTATTTGGAGGTAATAGGGCTTACACCAACTGGCAGAGCAACCATCGCTGTGTTGAGATTGAACCGTATCGGATTAATCAATTTAAGAAGGTTAACCTTACTGGTAGGAGAACATCCGCCTCAATAAGGTTGCGCTAAGGTAAATAGCGCATTAGTAGCTCCATATCCGAAGCCTTCGAGACTTCTGAAAGTTTTAGAGCGTAGAATGTCTTCAACTTAAGAAAAATCACGCTACTATTGATAGTGTATTTTTAGTATTTTAAAATATATAAAATGCTAAAAATCATACCTTACTATCGGAGTAACTTCGAGTCACTCCGATACTACACGCCATGTTAAGCCTTAAATTGACGACATTCGACCTTGAGGTGCTGCGTACAGGCACGACTCCAAACAACGCTTTTGACTTGCCACTTAAAAGTGGTAGCAACGAGTGGTGCGATGGTAAAACACCTCAAAGTTATTCTCAATATATTCAATTATTCAAAATAGTTCCCTACTTCTATGCAAATTAATCTTGCCCCTTAAAGCAGCGTGTAGGTACTTTAAGAAGAAAAGCCCACACGAAACCAAATAAACGAAGGTAATATATTTTTCAATCAAATAATGAACACACATTATCCAATCACAACAATCACACACCCAGTCAAAGTACAAAGTCCTTTATCAGCGTATAACTAAAGCCATCCCGTCTCTTCTATTACCGCCTGAAACAATTGGATTTTGATGGGCAATTTGAATACAGCGACATCATTGTGATTAAGGAGGCATTAGGAATAAAAAAGGAGGCATTAGTGGCGTTTCCGAATCCAGTGCAGGAGCGTTTGACGATAGTGAATGGTCAAGGAGCAGCGACGCTATACAATGCGTTGGGGCAAGTGGTGAGTCAGTTTCAGATTACCAGTGCGCAGTTCCAAATGGAAGTGAGTGGGTTGCCAGAGGGCATTTACACCTTGCAGGTACGTAGCGCAGATGGCACGGTGCTGGTGCAGCAAGTGGTGAAGTAGAGAATGTTTGAGTGTGGAGCGTAGGGATTGGTTGGCTGTCCGAAGTCTTGAAAATTTGTGTTTGAGGCTTCGGACAGTTGAACAGAATCTTAGACTAATTGAATAATCCACTTGATGATGTTCATGCTAATGGTAAGGATACTTCAAAGATGCTTCCTTGTTTTGGCTGACTTTTTACTTGAATCCTACCTTTATTCATTTTGACTAACTCATGCACCAAAGTTAAGCCTAGTCCTGTGCTGGCTTCTCCGTTAGTGCCTTTTCGATTGGAGTTGTTGAGTTGAAATAGTGTATTGAGTTCTTGTTCCGCCATTCCAATACCTGTATCTTTTACCTTTAGTAGCACTTGATTGTCTTTTATCTCGTCGCTGAGGCTAACTTGTCCCTGCTTGGGCGTGAATTTAATAGCATTATCCACTAGGTTGCGCATAATAATGCTAAAGGTACTGGGGTCAGCTAGGACTTGGGTATTTTCAGACAAATCAAATTGTAAAGTGATGCCTTTTTCAGCGGCTGCGGTTTGAAATTGCTGATAAATCTCTTGCGTAGCCTCAGCTATGTTAATAGGCTGAGGTTGATACATTAGAGCGTTTTGTTGTTGCAACGCCCAGTTGAGTAGGTTATCGAGTAAACTATTGAGCGAAAGCGCAGCACTCCCTAGGCTTTGACTCAGTTTCGATAAGGTATTGAAATCCTGTTTTTGAATCAAGTAATCTATTTTTTTTCCGATATTACGAAAAGCCATAGAAGGTTGCCTTAAATCATGTCCGATGATAGCGAACAACCGATTTTTGGTCGCAATAAGTGCTTCTAGTTCCTGTTTTTGTGCTTCGATGAGTTGGTTGGCTTTGGCTTTGTTACGGTAGTTGCGGTAGATAAAAAAAACTAATACGGCCATTAAGCTTAAGCCAACAATTAGTCCATATTGGATAAATTTTTCACCTTGAAGTTGCTTTTGATAGCGGTATTCTCTTTGTGCTTGCTCTTGGTCGAACTCAAACTGCATCGTTAGGCGCGTGGTGGCTTTGGTGGTTTCTCCGTTGAGCATCGTATCGCGCAAGGCATAAGATTCTTCTAGGTATGCTAGTGCTTGGGTAAGTTGTCCAAGTGCTTTGTGAGCTTTATAGAGACAATCGCAGTTGAGTTGAGTCATTTCTAGGCTTTGGAGTTGCGCTTTAGAATGCTCATAGCTTCGTTTGCAATATTCAATAGCCTTATCAAAATGCTTTAAATCAATCGAATTAACGCCTATGGCATGGTCTATGTATATTTTTAAGGCTTCAAAATTTTGTGCTTCTACCACCTCAGCTATCACTTGGAGCAAGGTGTCTGCTTGTTTAGATAATCCATAATCCATGTAGTATTCTGAAAGCTGATACTTCCACATGACCCATTTGTAATTACCTTCAAAATCATTTGCCAGCGTTTCCCCTCGATTGATATAGTATGCCAAATTAGTGGTATCTTTAATTTCGAGTTTCAAATTGACTAAATCTCCCAATTGTTTTAATACCGTTAGTTTTTCATTTAATTTTTCTGATATTACTAGTGCCTTTTCATAATATTGAATGGCAGTTTTAAAATCTTGTATATCCGCATAAGCATTTGCAACATCCTCTATGATTCCAATTTGGTCTGATGCTCCTACGTGCGACAGCAGCGCGTAGTTTTCAAGTGCCATGGTTAAGGATTGTTGGTAAAGCCCTTGTTCCCCATATAGGCTTGCTAGCGTTCCTCTGATGGTTATTACATTATACCAGTCCTCACTCGCTATTAATTCAGGTAGCAGTGG
>DAITMC010000278.1:0-4311 GCA_036835365.1 Saprospiraceae bacterium
TAGGTATTATTTCTAATCCTGACGATTTGAAAATTGTAGAAGGTATTGGACCAAAAATTGAGGAACTATTGAAAAACAATGGTATCAAAGATTGGTCAGACTTAGCCAACACTACGATAAAGCGATTAAAAGAAATTTTAGCTTCAGAGGGAGATCGCTACCGACTAGCTATTCCAGATACTTGGCCCAAACAAGCGCAGTTGGCGGATGCAGGTAAATGGGTAGAACTAAAAACTTATCAAGATTACCTACAAGGTGGGGTTGACCCAGCTACGGTTGTGTAATAGTTCATATTCTCTATTCAGCCCTTGAGTAAGTTCCTTACTCAAGGGCTTTTTTATTCCACTCATTTTTGAGTACTTTTTATTCTATTTCCATCAGGATTTTAGCTAAAATGCAATTTCATTTCATTTCTATTTATTAACTTTACGATAAATATTTGTAAAGTAAACTGAACATCCGATGATATTCAACTATTTAAAACGACTTTTTCTTGTTTTACTAACTACTCAAGTTGCCATTTTAGGAACGCTCTTACATGCGCAAAGTCAATCTAATCACGGTAATAAATTTGAACAGCTAGGTACAATGCTCCCCACTGGTAATTCATACAGAGGTATGGATGGTGCACCTGGTGCTGACTATTGGCAGCAGCGTGCTGACTATGATATTGACTGTACATTAGACACGAAAAATCAACGCTTGGACGGCGTAGAAACCATTACCTATTACAACCATTCGCCTAATACGCTAAAGTATCTTTGGTTACAACTCGATGAAAATCAACATAGTAAAGGTGCAGATAATCATCTTTTCGATCCGAGTTCAATGGGAAATGGAAAAGTGTTGAGTGAAGGGGCGTTAAACCGCTTAGAGTTTGATGCTAGAATTGATAAAGACTATGGGCATAAGATTCACGCATTGAAGGACGACAAGGATAATGATTTAGCCTATACTATCAACAAAACCATGATGCGTATAGAACTGCCTCAGCCATTGAAGTCTGGTGAAACTTTTAAATTCAAAGTAAAGTGGCACTATTACATTACCGAGAAATCGGTCATGGGCGGTCGTGGTGGCTATGAATACTTCAAAGACCAGGATGAGTACATTTTCACTATCACGCAATGGTTTCCTCGTCTGTGTGTATATGGTGATGTAGAAGGCTGGCAGAATAAGCAATTCACAGGGCGCGGAGAGTTTACGCTAGAGTTCGGGAACTATGTCGTAAAAATGACTGTACCTGATGACTACCTAGTTGCTTCTACTGGAGAATGCCTTAATTATTCTTCTGTGCTTACACCCACACACCAAAGGAGACTGGAGCAGGCTAAAAATGTGGAAGAACCCATTTTCGTCGTTACTTTGGAGGAAGCAAAGGAAAATTTGAAAAAGAAAAAATCAGAAAAGACTAAAACTTGGATTTTTAAAGCAGATAACGTCCGCGATTTTGCCTGGACAGCAAGTCGTAAGTACGTTTGGGATGCTATGCCTCATGTTACTGAGGATGGCAGAAGAGTAATGTGCATGAGCTACTACCCAGAGGAATCCTTTCCTATTTACAGTCGCTATTCTACGAAGGCAGTAGCACATACGTTAAAAACCTATTCAAAATATACTTTCCCTTATCCCTACCCAGTGGCTATTTCGGTAGAGGCAGCTAATGGAATGGAGTATCCAATGATTGCTTTTAATTATGGTCGTGCTGAAAAAGATGGTACTTATACCGAGCGTGCTAAATGGGGTGCTATTGGCGTAATCATCCACGAAGTAGGGCATAATTACTTCCCTATGATTGTCAATAGCGACGAAAGACAATGGACTTGGATGGATGAAGGGCTTAATTCCTTCTTAGATTATGTAGCTCAAGAAGAATTTGACCCTGATTTTCCTACTAAATTCGGCAACTCTCCTAGAAACATTACTTCATACATGGCATTGCCTAAAGACCAGCTAGAGCCTATAATGACCAATAGTGAGAACATTGTTTATTTCGGTCCGAATGCTTACTCTAAGCCTTCTACCGCATTGACTATACTGCGGGAAACAGTAATGGGCAGAGAACTGTTTGATTATGCCTTCAAAGAATATGCCAATCGTTGGATGTTTAAAAAACCTACACCAGCAGATTTTTTCCGAACAATGGAAGATGCTAGCGGCGTGGACCTCGATTGGTTCTGGAAGGGTTGGTTTTTCGGTACTGATGCCGTAGATATTGCCTTGGATAGCATAAAATGGTATCAGGCCGACTTAGAAAAAGACCCCGAAGTAAGGGAGGTTTCGCGCGAGGTAAAAGCAGAGAAGCCATTCGTAGATTTAACAAAAATGCGCAATAGGGAAACCCTAGAATTTCCGACAGAAAAAGACCCTGAACTAATTGATTTCTATTCTACTTATCGTCCTTGGGAAACAGCTGATTCTGTTGAGGTAATAAAGACTAAACTCTATGCTGAGACCTACTCTAAAAAAGAAAAAGAAGAATTATTCAAAGGTAAAAACTACTACGAATTAGCCTTTTCTAATAAAGGAGGTTTGGTGATGCCGATTGTGCTGGAATGGACTTACGAAGATGGAACAACAGAGATTGAGCGTATTCCTATGGAAATTTGGCGAAAAAATGAAAACACCTTTACTAAAGTTTTTGTCAAGAATAAGGTTGTTACAGCTGTAAAACTAGACCCTTATGGCGAGTTGGCAGATATTGATGAGGATAACAATGTAGCACCAGTGCCGGCATCGCCTAGCTATTTCAGTGTATATAAAAATAATGTGTCAGAGCCGACACTTAATCCAATGCAAAAAGCAATGCAAAAAGATAAAAAAGCTCGTCCGCGACCTTAAAGGGTGGGATAGTAGAAGCTAGAACAATAGATTAATCTCTTTTTCATGACTTTATATTTGTTGATGTGCCGAATATGAATGAAGTATTCGGCACTTTTTTATGATATAAATAGCACTTTTTATGCACCGATTTGTGTTTACGATTTCAATCATTTCTCTTTCTTGCTGTGCTTATCAGTTCAGTACAGAAGCATATTATTTGCCTTTAAGAGAGCTAAAAGAAGGTTTAGTCTATGAATATCAATCTACTAATCCTGATACTTTTCCACCTTATTATTGGTATTACCGAACTATTGAGCAAGGTAATAGTACTTTTTTAACAGGAATGTATTATGATTATAAATTTCTGCCTCAACAACTAATTCGCCAGCTTGAAGTTGCTAATGGAATGTTACTGGACGAGGCGTTTATTTATGAAACAGATACTAGTGGGTATCAGATTCAAATACCGATGGAAATCATTAGTGGTAATAGTTTTCCTTTTGAGGTAAAGGATTCTTTTGGAGTATTTTTATACAATGTATCATGGCAATCCGCTTTAGATAGTAGCAAAATAAGTGTTATAAAAAATCGCCGTTTCATCTCCACAACGACTTATAATTTTCAGGGAAAAAGCTATCCAGCTATTGAATTTAGCGTGAGAGAACTCGTTGAACACGATAAGGAAGGAGTGCTAACGATAGAATTGATAGGCAGAGAAATTTATGCTAAAGGCATTGGCTTGGTGTATGTAGAAAAGCGTGGTTTGCAAGGCAACTATGAGCAGGCGTATCAACTGGTTAATCGTTATACGATGGAAGTGCTGGAACAGAAATTTGGAGAAAATCAGTCTTACTGATGGCTTAGTTTGGTAGTGCTAAATAAGTAATGCTGTTAAATTTTAAAGCCCGTATAAAATCTGTTCAATTCGTGTTATCTGTGTGCTATATATTTGGGTTAAGCAACTACTCGTTGAACACCACCAAAAAAAGGAACACCAATCGTCATCATCAGACCTTCGTATGAACTAACCCAGTAAAGTTCACCCGGAACCGTTCCAATTCCAAATGCTCTTACTAACGATGCCATAAAAAAGAGAAATGGCCCAACTAAGTCCAGCATAGGCAGTCGCTTCTTAAAAGTTCTCACCCATTTGTCATTCTGATTTTCCATTTTGTTTTATTTTGAATTGTTTATTCTTGCATCCGTGAACTTTCGATACCAAACCGAATGAAATCCCACTGGATAGCATCTGAACGCCTTTTCCTTGTGTAGCCCGCATGGATAAAGCGCAAAACGAGACAATAACTAGAAATTAATAGCCCTAATATCGGGGTAAGGCGGCGGGCGAATCATGTTTTCGGATACTTTTGTTTCTACGATTAACAAAAAAAAGGGATGATAAGTCATTTACCTATCATCCCAAATAATCCGTCCATTCAGACAACCTTATTTTTTAACAAACTTTTGTGTCAAAGTTTTATCATTGAA
>DAITMC010000279.1:0-4302 GCA_036835365.1 Saprospiraceae bacterium
TTATGGAATTATCAGTTGCAACTAAAACATTGATTAACATAGATGAATAAGTCTAACAATTAATTAAATCTTACACAAGCAGACAATTAACAGATAATGAATTTGACGAAATATTAAATTTAAATAACTTTGATTGCGGAGAAAAGGATTTTGTAACGGAAATAAAACCATTGACAATTCTAAAAAAACTTGAAACATTAAATTTATCACACACAAAAATTGATGATTTACAAGGAATTGAAACTTTTGAGAATTTAAAAGAATTGCATTTTAATCAAACCAATGTAAAAAGTTTGAAACCATTACTAAAATTAACAAATTTGAGAATAGTTCATTGCGTTGGTTCTAAAATAGATAGAAAAGATATTGATTATTTTTACGAGTTTAGAAAAGATTGCGAAATAATCAACAAATCTTTTATGGATAACGATAAATAACCCCGATGGGCGACGTTTCCAAACGTCGGCTAAATTGATCACACTCGTTTCAAACGAGCGGAATAAGTGTAGCTGATGCTGGGAAGCATCAGGCATCGGGGGGGCATCTTTCATCAAAGTCCATCAGACAAATCAAAATATTTAGATTTGTTAACCATGAATCAAACTAAATAACACCGCAAAAAAAGGAAGGATAAACAGTTAGGTGAGCTGTGTTGCCTAACACTCCCCACTGAATTAAAGCTATTCAAAACAACTCATTACTAATGAAGTCTCGGTCGGTTAAGGTGGATAAGAAATCTATAATACGCTGTTGCTCTTCTGGGGATATTGAAATACCTAGTTTATTATCCTTTTTTAATCTAGCATCCAAAGTTGGTGAATCTTTTACGCCATTAGCATAATGATTTAACACTTCTGCCAAGGTTTTAAATTTGGCATTGTGCATGTAAGGCGCAGTAAGACTAACATTTCTAAGGCTGGGTATTTTAAATTTTCCTATGTCTTCTTTTCCTTCACTGATATTTGCCCTACCCAAATCCATAAAAATGCTATCAATGCCATTATTAGCATAGCCTTGATTGGTGAATAGTACGCCCGAATGGCAACTCTCGCAATGCTTTTTAAACAGTGCTAATCCAGATTGCTCATTTTCTGTTAGTTGAGTTTTACCCAAATAATATTGATCGTATTTTGAATTGGCGGAAATAAGCATATTCATGTATTGTGAAAACGCATGCAGCATGAGCGGCGCATTAATGGAATCTATATTTCCAAATGCTTTTTTAAATAAAAGGCGATATTCTTCAATTCTATTTAGTTTTTGAACTACGTTGCTCAACGTTTCATCCATTTCTAGCGGGTTTTCAATAGCATTAGTTGGCACAAAGTCTAAATGAACTACGCCCCCATCCCAAAAAAACTCGTTCATAAATGCCATGTTTTGAATGGCAGGTGCATTGCGCAACCCTATTCGGTCGCCTACACCCACGCTAAAATCATGTTGAGGATCAGAGAAAGCTACCGCTTTAGCATGGCAATTAGCGCAAGCCACAGAATTATCTTTTGATAGTCTAGGATCGTTGAATAATTTTTTACCTAATTCAAAGCCTGCCTTATTGATAGGATTATTCCGAAACGTATAAGTAGGTTCTGGAAAATGTGGCGGTACAACAAATTGAAAATCATCTGCTTTTGTGATTTCCTCTCTACTGTTATCACAACTGATGAATAAAATAAAAAATAGTAGAAGCCTAATTATTTTAAGTTGAATCATATTATTGATATTAAAAATTTTCGGGGGAAGTAGCCCCCCGAAAAGTAAAATAAGATGAACAAACATCAATTTACTAGTGAAGATGGTCAAATTTAAAAGCCTTCAGCATATTATCAGCCATAGGCGTAGCTGCATCTGGTCGGTGTACATTATTTACCTTCGTGAAATCTATTTTATTCGCTCCATCAAATATGGACAAAGCATCCACAAAAAAATGTGCATGTGGGCGTTCTTTGCTATTTACTGTAGCATCTGTATCAAAATCTAATGTGATTCTACGATTATTATTGACAAAAGCAGTGCCTTCGATCTCCTTCCAGCCACCAACATGGAAAACAATACCCTGAGCGTTATCCTTCTTAATGGTGTTTCCATTTGCATTTCCAAGAGAAACTGGTGATTGTCCTTCAATTTTATAGGCTACATAACCTGAGTTCCAGTTCCAGAACATTCCACTTGTGGAAGGGTCTAATACACCACCTGCAGCACCTTCTTTAATACCACTTTCTTCAACACCTACGGTAAAAGTAATTTTATTGTATTTACCAGCAGGCAAATCTGTCAAGCGAATAAGTTGTGATGCGAGATCAGCTTCATCAATTAAATAGTAACCTTTAGCACTAGTAGCATCCACGGACATTTTATCTTCATAATATGCACCGTTTGGTCCTTCTAAAACAATGTTTGAGATGTAATAACGCAAGAAAGTGATGTTAAAATCTTGTCCCATTCCATTCTTGTAGTCATAAACTGTACTGCCAACTTCTCTAAGTTTTAATTGCTGATTGCTGCCATTTACAAAGGCAACATTATCAAATTCAACCTCAAATTCACCGGAAAGTTGTACTTCTTCTTTGTCTTCTTCACAAGCAGTGAAGAAAAGTGTACTAACAATTGCGAACATTAAAAATAATCGAGTCATTTTAAAAAAATTTATAATGGTTAAAAAATATAAGCTAATTCTAAAGTAAATCTTGGCTTCGCCTCAATTTCTGTTTCCCCATAATTTCCAGTAATGGGAAGCGAAATGGAAGAACTAATTAAAATATCTTTAATCACAAAGTTGATACCTCCTGAGGCAAACCATCCATATCCACCTGTACCGTGTGCCTCGTTTCCATTATATAATTTATCAGCAGCTACCTGCTCCACATATAAGCCAATATGTGGAATGGTTTTGAATGTTTTGGTGAATGAGTTTTGAGCGAAAATGGATAAACTACTCGATAACTGACTGCCAAAGTGATAGTCTGATTTGGATACTAAATTATGTTGATAAGTGGTAAAGGAAGCTATTCCCAATTTAGGCAGGTTATAAACTACATTAGATTGAAAGATGTAAGCCCAACTTCCATTACCGATATTGAAATTCTCAGGAAGTCCTGTTCTGTGAATCCGAGCATCGTATTGTCCAGTAGGTAATTTTATGCCCGCTCCCAATTCCCAAAACAGAGTACTTAAGTCCGTAGGTTTTGCATTTTTAAAAGTAGCATAATTGACAAGCAGACGTGTATCGCCAAGTCCATTGATTTGACGATGAGTTTGTTCTGTATATCTATGATGCCATTTGTAAGGTTGAAACACAGATAAACGCAAGCGCTCCATCGGATGCCACTGAAAATATAACTCTAGCGATTCAAAGCGATCTTTTGTTGTCCCAAGTGTTGGATCTTGTCTGAAATAAACACTTTGCCATCGGATGCCAACAGTATTATACTGATAAGCAGAAAGTAGCCCAACACCATTACTACTAATGCTGCATCCACAGACATCACAGGCTATTGCATTGATAGTCAATAGCATCAAGAGTGATAACATCATCGTTCTAAAAAACATAATTAGAAGAATTTAGTCCATGCCGTGCCAAAGTCCTGTATTCGTGATGTCATTTAGTCCATAATCAGCCATTATCAATTTCAATAATGAATGTTAAGAGGACATCGTTTGCGATACGCAGACCAAGCAACAGGGCATAATGCAAATGATTAAATTTTAAACCGTAAAAGAATAGTAAAAGGAAAGATTAAGCTACTATTGGTGGCTTAAGAGTAGTTGATATTAAATCAAAATGATAATTGAAAGCATATGTGGGTAACACATCTACGATCGAATTTGAAATAGAAGATGATTTGACTAAAGATACTGCGATTTCAACTGGAGAAAGTGATATTTTTTCGATACTGAATGGAATATTTTTTGATTCTTCTTTTCCAGCTTCTTGTGCTAAAAGGCTATTAATGTAGCACTTACCGCTACACAGAAGTTCTACTTCTGCTTTGTTTATACAAAAATTCTCTGTAATGAAATCTTTTGCAACACCATTAAAAGCATAAGGAAGCGTCAAGTGGAGGGCTTGTGCTAACAATATGACAATGAATGATATGGAAAATAAGTATTTCATTTAGCAAATATACAAGCCAAAAAATTTAAATGCAAATAATTTAACATTTAATTTCGACATCCGCTATTATCCTTACAAATACATGATATATTGATTTAAAATTTCCGAAGTTATTTAAGAATTTGGAAATCTTAGCTAAAAACGGTAATTCAACACAAAAATTCAACCAAAAATATTTTTTTGTACCA
>DAITMC010000280.1:0-4297 GCA_036835365.1 Saprospiraceae bacterium
CTATTTCCATCATGATATGTCCTAGACAGTCTAGGACAAATATTTTTCTTTATTAATAGCATATTTATTATGAAGTAGGGGAATGGCAACGAGGCGAGAAATTTACTGTTATAGACCCCTCAAACCCTTTATTGGCAATAGCTTAAGCCTCTAAAAAAAAACAA
This sequence comes from Saprospiraceae bacterium, assembly GCA_036835365.1. Lineage (GTDB taxonomy): Bacteria > Bacteroidota > Bacteroidia > Chitinophagales > Saprospiraceae > JAAUTG01. Next base: position 165 of record DAITMC010000280.1, read on the forward strand.
ATACAAACATTCCCCAAAAATATGGTTAACTCTTTAGTAATAGCTTTTCTGTAAACTAAGGCAATGTTAAATTTAATAATGCAAATGTAGTAATTTTTGTAACTATTTAAGACCAAAATACTGATTCTTAGACATTTTTACTTACATATTGTAAAACAGAGTTATAACTAGACAATACAGTGTCTCTTATAATTTCTAAGCCATCATCTGAAAAACTTAAGCTGCCTGTTTTTGAGTTTGTTTTCTAAACTCATCGAGTAAATGAAAAAACTTCAAAAAACCTGCCTTCTCATCATGACAAGAAAGCATAATCAACTTCGCCCAACTAGTCACACTCTGCACTCCCAAGTGTTCTTGTAACCAAGGCTGAAAGCCATCATAAAAAAGCTCCTCCGATTCATCGAGAGCTATACCCATTTGTAATCTGGCAAATTCATAACCCGCCAAAAACATAAACAAATCACTCACCGAGGGACGACCCAAATACATCCCTGGAGCTTCCTTAATTTGTTGGAGTGTTTCATATAAATTGTCCATTTTTCAACCTCCATTTGATTCCAACTCATCAACTATAAACCCACCACTTCTACAATTAAAATCCGCCAGCCATTCATCTAGAGATAAACCATAATCAGACAAATTATCAAACACCAATCCGAAAACCTCAACCCCATAATGAGTACCATTTTCCGTAATGGCATCACGATTTCCATAGCGACGACTGACAATAAAATAGTCACTGCGACGTTTCGTCTTTAATCTAATAATTTTATGGGGAATTTGATTTTTTCTGAGCCAATCACTTACAGCTACAGCACAACGGTCACACTCCATCAGGGGATAATCAGCAATAATTTTAGCCACTTCTCGCCAGACAAACTGCTTATCCATATTAAGTATTTTTATCTCGCCAATAAGGGTACGTCATAAAGTTGGAATTTATCGTCCTCTGAGATTAGGGTTAATCCTTCACTGATGGCTTGAGCGATTAACATTCTATCAAAGGGGTCTTTATGATGATTAGCTAGAGCGCCAACCTTTAGACTATGTTCGGCGGTTATTGGTAATACTTCAAACTCGTTAATCTTTAGCACTTCTAATAAATTAGAAGGCATCTCTAGTTTTCCCAAAGACTGCTTAATGGACATCTCCCAAACGGTTGCTGCACTAACGAAGATCAAGTTATTGGGGTTACGAATTGCGGAGCTGACGAAGGCTGATAATCTCGGCGATTCCTCTAACCACCACAGTAAAATATGGGTGTCTAAGAGAAAGTTCATTCTTCATCCCCATAGAACATGGCGTTAATCTCATCCGATTCAGAATCAAAATCAGAGGCTATTTTAATACGTCCTTTCCATATTCCAGGAGTCCTTGGTTGGGTTGCTCCTTGATAGGGTATTAAGCGTACTAAGGGTTTACCCGCTTTACTAATAATTACATCTTCCCCAGCTAAAACTGATTCAATCAATTTAGATAGATGGGTTTTGGCTTCGTGAATGTTAGCATTTTTCATAAAAAAAACCTTAGCTAAACTTAGTTTAATTGTAAGCCTTGATTTGCCAAAGTTTCAGTCTCAACAAAAAAGCCGCTAACTAGGCGGCTCTGGGCTGGGAGGTATGGCTTGACGTAGGCAGTTGTTTTTATATATAAATTCTTATAAATAATTCATTTAATTTGATTTCAATATAGCTTCCTATCAAGGGGTAAAGCCGAGATACGTGCGAAATCGGACATTCATGTCAAGAAATGTTTACATAAGCCTAAAGAGTTGCTCCCCTTTCACTTAGAAGTTTTCTTCAATTCAAAGAAATAAAACTTTGAATTCATCTAATGAAGGAGGTATTTCAGTCAAATCCAGAAGATAATCACCAAATCTTTTAATATTATTGGTTAGATAAGGACTAAGGGCAGCTACATCATTTTTATCTATCAAATAACCTTCTCTTTTTAATTGCCGTAAAATATTGGTTAGCTCTACAGCATTATGAAAAATAACTGCATTAGCAACCAAATCGTTATACTTAATTCTTTTTTCCATTTCTTCTCTATCATTCGTACTAATAATTTTATCTCCTCCGAAAAATAACCATTTAGAAAAGCCATTGTAAGCCTCAACTTTATTGGTAGCTGCTGTTATTTGTTGTCTTAATTTTAAATCCGAAATATATTCTAATAAAAAGATAGTTCTGATTACTCTCCCTAATTCTCTAAAAGCTTTGTATAATCTATTTTTACGACTATAATTACCTAACTTTCGTAATAAACTAACACTGGATATTTGGCCTGTATAAATAGATAAAATTACTTGCATCAAATCAAAAAAATGAGTTTCAATTAATCGCCAATTAATAGTTTCCTTAAAGAAAGAATCTATATGTTGGTAAACTATATTTTTATCAGGACGATAAAAAACTAAATCCTGCCAATTTCTAATCCGAGGCATTAACTTAATTCCTAATAAATAGGATAAACCAAAAACTGGCAGATTTTGCCCTTGAGTATCAGCATGAATCACATCGGGTTGCAAATCGGATTTATTTTTTAATAAACCCTCAATAATATAAACAGCTTCCCATGTTCCACAAGGGATAAAATGACTAAATAAAGCAATATATTTATCCGCTATATGATGATAAGCAATACCGCCATAACCACCATACCTGATATGATATTCTGTGAGTAAATTTTGTTCTCTTACATCATATTTAGTACCATCAGCAGCAGCAACATTCCCCTTGCCCCAAAGCTTTGGTAAATCAAGTACATTATAACGATTAATAACATCATTAATTGCTTTATTTAAGCTATCAATACTTATATGACGCCGATTAATAAAAGATATTAATCTTTAAGACAAATGTCTCCTGATTTTAATTCAAATGCTAAGTAAGAAAAGACACAAACTTCAAAGTGACGGCGAAACAATTTGGTTCCCAATTCATTTTGATAAATCACAAAATTTTGCCATTGTGGAGAAGCAAAAGAAAGGTCAACTTCTGCTGATAAATATTGTCCTTTTTTATGTCTATTTTTGATTAAAAACTGTATAGCATCTATCAAGCTATTATCAGTACTAGTCGATTGTAATTCCCAAGTATGAATTAAGCGAAAAAATGCACTGCGATGACTTTTATAAAAACGCCAAATAAAAGGTAAATAATTATTTCCTTTATAAGCATTAACAGCTTGATATTCTTCCAGCAATTGTTCATATCCACCATAGGTTGTGATTAAAGAATATATTTGATTGAATTTATCATCAGCTTCCTCTAAAGTAATATTGAGTTTGGTGATGAGTTCAGCCGTTGATTTGGCGCGACAAGCTGCCCGATAATTGGCTCCTACCGATGTTCCCGAACGGATTAATTGTTTGCCGATGACTTGTGAGCTTATTGGCTTTTCTGGCAAAGCCTCAACTAAGCGAATGGTTCGTAAGGCAAATGCCTTAGTCCGCGACTTAAATGCCTCTTTATCCATGAGCGTTCACTTTCCCTCTGTTCAACTTCAACTATTCCAATCTCCCCTCTCCAATCGGCAATCTCCAATCTTTCCTTAGCATACATGATCAAAAGTAAGAATGATCCGCTATGGGGGTCAAAAGCTAACTTTTTGGTAGTGCTTGGAGGGGGAGTTAAGAAAAACTTATGGTATTCGGGCAGGTATATGAAGTATAAATGCTTAATTTATAAGTTTGACTTATCTAACCTTAATAACCAGTCCATTAGGTTTAATTTGACTATGGTGTAGCATTCGAGAGAAATCTGTTGGGGATTGACTGTAAGACCGTATGACTAACACTGTATATCTATTTATCTAATAATGTCTTACAAAGAGTGATAAATAAATTTGTCTAACTGTATCTTACTAACTGTCAAAGATGGTAATTATAACAGCTTGTTTGACACTGCAAGTCAAATTAAAATATATTGTCTTATTTAATGTTTAATCTAGTTAATGCCTACTACTTGATTAGGCTAATTAACCAGTTCTATTATCAGAGACGTTGAAATTTGTAAGACAATAAATAAAACAGTGTATTTATTATACTTTATTTTAGTTATTATCTTGACTAACAACCCACATTCCGCACTTGCTTTTTTGTTATAAAAACGAGTTCTAATTGAAGAAAA
>DAITMC010000281.1:0-4274 GCA_036835365.1 Saprospiraceae bacterium
GTACACGCTACCCTGAACGCTACGTTATCATGTCGGGAGATATTGATAGCCGAGTATCCGACCCATTGAATGGTGTGGATGATTCTCCAGGTGCGAATGATAATGCTAGTGGTATGGCGGGCGCATTAGAAGCCGCTCGGGTACTGACAAAATATAAATTTCCTACAAGTATTATTTATGTGGGTCTTTCAGGGGAGGAGCAAGGTTTGTTTGGGGGAAAAGGTTTAGCAGAAAAAGCTAAAAAAGAAGGCTGGGACATTGTTGGTGTTTTAAATAACGATATGATTGGTAATATTGAAGGAATAAACGGAATTATTGATAATCGCAGTTTCCGTATTTTTTCTGAACCTACACCTGCTAACGCTAACGAGCGCGACCGCGTGTGGGATAGATTCTATGGTGGTGAGGTGGATGGACCTTCTCGCCAACTAGCGAGATACATTGAAAGAGTAACCAAAACATATTGCACTAACTTAGACCCAATTTTGATTTACCGCTTAGACCGTTTCGGTCGAGGTGGGCATCATCGCCCTTTTAATGACGAGGGGTTTGCTGGAGTGCGCATCATGGAAACGCACGAGCACTACGATAGACAACATCAGGATTTGCGAACCGCAAATGGTATTGCATACGGCGATGTTATTGAAAAGGTGAATTTTGATTATGCAGCCAAACTAACTGGTGTAAACGCCATAACACTGGCGAGCTTAGCTTGGGCACCACCTGCACCTACGCAAGTGATGATCGGGGGTGCAGTTGAACCTTCTACCCGATTAAAATGGGAAGCAGTAAACGACCCCGATGTGATAGGTTACAAAATTTATTGGCGTGATACTACTGCTCCGCAATGGCAATACTATCGTTTTGTGGACAAAACGGTTACCGACTACACCTTGAAAAATATTGTAATAGACAATTATTTGTTTGGTGTTGCTACTGTGGGTAAGGATGGTAATGAAAGTGTAGTAGTTTACCCTAGAACACTGATTCCCAGAGGTCTAAGATAGTATATTACACAAATATTCAATTGGAGTAACCTTTTTAGTAGTCTGTTTTGTTAAAATGGTAGATTCTATATCGCTACAGATTCTCCATTGTTGTAGTTTCAACTCACGATTGTCACACCGACAGCACAAAACATAGTATTAAATGAATTACACAGAACTTATTATTACTCAGCTAGAGCAACTAAAGCTGTGGACAGTTACAGCATTACCCCTTATTATACTTTACACGATTATTTTTATTGGGCTACTTAGAGTGGTAAAATTACTGACCAATCAGATTTCAAATGTAATGATTAGGCGACAAGCTAGTTCAGAAGACAATGTTCGGATGGAAGCAGAAAAAAGGATCAACACCTTAACCCGAATATTGAGCCTTTCTCTCCGTACTGCAATTATCAGTGTTTACTTAATGATTATTCTCGGTAAAGTAGGTATTGAATTAGGTCCGTTGCTTGCTGGTGTAGGTATTGCTGGTTTGGCGATTGGTTTTGGTGCACAAGAATTGGTACGCGATGTAATTACTGGATTTTTTATTCTGCTAGAAGACCAAATCAGGGTAGGGGATGTCGTGAATATTAATGATACAGGTGGATTAGTAGAGAAAATTGAACTAAGAACTATTCGTTTGAGAGACCTTTCCGGCAATGTCCATTTTTTTCAGAATGGTAAAATTAATACTTTAACTAACTTGACTAAAGAATGGTCTGCTATGGTTTTAGATATTGGTGTCGCTTACAAAGAAGATGTGCAAAAAGTGATTGATGTGATGAGAGCCGTAGGCGATACAATGATGAATGAGGAAATATATGCTACCAACTTTATTGAACCCATCGAAATCTTTGGATTGGATAAATTTGAGGATAGCGCACTCATCATTAAAGCACGCATAAAAACCATGCCAAGTCAGCAATGGATGATAGGCAGAGAGTACCGCAAACGCTTGAAAGTCGCTTTTGATGAACAAGGAATAGAAATTCCGTTCCCACACACGACAATTTATTGGGGGGAAAAAATTGCACCATTGGCAATAAACAACATAGAGCGCAAAGTACCAGGCAACAATGTTAGCGCAAACTAATAACTGTGTTTTGCTTTCAAGTTATTTAGAGACAAAACATTTCCATTATCTTTGTCTAAAATTAGCGTGATGATGAAGCGTATTGCACTAGATATGGACGAAGTAATGGCAGATGTTTATGTCAAACTCTTACATTATTTTGAACGTGATTTAGGCTGGCGACCCCAAAAAGACGATTATTATGGAAAAAAAATTTATGAACTAGAGGGGGCAACACACTTGAGAAAATATCTTCATGCTGTGGGCTTCTTTGGGGATGTAATGCCTATGCCTAATAGTTCAAAAGTAGTACAAGCACTACAGCAACACTATGAAGTTTTCGTAGTTACGTCTGCTACCGAATTTAGAAATTCACTCGTTGATAAATGGGATTGGTTGCACACGCACTTCCCAAGTATTCATTGGAAAAATTACGTTCTCTGTGGAGAGAAAAGTATTATTGATGCGGACTATATGATTGACGACCATGTCAGTAATCTACAAAAATTTAAAGGGAAAGGATTACTTTACACAGCTTCGCACAATGTTCATAATCAGGATTATGTGCGCGTAAATAATTGGCTAGAAATTCAACAATTCTTTCAAGAAGAATTAGCAAAACAAGGTAAAACGCTGTAATTACAATGGAATGGATAACACTTAGCTCAAAAACAATACTCAAAGACCGATGGATAAATCTACGCGCCGATGAATGTCAAATGCCAAATGGCGATATTGTTACTCCATTTTACGTGCTTCAGTATGCTCATTGGGCAAATGCACTAGCACTTACCAAAGACCATCAAGTCATTCTCATTCGTCAATATCGGCATGGGTTGGGCAAAACCATTGTAGAGCTGCCCGGTGGAAATTTTGATCCTTCAGAAACACCAGAACAAGCCATTCGTAGGGAACTGCTCGAAGAAACAGGCTATGAATTTGAGCAAATGATACTCACCTCAAAACTTTCGCCTAATCCTGCTAACCAATCCAACTATTGTTACTCATTTTTGGCGTTAGGTGGTCAAAAAGTACAATCGCAAGCACTGGAGCGCTACGAAGACATCAAAGTAGAACTCTACACTTTAGAGGAATTGGAAAATATGATTCATCGTCAAGAATTGATACATGCCCTCCATGTTACCTCCGTTTTTTATGGATGGCAAATGCTGAAAAAAATTGAATAAATGAGTCATTGGCAGTCAACACTAAAACCATTATTTCTACTGAAATCCAAGTTTTTGCTTACTTCTATCCTTGCCACAGCACTAGATATTGGCTTGTACTTATTGCTATTTTACCAACTTGGATTAAGTGCTTTTACTGCCCAAGCTATTGCCTATCCTATTGCAGTAGTATTCAATTTCTTGCTTCAAAAATGGTTTATTTTTGAATCGCATCGCAAAGCAAGTACTATTTTTGGTTTAGCCATGTTGGTTTCTGGCGTTGGTTATGTTATTTCTCTAGTGTTGGTCTATTGCCTTGATCAAGTGGTGTTTTTGCATCACCATCAATTGATAATCAAAGGAATAGAAAAAGGAATTTTGTTCTTCTACAATTTTTACTTTAAGCGTTTTGCTTTTGAAAAGCGCTTCATTTAATTTACTCGCCGTCAACGCAACTCACAGTAGTGTAGCAAAAAATTATGATAATTGTAATAGGCTTAATCAAAACTTAACGTGAACACATCAGTCAAATGCTATGTGATGTAGTATTTGTTTTTACTTTTGTCATTGAGAATAAACAATAAAAAAACATGGATATTTCACTTCTAGTCATGTGGGTTGGCTTCATACTAGCTTCCTATTCCGTAGTTGGTAATGATGTAATTCAAACACTGGGCACTTTCTTAACTTCTAACGAACGCCGTGTACCTTGGTATATCTTATGGATTTTTGCTGCGGGTATCATGAGCACTATTTTGATATTGGGATATAGTGGTCTGGGCGTATGGCTAGGTGGTGATGATGTAGCGTTTGACCGTTTGGACAAATTCAACATGCCTGAACGCTACGCATGGTACTTTCTCATTCCTCCTATCGTATTACTTTTTATTACGCGAATAGGAATACCCGTAAGCACCACATTTATGATTTTGACCCTTTTTTCGATTAATGATATACCAGGCAACTTAAATGAAATGTTAGCCGCAGTATTCGACTTTAACACCAAGTTAGGAGGAATGATTCAAAAATCAGTCATTGGATATA
>DAITMC010000282.1:0-4259 GCA_036835365.1 Saprospiraceae bacterium
TTGACTGTACTTTTTGCGGCAGTTGGAATGGTGGTTTCTTTTTATATTGTAAATGGTCAAGGACCTGGTGTGAGCAATGCTATTTTAGATGATCGTATCACTGATGATAAATTCATTATTGCGTTCAGTGTGAATGATCATTCAGAAGAAGAAAGAGAAAGGCTAAGTCAATTCCTTAGTGGAACGGGAGCTTCTGAAATCATTACGAAAGAAATGCCTGCATAAACTTACAAAACAGAAAAAAAATAAGAAGATGAATAAGCGACTAAAAAATATATTTTTCACATTGTTACTTGCTATTGTCTTGTACTCTTGTCAAAATTCAGTAGGCAATAAAACGGGTAGTGAGTATATGCCAGATATGGCGCATTCCATTGCAGTAGAAGCAACTACTTACAACTACTACTATCTCAACACTTGGGATGAACAGAGTACAGTTAAGCTAAAAGACTTAGCAGGTGGTCGTTTACCAGTTAAAGGTACAGTACCTAGAGGATACGCTGCTATGGAAACACTCGAAAATTCAGTGAATACGCCAAATGCAATCGTAGTGCCAACAAACGGGAGCGTGCCTTACCACTATGACGATACAGAGGAAGATAGAGCCAAGGCAACAGAAGAAATCCAGACGATTCCTTTTCCTATTACTAAAGCAGGTTTAGAAAAAGGAAAGGAGTTGTACAATGTCTTTTGTGCAGTTTGCCATGGCACGGCTGGAAACTATAACGATGGTATCTATGCTAGTGGCATTTATCCGCTTGCGCCAGCCAATTTGGTAAACGACGAATTTATACAAGCATCACCAGGTAGGTACTACCACGCTTTAATGTATGGTAAAAATGCAATGGGTGCTTACAAAGATAAGATTTCCTACGAGGAGCGTTGGCAGGTCATCCATTACATTTACTCCTTGCAAGCTAAGGAGAAAAAGTTGGTGTATGGTGAAGAAAATAATACGCTGAACAACTATGGTATCCCATTGGCAACAATGGCAAAGCCAGCAACAGACAATGAAGCAGCACCTAGTGAAGCAAAAGATGAAGGGATGTTATCATCCATCAAGTAATGGATGATGCTGATTTTTCATTTCAGTGGTGTGAACAAACTAATACTTTTAAGCAATAACTAATCCTAATATAATGGATAACACATTTAAGTTCGAGTCAAAACAAAAAACATTTCTGCTAGGTGGCATGGCAATAGGCTTGCTTTGCTTGGTCATCACTTTTTTAACAGATGATAGTCTGCACACTCGTTTTTGGACTAATTATCTCCATAATGTTACCTTCTTTACAGGCATTTCTTTTATGTCTATGTTTATACTGAGCGCATTTTTAATTGCGTGGGCAGGTTGGTACACTTATTTCAAACGCGTATGGGAAGCTATGACACAATTCATGATTGTAGGATTAGTATTGATGCTACCCGTAGTTGCTGGAGTATGGCTCGGTTTTCACCATCTTTATCATTGGGCAGATGCAAGTTCTGTCGCTGCCGATGAGATACTACAATGGAAAAGTAGCTTTTTGAACCCGACAACATTCACCATAGCGTCTGTGCTAATTGTTGGTGTTTGGTACTTGTTTGCTACTGCTTTTCGCAGAAGTTCTCTAGCAGAAGATCAAGGAGATGGTAGCTACGACCAAAATAAACGACAAACAGTTTTGGCTTCTATATTTCTGCCAGTGGCAGGTTTTTCTAGTGCGGCGGTAATTTGGCAATGGATTATGTCTATTGATGCGCACTGGTACAGTACGCTATTTGCATGGTACTGCGGAGCAAGTTGGTTTGTATCTGCTATTGCACTTACCGTTATCTTATTAATTTATCTAAGAGGAAAAGGTTATTACAATGACTTAAATGCGAGTCATTTACACGATTTAGGTAAGTATTTATTTGCCTTTAGCATTTTTTGGACTTATTTATGGTTTTCTCAGTATATGTTGATTTGGTATGCCAATGTAGGCGAGGAAACGGTTTATTTCCAGACACGTAGAGATGAGTATCCAGCATTGTTCTTCTTGAATTTGGGTATCAACTTTTTAGTGCCTTTCTTCGTGTTGATGAGAAATGACACTAAAAGAAAAGCAGGTACGATGGCTTTTGTAGCAGGGGTAGTTGTATTAGGACATTGGATTGATTACTTTTTGATGATAAAACCAGGTGCGTTGCATACTGCTCATGAGTTAATGGGGCACGCTCATTCCGCATCCGCTGATGCACACGCAGGGGAGCATCATTCCTCCATCTTAGCAGGTTTCCATTATCCTGGGTTGTTAGAGTTAGGTACCATGTTAGGTTTTTTGAGCTTGTTTTTGTACATATTCTTTAACCAATTAACGAAAGCCCCATTGGTGGCGAAGAATGACCCATACTTGGAAGAAAGTTTATCGCATCATATAGAGCCACCTTATACAGATACTTTCTAAATAAGGTGTATTTACGCAAACTTATTTTTGAATACTATTGTTAAGTATGTATATTTGTTCAGAAGTTATTGAAAAATTTGAAAATAAAAATATCCACTTTAACTATATAAGAAATGATCGGTTTAATAATCTTAGGCATCATTGGATTGGTTGCCATCGTAACAGTACAGATAGGTCGATTGACAGAATTGTCGGCTAAAATTAGAGGAGAAGAGGAAGTGCAACTACAAATAAACCGCAGTAGTGCCAACGGTATGGTGCTATTTTGCGCTGCTTTTTTGGTAGCTTGCGTTTGGTCAGCCATATATTATAAAAACTATATGTTGGGCTATGGGCCGCATACTTCAGCTTCTATTCATGGAGAATCTTTAGATAGTCTATTCAACTGGACATTATTTTTTACAGGAATTGTATTTTTTGCTACCCAAATTGCTTTGTTTTGGTTTGCTTACAAATACAAAAGAACTAAGACAAGTAAGTCTATATTTTTAGACCATGATAATAAGTTGGAGTTAATTTGGACAGCTATTCCTGCGGTGGTGATGACTTTCTTAGTGGTGAGTGGGTTAGATGCTTGGAATAAAGTAATGGCGGACGTGCCTAGGGAAGGAACTGCTGTTTTAGTTCCTCAAAATGAAGATGAGTACCTAGAAATAGAAGCTACAGGTTATCAATTTGCTTGGGATTTACGTTACCCGGGTGAAGATGGTAGGCTAGGAACAAAAGATTTCCGCTTGATTGATTTGGGGACGAATCCTCTTGGTCAAGATTGGACAGATGAAAAAAACTTAGATGATTTTATGCCGGGCGAAATTGTGTTACCAGTGGGTCAGACGGTACGTGTAAGGATTACAGCTAAAGATGTATTGCATAACTTCTATTTGCCTCATTTTCGGGTAAAGATGGATGCGGTTCCAGGTATGCCTACCTACTTTGTATTTACTCCTCAAGTAACTACGGAAGAATACAGAGAACGATTGAAAAACACACCAGAATATAACCAACCAGACCCAGACAGCCCAGACAAAATGAAATGGGAAACATTTGATTTTGAGTTAGCTTGTGCTGAATTGTGCGGTAGAGGTCATTACAGTATGCGTCGGATTGTAAAAGTAGTAGATGAACGTGAATACAGAAATTGGTTGTCCAAGCAACAGTCTTATTACAAAACTCAAGTAAGAGGTACGAAAAATGACCCGAATTTAGGTCAGGTATTACCTTATGAAGTAATGCAGCGTCGCGAAGAATTTAATCAAGCAGTAGAAGAGGCACTGACTGTTGAGGCTGAAGAGGATAAAGTGATTCGGTTAAACTATGTTACTTTTGAAACTGGCTCGGATAAATTAACAGATTTGTCAAAATATGAATTAGATAATCTAATAGAGGTGCTTGGGCGTTATCCTAATATGACGATTGAGGTGGCAGGACACACAGATAACACAGGTGAAGTAGAGGGTAATAAAATTCTATCAGGTGGTAGAGCAAGTGCAGTATATGATTATTTGGTAAATATTGGTAAAATTGATGCTACTAGATTGGTCGCAAAAGGTTATGGTCAAGATCGCCCAGTTGATACTAACGACACAGAAGAGGGACGTTCAAAAAATAGAAGAACAGAATTTAAAATATTGACGCAGTAATCTAATTATTGAAACAAAATTAAATTATCATAGCATATGGCTGACGTATTAAATAAAACCCAGCAAGAAGAAGAAGTACTGATTGAAGAACTAGGCTACGACGATGAGTTCCATGAGCATCATCATGGAGATAAGTATCAGTCTAATTTCATCACTACTTATATTTTTAGTCAAGATCATAAGATTATCG
>DAITMC010000283.1:0-4241 GCA_036835365.1 Saprospiraceae bacterium
CTAATCGTTGAAGCAACACGCTAGGATGATTCCAATATTGCCGAGCCGCCTCATTGTCTTGAATCCATCGGTAAACGCCTTGTTCAAAATGGTGATAGCGATTGCGAATGGAGCAAGCAACATCTCTTCCATCTCTGAACATCAGTATGACTTTAGCATTAGGGAACAATCGGAATATGGTCGAAATCTGATAAATATGACGTGGAGTTTTTTCAATAAATCGAGTAGCATTTGCTGTTTTGTCTTTTACATACGCTCTATAAAACTTCCAAAGAATGACACTATCATTCCGTTCAAAATTAAGAATACCTGTTTCTTTGGAAAGGGCAAAGCATTTGGAATGGGCATCTAAAATCCTGATCATCAAAGAAGTACCACTGTGCCCGCAACCCACAATAAATATAGGATGACTATTAATTAACAATTGTTTTTTTTGAGGGAATACTCCAAAAAACAAATGCGCATAAACAAACTTGATAAACTGTTTGATGGATTGCCACATCTTTTGAACATTTTCCTTTCGCCCGAGCACTACTTTTGATTGAACCAATCGTTATGCTGCTCTTGTACCCGAATAAACGTAGTACGTTTAGTTAACTCTTTTAGTTGCCTTGCGCCTACATAAGTACAAGTAGAGCGCAAGCCGCCAAGTATATCTTGAATCGTATCTGTTACACTACCTCTGTATGCTACCTGTACTATTTTTCCTTCCGATGCACGATATTCCGCTACTCCGCCAGCATGTTTATTCATCGCTTTATCTGAACTCATGCCATAAAATTCTTTATATGTTTTGCCCTCCTTTTCAATAGTTTCGCCACCACTTTCATCATGCCCTGCTAGCATTCCGCCTAACATCACAAAATCTGCACCGCCACCAAATGCCTTTGCTACATCACCCGGTATGCGACAACCGCCATCCGCAATAATTTGTCCACCCAAACCATGTGCTGCATCAGCGCATTCTATGATGGCAGAAAGTTGTGGATACCCTACTCCTGTCTTGATGCGGGTCGTACAAACAGAACCTGGACCAATACCTACCTTAATGAGGTCTGCCCCTGAAAGTAGCAGTTCTTCTACCATCTCGCCAGTAACTACGTTTCCTGCCATAATAATTTTATCTGCAAATTGATGGCGCATTTTTTTTACAAAATCCACAAAATGCTCTGAATAGCCATTCGCTACATCAATACAAATAAATTGAATTTGAGGATATTGCTTCAAAATATGAGCTGTTTTCTCTGCGTCCTGGTTGCTTATGCCTGTACTAATGGCGATAAAGTTGTAGATGTTACTAGAGGCTTGCTGAAGGAATTGATGCCACTGTTGAGGGGTATAATGTTTATGAATAGCAGTGAATAGCCTATGCTGAGCCAAAGCTGTTGCCATTTCAAATGTTCCAACAGTATCCATGTTAGCGGCAATAATTGGTATGCCTGTCCATGTTTTACCTGTGTGCAAAAACTTGAAGGTGCGATTTAGCTCAACTTCGGCACGCGATTTCAAGGTAGAGCGTTTAGGGCGAATCATTACATCTTTGAAGCCCAATTTAATATCTGACTCTATGCGCATAATTGAAAGTTTAATTTTTGCTTTCTGTCTCGTCCTTTGCAAAATCAAATGCTCGACTTTTATACAACAAAAAATCACACCTCAAAGATGAACGCAAATCATTTAACGAAAAGAAGTAACCAATTTTATTTTATGCTCGTCCCTAAAATTTATTGTAGGGTATCGCCCCTCAAAACACGATAACGTTTTCGCGATTCCACAGCAAAAGTGCTACCAGAAAAGTCAATGAATATCGTTTCGTAGAGTTCCTTCGCTTTTTCCAAGTCTTTAAGGTGGTACTCGTAAATAGTAGCCAGTTCAAATAGGGCATTATCTCCACGAATTTCTTCAACGTGCTTATCCACTATCACTTGCAAGGCATTGGCAGCAGCAGGATAGTTGCGTTGTTTTTTGTAAATTTGTGCTTGCAAATAAAGAACATCATCTTGCAAACCATGATTGGGAAAGCGTTTTAGCAATTCTTCCATCGTGGTAAAAGCCTCATCAAATCGGTTTTGAAAAACGAGGAGTTCTGCATTAGCATAAAGTTGAAGCGGAACAGCGGTGGTATCAAGTCCTAAATTATCCGTAATAAAGACCGAGCGGTCAAGTGCATCATTGGCAATTAATTTTGAGGTAGCGCCTTTTAATACTTTAAATTGTGCCTGCGCCCATTCAAAATCTCCTGAAAAGTAGGATAGATTAGCATTTTTGTAACGTGCTTCGTGTCCTAGTAAATCTTCTTTAAATTCTTTATCCACTTGCGAATACAGTAGAGTGGATTCCCAAACTTCATTTTTCATTAAATAAAAATCGCCAAGTTGTAGTTTAGCATTTGCTAAATCGTAGCGGTTCATGTTGGGATATTCAATGACGGAAGAAAGTATGTTAATTGCTTTGTCCAAATTGTTTAAATAGTACGCTTCTAACTCCGCCAATTCCATTAACATAGAAGCCGTTATTCTACTGCGTCCAAACTCATCCACAAAAGTTTCGTAACTCTTTTCTAGCTTCAGCAATTCCTCTTTTGTATAGCTATACCCCTTCACCAACTTATCTCTATTGGCGCGTAGCGATGCTCTTTTTGCATCTAAATAAAGCGCAGAAGTTGGTCCTTTCGCATTTACAATATAGTCAAAGGCTTCAATAGCAGCATCATAGGCTTGGTCATCGTAAGCAATTTGAGCAAGTTGGAATATTCGCCCGCCATTTTCTCCCAATTTTTTATCTAACGCACGCACTTGGCGCAATGCGCGTGAATAGTCTTTTTCCTGTAAGAAGACCCAAGTGAGCAAGTCGGTGAAGAAAAAATAGTCAGGATAATCTTGTATGCGAGCATACAATTGTTTTTTTAGAATTTCATAGTCTTTTTCTTCAAGATAGCGTTGCAAAAGCTGCTTAACGGTATTTAATCGCTCGGGTTTATCATATATGGTATTCAAATATTGCTCGATCATGTTTGCCGCGTCTCCCTTGCGGCGGTATAATTCTGCTAGGTTGTAAGAAAATTCGTAGGGACTATTAATCAATTTTCCGCCTTTCTGATAGGTGGCAATAGCAAAATCATATTTATTGATTTCTAAGAAAGCACTAGCCACTTTGTGAACAGAAAATCGTTCTGCTGCTAATTTTTTTATGGCTTCTTCATATTGCTTTTGGGCGGCTTGCGCCTCGAATTGTAAATCTAAAATATTGCCGTAGGTAACGTATAGTTTTGCCTCTTGAGGTGTTTCGCGAAGCTGTTTTTTTACAGCTTTTTCTGCATTTGTAAAATCACCAGCAACAGTCAAACAAGCAATGTAGCGGTCGAAATAGTAATCATTACGAGGATCTTTTCCAAAGAGCTGTTCATAAACAATAGCTGCTTTTTCGTATTCCCCGTCTTGAAAATATTGTTGTGCTAGACGAGGGTCTTGTGAAAAAAGTGATGTTGAAGCAGTGATGCTTAAAAGCACTAATATCCATTGTTGCATCGTCATGGTGTGTGTTGCCATATGTCCTTTTGAAAATAGTTTGATATACCATAAGTCAACTAACTAAACGAAAGTAAACTGCAAAAGTTGTATGGACTTGTTTTAATACGTCCAAATTCACCTTAATACTTACACCCGAAAATTTAAAAGAAACTGTTTGATTAGTGCTTCAAATTCGCCATCTTGTTCAAAATGAAATTTTACTTGAACAGGTAAGACATAAACAGGTAATTGGTGTTCTATGAAAAAAGAACGATGCAAATCCAAGCGCATGGCATCTTTTTCTGTAGTGATAATTATTTTTTGATTGGACTCCATCCGCTCAAAAGTTGCACGAATACTACTAATATCATGTTTAGTGAAGTAATGATGATCCTCAAATTCCATTAGTACAATTGCATTGACTTGTTCTTTAAGATAGCTAAGTAAATACTCCGACCTTGCAATGGCACAAACGAGCAGCACATCCACATGCTCCCTCAATGCTATTCGATAAGTAGGGGTGAAAATGTAATATGGCGCACCGTAATCATAATAGGAAAAGAAAATCTTTTGATGTGGAAATGGCTGAAGTTCCTTTTGCCATTTTTCCTGTTCAGAGGGTTCAATATGTTGAGGGCATTTTGACACAATAATTACATCCGCTCGTTGGTAGCCACTTCGCCATTCTCGCAATCTTCCCGAAGGCAGAAGATAATCGCGAGTAAAAGGATG
>DAITMC010000284.1:0-4231 GCA_036835365.1 Saprospiraceae bacterium
GGTGCTTTTTGTCGCTAGTCGAAAAAGAGCACCCGAGAATAATCTGATGAGATAATAAGATGTTGTATGTAAAAACTAACATGAGAAAAAAAATGCTCAGAACCGTCTTAAAACAAACAAAAAAAATCGTTATGAATAACAATAAATCAGATAAAGGTAAACACGCTGACACCGTCATTAGAAACCACATTATTTTCTCCATGGGAGCGGGCTTTATTCCGATTCCCGTAGCTGATATTTTCGCTGTCGGGGCTTCCCAACTAGACATGATTCGTCAACTTTGTAAGGTTTATGATATTGATTTTCAAGAAACACAAGGAAAAGCAGTGGTCAGTGCACTGACTAGCTCTACCTTAGCAAGAATAGGTGCAGGTAGTTTAGCAAAAGCCATTCCTTTTGTTGGTTCGCTGATTGGTGGTTTTGCCAATTCCATTATGGCAGGGGCTTCTACTTATGCACTAGGGGAGGTTTTTAAGCGACATTTTGAAACAGGTGGTACTATCCTTGATTTTGATGTAGAACGTTTGAAAAAGGTCTATCAAGAAAAATTTGAAAAAGGTAAAGAAGTGGCTAGAGACTTAAAAGAAGAACAAGAAGCAGGCTTTAAAGCTAGTAAAACAGAAGAGCCAACTGCTCCTACCATGCCCAATACAGGGGTAATTCAACGCTTAAAAGAACTTGCCGACTTAAAAGAAGCTGGCATCTTAACGCAAGAAGAATTTGAAGAAATGAAGCGAAAAATATTAAATAGTTTTTCATAAGCTATTTTTATTACCTATTCACGTTAAAGAATCATCCTACTGGGGCAGTCTCTTAGCGTGAATAGGTAGCTATTATTCTAATTAGGTAAGCCACACACTTAACGGAAGTCAGTTTTACGCTTTATCTCCTTATCTATACAAGTAGCAGTAAATACTTTCCTATAAATTATTTCTAAACAACATAACTAAAAAATTAGTCAAATGCTTGTATGACTAATTTTTTAGTTATACCTTTGCATTAGCTAAAGTAATCTGAGTTGCATCTACATAGAAGCGGTCTTCGGGTAGGTGCAGCCCTTTAGTTTTAAACACATATAAATTCATCTCTTATGAAACGCTTGACTAAAGCAGAGGAAGAAATCATGCAAATCATTTGGCGATTGGGGGCTTGTACTGTGCGTGATGTACGTGAAGCCATCGGCGGCGATGACTTGCCGCCGCATAGCTCTATTTCCACTATTGTACGTATTTTGGAGCAAAAAGATTTTGTTCAACACAAAGCCTACGGACGTACTTATGAGTATTCCCCTAAGGTTACTAAGGAAGAATATGGCAAATATAAACTCCAGCATTTTGTAGATGATTATTTTGATGGGTCGATGAATCGTCTAGTGTCGTTCATGGTCGAAAAAAATGATTTGAGTGTAACAGAACTCAATGACTTACTAAAAAAATTGGATGACGAAAATTAATTCCTCATGGTCTATCTATTTCAAGTAACTTGTTGTTGGGGAATGTTTTATGCACTTTATATGCTGCTGCTTAGTCGTGAAACCTTCTTTCAAGCGAATCGGTGGTATTTGCTGTGCACGCTGTGTTTGGGAGGAATTGTTCCGCTCATTCATTGGCAACCCAATGAGCAGTTATTAGAAAATGTGACCTATTTAGCATTTGAACCCATTCTAATCGGTGTTCAGGAACTAGAAATTATAGCGAGTGAAACTACGGTTGTTTCCAATTCTAGTTGGGATTATTGGAATATACTTTGGGTTATGTATTGGATTGGCATTGTAGTAGCTGCTGCTCGCCTCTTTTTGGGACTATATCAAATATTAAGGCTGTATCAACGAAGTGAACTTGTTCGAGAGGGCGATATTGCAATGGTTTACACACCAAAGTACCATCTGCCATTTTCCTTTTTTCACTGGCTCTTTTGGAGTTTACATTTTGAAGTTACACTAGAAGAAAAAGAACAAATATTGCGCCACGAAGCAGCGCATATTCGGCAATGGCACACTTTAGATGTACTTTTTTTAGAAGTATTGACTATTTTTTTCTGGTGCTGCCCACCAATTTATCTTTATCGAACATCTTTACGCACAGTACATGAGTATTTAGCAGATGCTTGGGTGTTGAAAACCACGCATCGCAAACAATACGGGCGATTGCTTTTAAAGCAATACTCATCGGGTCTTCAGATTGCTTTAGCGAACCATTTTATTCAATCACAATTAAAAAAACGCATTCTGATGATGACGCAAAACAAATCTTCTAAGCAAGCTTTGGCAAAATATTTGCCTCTTCTGCCACTAATGGCACTTGCCTTCATGCTATTTTCCAATCGGGAAATAAAAGCAGGTATTACAAATGCTACACAAGGATGGAACGACTGGACACTTAACGACACCATCCCCTTACAAGAGGGGGATAAAATTTACAGGGTAGCGAACGAAATGCCTCGCTTTGCCGATTGCCCAGAATTGACGACCGTGGACGAGAAAAAACATTGCGCCGAACAGAAAATGATAGAATATCTTTATAGCAATATTAAATACCCGAATTCAGCTAAAGATGCTAGGGCAGAAGGTATAGTTGTTGTAAAATTTATTGTGGAAAAAGATGGTACCATTTCAGATGAGACGATAGTGAGAAGTATTCATCCCGACTGTGATGCGGAAACTTTGAATATCATTGCCAAAATGCGAGAAGACAGTATTATTTGGACACCAGGAATAAAAGAGGGTAAGCCGGTTCGGGTTGAGTATTTTTTACCCGTTAAATTCAAATTGGAAGAAGATCCAAAAGTATTGGGTCTGACTAATCCACCAACTCCACCAAAAACTACTCAAGTAGGAGAAGATGAAATTTTTAAAATAGTAGAAGAAATGCCTCGCTTTTGGGGTTGTGAAGATCAAGATATGAGCAGGGAAGGATTAAAAAAATGCGCTGACGGGAAAATGATAGAATTTATTTATCAAAACATCAAGTATCCAAAAACAGCAAAAGATGCAGGTGTGGGAGGAACAGTAGTAGTGCAATTCACAGTGGAAAAGGATGGTTCGCTTTCTGATATAGTGGTCGTTCGCAAAGTTGGAGCTGGCTGCGACGAAGAAGTCGAGCGCATCATTGAATTGATGAATACTCAAAATCGCTGGATTCCGGGTAGGCAAAAAGGGCAATTAGTGCGAGTGCGCTACACGTTGCCTGTCAAGTTTAAATTGGAAGCGACTAGCACTGAGACACTTGAGGAAACACAACAAAGCGTACCAAATATAAGTGCATTAAAAATAATGCCTAATCCAAGTAAGGGTATGTTAACGCTTCGTTTTCAAAGTGATGCTGTGCCTACGGTCATTAGGGTTACAGACCTGCAAGGTAAAGGAATTTACCAAGAAAATCTATCCACTTTTGATGGTAATTATGATAATACGATTGACTTGAGCAGATACCCTAAAGGCATGTATATTCTATTAATTGAGCAAGGCAATAAAAGACATACTGAAAAGCTAATTTTTGAGTGATTTTTTACAGAAACTATTGTATTTTGTCAGAATCAGAATTAATGGCTTGAATAGATTTCGATTAACGCTAACAATTCTGGTTCCGACAAAATATAAATTGATTTCCTATTACAACCATTATCCCTCCAAATAGACATACTGTATTTTTTCTAATTTTAACTTGAGCTGTTGCAAAATAGTTTTTACTTCGTTCATGTTCGCCTTTACAATTTCACTTAAAGCAGCATCTACAAATAAGTGTTTTTCAATGCGTTGCAACGGTGTAGGTGCATCGGTATTTATTTTTTCTTCTTGTTGTTGGATGTAGTATTTTAGTTTTTGAAAACGTTCCTCCCAGTGTTGCACCATAATAGCGTGCGGTTTTTTATAAATGGTTTCTGTTTTTTCTACTTTCTGCGTTTTCAAAGCATAAGTGTATTGAGTGGAGTTAAAGTTAATTTCGATAGTATATTCTTTTGTTCCTTTTTTTGCCTTTAAGCGGTTGACTAGCGTGCCACTAGCATCATAGAAATTGGTGATTTGTTCTTCATCTAATTGCAACGATTTGAATTGCTTGATGCTAATTAGATTGCCTTCAAATTTGTTTTCCTCCTTCAATAATTCAAAATATTCTTCCTGAATAGGTAAAAGCCGCTCCTCCACTATGGTATATTTTACCTTGATTTCATCATTCACATCTTGCTCAAATTCAGTAATCTCTCGCTTGAGCATATTCAAATTAACCGCCAT
>DAITMC010000285.1:0-4228 GCA_036835365.1 Saprospiraceae bacterium
GGGCATACCATGTCCGCTT
The DNA here is from genome assembly GCA_036835365.1 of Saprospiraceae bacterium. Lineage (GTDB taxonomy): Bacteria > Bacteroidota > Bacteroidia > Chitinophagales > Saprospiraceae > JAAUTG01. Next base: position 20 of record DAITMC010000285.1, read on the forward strand.
TTGCAATAAGCACTTTATTAGTCTTTTACTTGCCTAAAAAAAGCGGGTTAGAAATCTTGTTTTTCGCTTTAGCTTTTTTCGTAGCTGTTTCCAGAATGTATCTAGCCCATCATTTTTTGCAAGATATTTTGATGGGTGCATTTTTGGGTACAGTGCTTGGTATAGGTATGTATCACTGGACGGACCTGCGCTATTGAGAATTTTTCGCCCGAACCATTTTTGAATAGCACTGAATCGCCATTTTTGGGTAAATGCTCTTGCATCTCGTTTTTTATCATTCACAGCTAAATAGAATTCGCCTTCCTCAAAAAATCTCTAAATGATTTCGAGATAACATAAGATTGCTCAACGATAGTGAAAAAATGCTCTCCTACTATCTCCCGATGGGTCAGATTTTTCATAATCGTAAATTCTTTATGCCTCAGATAATCCACATAAGGATGGTCTTTGTCATAGCCTTTCGGGCTAGTTTTTAAGGGTTGTTTATAGGTGGACAAGCCTCCATAGAAATCCTTGAAGTCCTTGCTTTCCAATATATCCTGAAGCAATGCCCCCTCAAAATCTATGGCATCTCTAATATTTTTGAGTGTTTGATTATCGGGATTATGATACCCACAGCCTATAAAGGAGCTTTCAGCACCTACAGAAAGGTGCATGGGCGAGAAAACATCCGCCTTGTCCATCACCGAAAAAGTGAAATAGTCCTTATAGATAGGCATATCAGGGCGATACATTCGGTTGTTAGTAATTCTAGAAATGCAGTTTTTCGGCTCAAGATGGTGGTAGAGATTGTCTTCGTGCTTGTTGAGTATATCCAAAATTTGTTGCACCACTTCCAGCCAACATGCTTTAGCGTGATGGTATTTGTCTCTGTGGGCATCCATCCATTCCTTATGGTTGTTGGCTTGTAACTCCTTCAGAAAGGCTAAAACGATTTCGCGGTGATTCATTTTTTTGAATTGAATAGGTGATAAGATTTTTTGATGAAGGAATATAGTGTTTCGTTTACTTCATCTATGCTTGAAACTCTGATATGATGCTCGTATTGTTTGCCGTATTTGGCTACCTTGAAGAAGGAGTAACTTTCATTAGGCTCGTCTAAATAAAACTTGACATTTAGTGCTTTTTGCATCGGCCTGATGACTAAGAAAGTTTGGGTTCTAAAAAACACAATGCAGTTTTTAGTGGCACTGACTTCTACCTCATCTATATCAAATACATAAGACAAAACCTTGTCAAAAACATAGACCAATTCTTGGGGCTTATTTTCAAAAAGGGCATCAATGTCCCGATTGATACAACAATGCACCTGATTGGCGTGCTTGATGGTTCTTTCGCATTTAGGGCATTTCCAACTCATTATCATCCTGCTTTTTCACAAAACCATCTACCGTCCTTCCGCCATACTTCCACGAGTCTGCTCGTTCCTTTTTCAGCACTGCCTCAAAGTTGTCGTTGGGTGTAAAGCTTGCTTCCGATTTTTGCGTTAGTTCGGTTAGCTTTTTGAGTGCTTGCTGCTTATCGCTGTTGCCAATTTTAGCTTTTTCTACTGAATTTTTAAGTGTTGCAATGGTTTCATCGTACACTTTCGTAGGTACGGGAAATGTCTTACCACTTTTGCTTCCATGAGCAAAGGCAAACCTTGCAGGGTCGCTAAACCGCAAGAGCGTACCGTGAATCACCTCACTCACCAACGCCAGGGATTGCAGGGTTCTTGGTCCAAGTCCTTTGAGCAATAGCAACTCCTCAAAATTATTCGTTTCCATTTCTTGTGCCAGCCACAAAATACTGCCCAACCGCTTCAAATCAACATCTTTTGCCTTGATGTCGCAATAGGTAGGCAGGGTCATGTGTCGGATTTCTTCCAACATTTTTGCGGGGTTTTCTTGGGCGATGCTCAGGATAGAGGCTTGTGTGGGCTTGGCTTGCTTATCCACCAAGTTCAGAATTTCGCCCTGAAAATCGCCACAAATCGCCGTATGCGGTTCTTCCACAAAAGATTGAATTGTATTGGAGTTCCAATGATACCGCCTTGCTTTCGAGGTTTTCGTTTGCATACCTTGCTGTATCACAGACCAATCAGTCGTATCGCTCACCACAAAATAGTGCATATAGACCTGAAAGCCGTCCTGAATGGCAGTGCTGTCCACCTTTGCCGTGAGTCGGCTGATGCGCGCCAGTTCATTGCCATTGATACCCGTTTTGTCGCCAACAGCCACCAACTCAGTGGGGGTTTGCAAAGAATCTTTGCCCTTACCACCACAAACATACAGTCCCAGCTCTTGGGCGTGTGGGTTGAGCGATTTTTTGAGGGCACTCATCACGGCGGTTGTTACGCCCGAAGAGTTCCAGTCCATACCAATCACCGCCCCAAAACTCTGAAACCAAAAAGGGTCTGAAAGTCTTTTTAGAAATTCTTGTTTACCATAATCTATGATGATAGACTCTACAATAGGCAGACTGAGTTTGGTCATCCTGTCGAACAACCAATAAGGAATGCTACCGCCCATCAAGGCTAAATCTGCTGAACCGGAACGTTTCATGCGGCAATAGGTTCTTTGAGAAACATCGCCAAAGGCAAAGTCCGTTTGTATAAGTTGATGACCTGCTCCGCAAAATCGGGTTTTATGATTTCCTCTGCGGGCAGCTCGGCCATTGCCAGAAAAGAAGTATTGTAAAGGAGGGCTTGTTTTTCGGCGGTGGCTTTAAACTCTTCGGGCAACCGCTTGATTTTGTCTCCTTGAATTTCTCCAAAAGCTGCTTGAAAGGCGGGATTGTGGATAATGGACTCAAATGCCTCCAGATTGTCGGCAATGTGATGACGTACCTCGGTGAGCTGTTCTTTCTCCAGCATTTTTAGCCCACTCGCAACGATGGCTTTTTCTGCACCCAAATTGATATACAGCCCGGGGCAGGGGTTTCCTTTCTTACCCTTCTGTGAAATCACGGCAGACATTTCGGTTTTGTACGGCGATTTGTCGGCACTAAAGCGCACGTCCTTGTTGATGCGGAAAATAGCCTGCTTCGGTTCAATCAGAATTTCGGGCGTAATCTGATGAATGTCAGCAATGATTTGCTGAACAAAGGCTTCAAAAGGTTTTTTGACCTCTTTTTCATATGTTTTTTTATTTGCATTGAACCATTCGGTAGTGTTGTTATGTGCTAAGTCCTTAAAAAAAGACAGATAAGATGGATTAAACATCGTTTTAGATTTTAGATTGTACGTATATCTACTAACAACTAAAATAAATGAATTATGTTCATTTATTTTGAAAAAAATCATTTTAACTCTAAGGTGCTGATTACATGAGATATATGAGTCTTAAAAAAATCTAAGGCCGAGGTTTGAAGCGTTTCGCTCAATACGGTGTTTTTCACTTCTATGAGCTGGATAATACCTACGGTAGTACCCCAAAGCCAAAAGGCAAAGGCGACTTCGTCCACTTCGCTTCGGATAGATTTTTGGGCTTTCCCTTGTTTAATAACTTCTATTACAAATGCGGTAATCTTATCGCTTGCCTCCCGCAGTGCTGCTGTTTCCTGAAGCCCTGAGTTGGATTCATAAAAAGACACCAATTGGTTGTATATGGGCTTTTCTTTATAAAAAAAATAGCATGCCATCAGTATTTCGGCTATTTTGTCGAGGGCATTTTCTTTTTTGTTGGTGTATTCAATAAATTTTTGAAGTAAAAGCGCTCTTGACTTAATGGTCAGGTGAGCAATGATGTCTTCTTTGCCCTCAAAGTAGAGGTAGATTGTGCCGACAGCTAATTTAGATTTCTTTGAGACTCGGCCTATGCTTAGCTTGGGCAAACCTTCTTTCAAAATCAGCTCTTCGGCGCAATCTAAGATGAACTGTTTACGGTTTTCTTTGGATACTTCACTTATGGCTCTTATCATGACATCTTAAAATAATGTGATTTTACTTTTTTATTCAACGCATAGACATAGCCAACATTATGTTTAAAATAGCTTATTTATTTTCCTGATTTGAAAGGAACGTAACAAAGTAGCGTACAACAACAAGGTATATAAAGACCTATTTTACGTAAAAATAGCAAGATTTTGAACAAAAGATTTAACTCGTTGGATGGAATTTATATGAAGCGAAGGACATGTTTAGGTGAAGAAACAGTTACAGATAAGGGATAGATAATAAATAGCCCCTTTGGAGGGGGCTATTAGAAGAAGGTCGGCAGCGACTTACTC
>DAITMC010000286.1:0-4212 GCA_036835365.1 Saprospiraceae bacterium
AGAATTAACGGTAATATTATTGATTGATGTGAGTCAATCCTCTTTTTTTGGTACGAACCAACAGATGAAAAATGAAGTGCTAACCGAAATTAGTGCTGTACTTTCCTTTTCCGCCATTCAAAATAATGACAAAGTGGGCGTTATCTTTTTTTCTGATATTATTGAAAAATTTATTCCCCCCAAAAAAGGGAAACAACACATTTTGCGCATTATCAGAGAACTAATCCATATTAAACCAAAACAAGCAGGCACTAATCTAAGTGTTGCGTTAGCGTATTTCAACAATCTTATCAAAAAACGAAGCATTTGCTTTATTCTTTCTGATTTTATGACCAGCGATTATGAAACGCCTTTGCGTATTGCTGCGCGCCGACATGACATTATTGGGGTGCATATTATTGACCCTAGAGAAGAAGCATTGCCCAATGTGGGTATAATAAAAGCCTTTGATGCAGAAACAGGTCATATACGCTGGGTCGATACCACTTCCAGTAAAGTACGTCAAAAATACGTTGATTGGTTTAATCAAAATGTGGCTTATTCTCGTTCTGTTTTCATGAAGAGTGGTTCAGATATGTTGAGCATCCGAACGAATGAATCTTACGAAAGAGCATTACATCAATTCTTTTTAAAGCGAGCTAAATAAAATAAACAATCTAGTGAGCCATCAAATAAGATTTCGATTGAAACAAAGAATATACATCAATTACTACCATCAAATGGCTTTGCTTTTGTGGGCTTGTAGCCTGGCAATGAACATCCAAGCGCAGCAGGTAGAGGCACTTTCAGCATTGGAACGTAACAATATTCTAATTGGCGATCAAATAAAACTTAACCTAAAGATTAACTACAAAGGTGATATTAAAATAGAGAAAATTGACCTCTCGACATTAGATACCATGAAAGTCATTGAAATAGTATCTACTGAACCAATTGTAGCTACACCGACAGGGATGACCCAAGAATTAACAATTACATCATTTGACTCTGGCTATCATTTTATTCCTAAAGTGCCTATTATTTTTTCACAAAATGGTCAATTAGATACCGTTACTACTAACGAATTAGCATTGAACGTCAACACCATTCCTCAAGATACTATCTTAATAGCCCCTATTAAGTCTATTATAGAAGAACCATTAAGCATAGAGGACTTTTTTTGGATAATACTCGTCATCTTAGCACTAGGTCTGATTACACTGGCAATACTTTATTTCACCAAACGCAAACCAAATGAGAAAGAAATAGTGATGACTACTCCAACGGTGATAGTGCCTCCACATGAATTAGCTTTGGAACAACTCAAAGCATTGGAGCATCGCCAACTTTGGCAAAAAGGAGCAGTTAAAACCTATCATAGTGAGCTTACACGAATAATTCGTGTCTATTTAGAAAATCGTTATGGTATTCAAGCCCTAGAAATGACCACAGAGCAAATATTGGTGCAATTGCATAAGTTAGATTTTGATGCAGATTGGACTGAGCGCTTACGGGAAATGCTACAAGCAGCAGATTTAATAAAATTTGCCAAAGCAGAACCACCTAGTGCATTTCACGAACGCATGATGACTTACGCGGTATCATTTGTTGATGCAACTAAAAAAGTAATAGAAACAGAAAACAATGTGGAATAACTTACAATTTGTTCATCCTCAATGCTTTGCCTTACTGTTACTCATTCCACTAGTAGGCGTTTGGCGGTGGTACAGACAACGACAGGTAACACTCAAGTTATCCAACCTAACGTCATTAGCGCAAAGCACTACTTGGCGAGAAAAATTAATGTTTTTACCTTTACTGCTTAGAGCATTAACAGCAGCACTCTTGATTACTGCTTTGGCTCGCCCTCAAAGTATGCTTAAGGAAGAAGAAATTAATGCGGATGGAGTGGACATTATGCTCGTCATGGATTTGTCGAGTTCTATGCTGGCGCAAGATTTCAACCCCGACCGGTTGGAAGTAAGCAAAAGAGTAGCGACTGAGTTTGTAGAAAAGCGACCTTATGACAGAATTGGACTTACTGCTTTTGCTGGAGAAGCCTATACCCAATGCCCACTCACTACCGACTACACGGTTGTACAGGAGTTCTTAGCGAACTTAAAATGTGGTATTCTCGAAGACGGTACAGCAATAGGTATGGGCTTGGCATCCGCTGTCAATCGATTAGTCGAATCTGAGGTAAAAAGTAAAATCGTTATACTGCTTACCGACGGCGTGAACAATGCAGGCTATATCAAACCCATAACCGCAGCAGAAATTGCTAAACAATTCGGTATCAAAGTTTATACCATTGGAGTGGGTACGATGGGAAGTGCTTATGCCCCGGTCGGTCGTATGGCAGGTGGTCGCTATCGGTTCGGATTAGTAGAAGTTCAAATTGATGAGGAGTTGATGCGCCAAATCGCTGATATGACTGGTGGAAAGTATTACAGAGCTACTACTGTTGAAAGTTTACAGCGTATTTATGACGAAATTGACCAGTTGGAAAAGACAAAAATTCAGGTAACAACAATTAGAAGATATAGCGAAGAATTTCATCGCTTTGCCTTCTGGGGATTTATTTTTTTATTACTCGAAATATTACTAAGATACACCGTGCTAAGGACGATTCCTTAGTAAAAATGAAATTAATCTTTGAAGACAAAATAAAATATCAGTATGCAAGCATTGGATATTGAAGCACTCAATCAACAGATTTATCAAGATAGTGCTTTCATTGAAACATTGAATCAGCAAACAGCTAAAGTCATTATTGGACAAAAATACATGATGGAGCGTTTGTTGCTTGGTCTATTAGCCGGGGGGCATATTTTGCTGGAAGGCTTACCTGGTTTAGCTAAAACATTGGCCATTAAAACCCTTTCCAAATCAATAGACGCTAAGTTCAGCAGAATTCAGTTTACGCCCGATTTATTACCCGCCGATATAATCGGTACTATGATTTATAATCCTTCCGCTAACGAATTTAACGTGCGAAAGGGACCTATTTTCGCCAATTTTATTCTTGCAGATGAGATTAACCGTGCGCCTGCAAAGGTGCAGAGTGCTTTACTGGAAGCAATGCAAGAACGACAAGTAACCATCGGTAGCGAGACCTACAAACTCGAAGAACCTTTTCTGGTGCTGGCAACACAAAACCCGATTGAGCAGGAAGGTACTTATCCTTTGCCCGAAGCACAGATAGATCGATTTATGCTGAAAGTACAAATTGGCTACCCTAGTAAAGAAGAAGAAAGACATATTGTTCGTTTGAATTTAGGCAATACCGACTATCAGGAAGTAAAACCTATCATCAACCCACAGGATATTTTAACAGCCAGAACATCGGTACGCAAGATTTACATGGATGAAAAAATTGAGCAATATATCCTCGATATTGTTTTTGCCACCAGAACACCTTCTGAATATGGATTGCGTGATTTGCAAGCACTTATCAACTATGGAGGCTCTCCGCGTGCCAGTATCAATCTGGCATTAGCTTCAAAAACTTACGCCTTTTTGCAGCGCAGAGGCTATGTCATTCCAGAGGATGTGCGTAATATCTGCCACGATGTACTGCGCCACAGGATTGGCTTGACCTATGAGGCTGAAGCAGAAAATATTACGCAAGTGGACATTATCAATAAAATATTGGATAGCGTGGAAGTGCCGTAGGCACTATAAAGTGCTAGAGATATTGGCTTTGAGTTTATAAATCAAAGCCAATATCTCGACGAAAATACTTACCCTCAAAATGAATTTTCGCTGCATTATCAATAGATTGCCGCACCGCTTCCCGAAAATCTTTTCCAAATGACGTAATTGCCATGACGCGACCTCCATTGGTTACCATTTGGTCGCCTATTTCTTGAGTGCCAGCATGAAAAACAAGGCTGTTCTCTACCTCTTCTATGCCTTCGATAGCTTTACCTTTCTCATATTCATTGGGATAACCACCAGATACTAAAATGACAGCCGCCGCTGATTGCGGATTGATGTCCATTTCAATTTCATCCAATTGACCTTTCGTAAGGGCTACCAATACTTCTACCAAATCATTATTCCATCGAGGAAAAACAACTTGTGTTTCAGGATCACCCATGCGGCAGTTGTATTCAATCACATAAGGATGACCTTTGACTATGATTAATCCAAAGAAAATGAAGCCTTTATAATCTAGTCCTCGCTGTTGGATGCCTTTAATCGTAGGCTGAATAATCGTCGTTTCTATTT
>DAITMC010000287.1:0-4200 GCA_036835365.1 Saprospiraceae bacterium
CAGTCGCAATACAAGCTGCACCACAATCTTCTTCACTGTGTTGTCGAACAACTTGATATTTCATAGTTGATATTTAAATTTAAGTGCCCAAATGTCAAAGCAAGGGTATTATCAAGGGCGCATTTCCTCTAAAGCCGTAAGAGATTTAAGTGGTGATTTTAATAACCATAATTTAACAATATTAGTTAAACCTTTAGATAAGCAATCCAATTTTTTTAGTTATTATGTCTAAATTATTTAGATTTTATTTGATCGAGTGGCAGCAGCACCCCAAATCATTTTTCATAATTAGGATGCTTTCGATTATTTTATAGTAATTATCAAATTATTAAATGATTAAATATTTTTATCATTGAATAAGTTCACCTGAAAACACTTAGAGCAGATAAAATGAGTTTTACTAGGTTGTTTTGTTTTACAAATACATGGTTCCACAGACCGAAAATAGAAGAAAACAATATGCTTTTTGCAGTAAATTCTGATGATGTACAATAAACCTAAGTAATCGTGGTGTTCTCGTCGTGCAGGTTAGACAAGATTAGCGATGAAATTAGAAAGCGATTATGGCATCAAAATTTTAGTTATATACTCACAAATATTCTCGTCCACTTACTTAATATTGAGGTCAATACGTTATGAAATTTACTAATGATACATGGTTCCATACGCTAGTACTTCTACTAATCGCTTTGGTAGGTGTCTTAATAGGTAATATCGGCGCTAAAATATTTGGTATTAACGATAAGAATATTGTATATTTATTTACGAGTTTATTTACTGGTTCAGTTGGTAGCTTTTATTTTCTTAAAAGAGTCAAAAGGAAGTAATATCAGCACCTCCGACTTAGAGTCGGAGGCTTCAAGCAAAAAGTCCTAGACTCGTCGCAGCCTAAGCGAAAGTTTTCAGATGGCAATTCTTACCGTCATCAGATAAGTAGGTGGGCACAAATAAATATAATATGCTTTATCTTCCGAGGAACGTTAGCACAGCGTCTCCCGTTCACGCAAAGCTTGCGGCGAGAGGGAGATAGCAATCCCAATCACTGCGATGAACTGCACTGGAGGTGAATGCTACTCTTCGAGAAGCTTGCGCTACGTCGTTCCTCCATTCCCGCTCTTGGGAACACTTCGTTAAAGCTGCGGACATCTTACATCACTTTATTGGACGGATTTGGCTACTATTAAACCTAACCGTTTTGAAGCCTCTCTCCCAGTGGGGGAGAGGTTTGGAGAGGGGTCTGGGAGTTAGGTTTGTATTAGACTCAACCGAAAAGCGCTATAGTACATATGTTTGACCGGACAGGGGTAGTGCTGCCACTTTATTAAAACCTAAATAATTTAGACAGAAGAACTAAAAAAATTGGATTGCTCATCAAAGGCTTAACTAATATTGTTAAATTATGGTGATTTAAATCACTACTTAAATTTCTTGACTTATAAGAGTTAAGAAGTTCTGTAAATCATTTGAAATCAAAGGAAAAAAACAATGGCTATTGCATCATTAGAACTAGACAACTTAAATTTGGTGGATTTAAATGATGAAGAATCAGCAGCAGTAAATGGAGGATTAGTTGGTGCTCTTATTAGTGTACTTGGTGTTACTGTTCCTATCGCTGTTCAGGGTTTAAATGATCCAAACTCAAATGCTAGACAAATACTAATAGATCAAATCATTCAGGCTGGTCCCGCTGCTGCTATTGGTGTAATTGGTGCTGCAGCTGGTGCAATTATTGCTGGTGTTCCACTTACTGCAACTGCTGCTTCTTTAGGGAAATAAAAATAAGAAAATATTTTGCTTTATCAAACGTGGCTGTTATTAAATCCTTTGGATTATAACGCCCTTTGATACATGCTTCCAAAGCAGACTTCGGAGGTTTAATACTTCCGAAGCCTGCTATCTTTTGCCCGTAAAGAGTGAACTGAAATAATTTTAATCGACTACTAAATTATACTATTTATTTGATTAATCATATGGCTGGAAAAGTAATAAGTCATGGCGATCGCGCAATGCGTTCAGATATAGCCCGAGAACTTTTTGAGGTAGATGGAACTGGGATAAAGATTGGCGTTATCTCTACAAGCTTCAATGCATTAAATGGTTTAGAAGCTGATGTCAAAAGTGGTGATTTACCAGGAGAACAAAATCCTTCTGGTAAAACTGTTCCTGTAACTATTCTCAAAGACCTTGCTAATACTTCTCCTCTTAGCAATGATGAAGGAAGAGCATTAGCACAGATTATTCACGACATTGCTCCAGGAGCAGAAATCTATTTTCATTCAGTTGTTGAAAATGAGGGAGAAACTTCTCTTGAAATAAATGAAGAAGGCTTCACTAATGCAGTTTCATCTCTAATCGCAGAAGATGTAGATATTATTATTGATGATTCTGTTATACCTGCCCCTATTTTTCAGGATGGAGTAGCAGCCGAAGCAGTACAGAAAGCAACAGATGAAGGAATAATTTTTATTACTGCTGCGGGCAATAATGGAAACATTGCTTATGAAAGTGAATTTCGTCCTGGAGAAACATTTACTTTAGGAGAAAATACTTTTGAAGCTCATGATTTCGATTCAGGATCTGGTATAGATGTTTTTCAAAATATAGAGGTAACAGAAGATGGTACAGGAATTCGTCCGCTATTAAGCTGGGATGAGCCAATCGGCAATGTGGGTTCAGGGTATACAATGTTTCTACTTAATAGCCCAGAGCTTCCAAGTTTGGAAAATACTGACAATATAGCCAATATTTCTATTCTTCCCTCGCTTTCTGCTGATGACGATCCGCTAAGAACTTTTTTCTATCCCCCAGAAAAAGATCAAACTCTTTACCTTCTCATTGCCAGAGAAAGTATTAATCCCCCCGAAGCTGACACCATTAAATGGGTTAGTTATGCTAATGGATTAGATCGTACTACTAACTACGAGTATATAGACAAGGATTCTGTAAATCGTACTGTATTTGGTCAAGCCAATGCTCCGACGGCAATTGCTGTAGGAGCATCAGACGTAAATAATCCTCAAGATGTAAGAACATATACAAGTAGAGGAGGCTCTCCAATTCTTTTTGATACAGAAGGTAATAGACTTTCTTCACCTGTTTTGAGAGAAAAGCCTGAAATTTTTGCTCCCGATGGTGTAGAAACTACCTTTAGCCCAGATAGTTCATTTTTTAATCCTTTTGAAGGAACATCTGCTTCAGCTCCTCATGTAGCAGGGGTAGTCGCATTAATGCTGGAGAGAGCAGGGGAAACTTCACCAGAGGACGTGCGTTCAATATTACAAGAAACTTCTCTTCCTGTAACTGAAAATGCAGGATTTGTACAAGCTGATAATGCAATTATCGGCTCTTTTGTGTCAGAATATACAGGTACAGAAAATGATGATATCCTTCAAGGAAGTGAAGAAGCAGATAACCTTTACGGACAAGAAGGAAATAACATTCTTTTAGGTAAGAATGGAAAAGATTATCTCAGTGGAGGTAGTGGTACGGATATTCTTTTAGGAGGAGAAGACAATGATGTTCTTTTAGGAAATGGTGGTAAAAATATACTTTCAGGTGGAACAGGAAAAGATACGTTTTGGTTAGACATTACAGGCTTTTCTTTGATTACTGATTTTGAGATAGAAAAAGATTCCCTTGCCTTTTCGGAAATAGAAGATGCACAAAATCTTACGTTTTCACAAATGGGACATAATACATTTATAAACTATTCAGGAGAAAGTATTGCGATGATTTTAGGAGTTGAAGTTGATGCAAACGTTGATATTACGTTTGTCTAGCTTAAAATAACTACCATATTAACCTCAAATGTTATACGTTTTTCCAACAGAGTTACGTGCTTCACTTCGCCAAACTCCAGGAGTCATGCCAAAACTTTTGCGAAACAGACGAAAGAAGCACCAACTATTACGATATCCTACTGCTTCAGCAATGCAATCTATTGATTTATCGGTTTCTAAAAGTAACGAACAGGCTGCTACCATCCGCCGTTTGGTAATCCAGCGATGCACGCTATGCCCTGTTTTACGTCGCACTAGATCGGTTAGGTAAGCTGGGGAGTAACCAACTGAGTGTGCCACGTCATCTAGACTAATTAGTTGGTGATAATGAGCTTCAATGAAGTTGAAGATGTTATTCAACTGGGGGACAGGTGGAAAAATAGACAAGACAGTGGTTGATTCCACAGTCTTGTCTGGGAGT
>DAITMC010000288.1:0-4154 GCA_036835365.1 Saprospiraceae bacterium
AATACATCAAAACCCACATCGTATGCTGGATTTACAGCGACCAATTGCCCTTGTAGGTGAGTGGAAAGTTCTGTGATTTCTATACCAATTTCGTGTAGTTTTCCTTTTACTTCGTCGCAATAGGTCTTGCTTTCTGCTGCTTTTTGAAGGTTGATGCAGCGGCTATCCCAGGTGGGAATTTGTACTCCTTTGTACCCTAAGGCAGCCGCCCATCGGCAAATACTTTCTAAGGAATTAAATGGTGCTTCGTCGCCCATAAATTGAGCCAAAAAAATGGCTGGTCCTTTAATTGTTTTCATCATGTTGATAATTCTATTTATTCAGAATATTTATGTCGTTTCAATAATAAAAATAGTTTAAAATAAGGGATTCTACCAAATAAAAGTAGAGAATATTTGTATTTACTTCGTCGCATACATTTGAAAATACTTGCATTCTGCAATAATTTGATAATAAAAATCGGTATCGAAGTAATCTTCTTTCAGCAGTTGAAAATACGTTAAGTATTCGTCAGGTGCTTTAGGTATTTCATTGTTGATGGTGGGGCGCAGTAAACCACTGGTGTAGAACATCTTTTGTTGACACTTTGCCGCCATGAACGTCGCACGCGCTGCCAATTCTCGATTACCATCTTTTTCTGCTAATTGACGAGCCTCTTCAAAATATTCTATGGCTAATGCCACATCAAAATTTTCTTGGTTGCCATAAGGCGTTGCCCAATGTGGAACAATTCCATCAGCAAGTGCTAGATGGTAAGGAGTGTAACTTGCGCCGCTTCTAAAAAAGTCAGTAACCATCCAGCTATGTCCAAAGTAGGACATATTATATAGACCTAAACCAATGTTATAGAGTTTGCGTGCAGCTTTTGGCGCACCCAGTCGCGCATCGCTATCCGCCTTTAAAATAGTTTCCACGATTTCTCCCTTATTGTAAACGCTCGATGTATCTACTAAAAGTCTATCTTCTTTACAGTTGATACAATCCTTAAATCGCTCTATGAAAGGGCTAAACTCGCCAAAACGCTTCCACTCTGCTCTATCCATACTTTGCCAAACAAGTTGTGCTTGTTTGAATTGATGTTTAGACATGAGGTAAGTTGCTTTAATGTGAAGGAGTTCCAGTCTTGACTCAATATTGAGGGTGTCTTTACCCATTAATTCTTCAAAGCGAGTAGTGGATTTACCTTTCCCAACAGTTTCTAGTAAATCGTCAATGATTTTTAAATCGGGGCTATAACGCAAGTCTTTGATTCCATAATGCGCTCTGAATGCCAGCCCTGGACGACCATTATCTTGATACAGTTGAGCTACTTTATCATTGAAAAATTGCTGAAAATCAGGAAAATCTTTAGCTAGTTTTTTATCCTGTGACATAGCAAGCAGCGTATTTTCTACATCCACATCAATTTTATCCAATTGAGCTAATGCTAATACGGTAGAGATGGCATGAAGCTGCTCTTTGAGTGCCTTGTTTTTAACAGTTTGTTCAGCCTGTTTTAGTATTTTTTCTGCCCCGTAGTAATCTCCTGCTAAAAATGCTAAGTACCCCTCAGCGATGTGCCACAAATCAGGGCGTTTTAATTTGCCACCTTTTCGAGCATCGTGAGCAAAATCGCGCAAGGCAATTGCCCAAGCCCCTTTGTCGTCCTTAGGAATTTTGTGTGCTGTACGCTGATGTCGGCGTACTCCTGTGCCTACGGGATAGCCCAAAAGTTCTCGCTCCAACTGTCGAATGGAACGCACTAACAAAAGCTCTAAAAATTCACTTTTAGGATTGATAGCATAAATATTACGCATCTCTTCAACGACTTTACTACCTGCTCCGATGGCACGCATGGCGTACATGGCATTTCGCTCTTCATCGTCTTTGCATTTGTTAAAGCAAGCATTCCACTGTTCTGCTGTTTTGATAGAGAAACTTTGATAGGCGGAGGCTCTTCGCTCAGGTGCATTTTTAAAGATAACTGCATATAAATAAGCGGATTCTACATAGTTGCCTAGTGCCTGTAATGCTCCGGCACGATGCCCCAGGAGCCAATAGTAAATGATACTTTTACGCTCATCTGTTTTTGGCAAAAGGTAGTCGTACAATTTCAACACTTCTTCATGGCTACCTTTGTAGTGCGCCAATCGAATGATTTGATAAGCGTAGCGTAGTTTGATAAAGTGTGAGTTAGTGCGTCTGAATTGTTGAAGTCCTTGTTTGATAAGGTCTTCCATCACTTGTTTATCTCTTTGGATGTTCTGCCAGTTATCTTGTGGAATGATTACATGTGATTCACAAGTTTTAGCAAAAATGAGATAAGCTACTGTTTCTTCACATTTTAGCCCAATAAGATAATCGGCAAAGCTATTACCTTCAAATGCTACTGGCAATATGGCATTCTTCTCGAACAAAGCCTCTTGCATCATCCCCAGTTCATCTTTTGATGCTTTGTAAACGATGTATTCAATGTCTTTCAAATCAGCATAGTCGCATACGCGCTCTTGCCATTCTTTTAGATTTTGCCGCTCTTGTTGTGCAGCCTCATCACCAAAATATTGATAAATTAATCCAAAATCAAAATTGAAGGCAAAAGGAATTTCTTTTGCTGCGTTAGCAAGAATATCTTTACTAACAAAAGAATAGCTGCCAAATGATTTAATAAAAGGGCTACAACCTTTTGAAATAGGGATAGGTGCAACCCACAATAGCAATATTGATGCAATAGTTCTCATTTTATAATTGTGTACTAACATTCAGGAACAGTAACATGTACTGCCAATCCGCCAGTAGAGGTTTCTTTGTATTTTTCATTCATATCGTTAGCGGTTTCCCACATGGTTTTAAGCACTTGGTCAAGGGAGACTTTGGCATGTTGCGGTTCGGTTTCAAGGGCTAAATTACTTGCCATAATTGCTTTTACTGCCCCCATGGAATTGCGCTCAATACAAGGAATCTGCACCAAGCCACCAATGGGATCACAAGTTAACCCTAAATGGTGTTCCATGGCTATTTCAGCAGCGATTAAAGATTGTTCCACGCTTCCGCCACAGCATTCTGTCAAAGCTGCCGCTGCCATAGCAGAGGATACTCCGATTTCCGCTTGACATCCACCTGCCGCCGCCGAGATGGTAGCATTGAGTTTGAACAAAGCCCCAATTTGCGAAGCGGCAAGCAAAAAACGCATGATATCATTTGCAGAAGCCTGTTGGTTCACAAAACAGCAATAATAGTGTAACACTGCTGGAATAACGCCCGCCGAACCATTCGTTGGTGCGGTTACAATTCTACCAAAAGCAGCATTTTCTTCGTTTACTGCCATAGCAAAACATCCAATCCATTTAGAAATAGTAGAAAAATGATGTCCAGATTGCGCAATAGCTGCCAACCATGTTTCGTAACTATCGTAGTGAATGCCGTTTAGTAGTTTTTTATTGATTGCTGCTGCTCGACGATTTACCTGCAACCCGCCAGGAAGTGTACCTTCTGTATGGCAACCTTTGTAAACGGAGGATTTCATGATTTCCCAAATTTGGTTAATTCGATGTTTAACTTCTGGCAATGCTGCCCATTGAAGTTCATTTTGTAAGGCTAGTTCAGAAATATTAAGTCGTGCTTTTTTACATTCTGACAATAGACATATCGCATTTGGGCAGTCGTATTTAGGGGATGCCCGGTCTGTTGCCAGCACTTCTTCTCCCCTGCTGATGAACCCACCACCTAGAGAATAATATATTTCTTCCACTATTTTCTCCCCTTGACTATCGAATGCTTCAAAAAGCATTCCGTTAGAATGAAATGGCAAACGCTCGAAGAAATTGAAAATGATGTGCTGCTGCGGATGAAAAATAATCGTTCGCTTGCCATTAAGTAGAAGTTGGTGGGTGAGTTGTACTTGTTGAGGTAAAGTCATTACTTTTTGTAAGTCAACGCTTTCTGGCTGTTCACCACTCAAGCCCATCAGCAAGGCAAGGTCTGTTCCATGACCTTTACCTGTAAGTGCTAAAGAGCCAAATAAGGATATTTTAACTTCTTGAACATCCTTCAAAGGCTGTAAATGTTGAGCAAAAGCACTAGCCGCCTTCCAAGGACCTAAAGTGTGCGAACTCGAAGGACCAACGCCTATTTTGAGCATATCGAATATACTAATCGCATTCATTTTTCAATTTTTA
>DAITMC010000289.1:0-4149 GCA_036835365.1 Saprospiraceae bacterium
ATGGACTTTTCCTAGAAAATGACGCTAAAGAGATGGAAACGCGACTTCGCACCAGTATCACACAATTCGCAGGCAAATGGACTCATTCATACGGTATTACGCTTATCCAAGCCAACTATACCAACAATACTATTAACTTACCTAACAACCGTCAATTTAATTCCTCTTTACAACTATTGCGGTATGGTTTATTTGCTCAAAGTTCCGCTCGCTTTGTCGATGATAAACTGGGCATATCATTCGGATTACGCACTGATGGGAATACTTTTACTACTAAAGGTAATGAAATCTACAGAACCATTAGCCCTAGAGCCTCAATATCTTATCGCTTTTCGGAAGATAGCGACTGGACAATAAATGCTTCCTTAGGTAGATATTTTAAAATACTGCCTTATACTTCATTGGGTTTTCAAAGTAATGATGGGACTTACGCCAATCAAGATACAAAATATATACTTAGCGACCACGCAGTGCTAGGTATAGAATATTTACTGAACAAATCTTCTCGATTGACTGTGGAAAGTTTTTATAAAAAGTATGATAACTATCCAGTTTCTATCACAGACAATGTTTCATTGGCTAATAAAGGCGGTGGCTTTGAAGTATTCGGTAATGAGCCAATTATTTCTAATGGAAAAGGGAGGACTTATGGTGTAGAATTACTTTATCAACAAAAGTTTAATGGCAAATGGTATGGCGTGGCAGCCTTAACTTTTTATAATAGCGAATTTACAAGCACGGATAATACAAGATTTTTACCAGCAGTTTGGGACAATGGAACATTAGTTTCGTTGCTAGCGGGTTATAAATTTGGCAACAATTGGGAAGCCAGTATGCGATATCGATACTTAGGCAAAGCACCTTATCCACCAATAGACCAAGTGGCTACTTTAGCCAATTATCCTGCTGTAATTTTTGATTATAATAATTTAGGTACAGTTCGGCTTGATGCTTTTAATCAAATGGATATTCGAGTAGATAAAAAATGGAATTTCAAAAAATTCAGTTTTGATCTCTTCCTAGACATCCAAAATGCGTTGGCACAAGCGCAACCTTCTGAACCTCGTTTTGGTTTGAGTAGAGACGATAAAGGAGAAATTACTACACCACCAAGTCTAGTACAAGTGAACGAAAGCGTTGATGGCAGTGTATTACCATCGTTAGGAATTGTACTGAATTTCTAATTTTGACGCTTGATTCCAATATCTTACTACCCGATGCCAACGAAAGTTTTTTTTGGTTGATGGGGCTTGTGAAATAAAAAATATATTTATATTTGTATTTAGATTAAATACAAATACAACAAAATCATAGGTTATGGCAAACAACAAAAATTTATCTATGCGTATTGTACATCGCTATTTAGGTTTTTTTTTAGTGGGTATCATGGCAGTGTATGCTATTAGTGGTATCGTGCTTATTTTTCGTGATACGGACTGGTTAAAACAAGAAAAACAAGTCAATAAGCAGATTAAAGTGAATGCAGAGAAACATGAGTTAAGTCAGCTATTGGGTATCAAGCAATTAAAAATCCAGAAAGAAGAAGGCAACATAATTCATTTTGATACTGGAACATATAATAAGGATACAGGGTTGGCAGAATACACCGTCAAAGAACTGCCTTTTGTTCTAGGAAAAATGACGCATCTTCACAAAGCTAAATCATCTGAGCCATTGTATTTTTTTAACATCTTTTTTGGTTTGTCCTTATTATTTTTTGTTATTTCTTCGTTTTGGATGTTTATGCCTAAAACTCCTATATTTAGAAAAGGAATGTATTTTACTTTAGGTGGTATTGTACTGACTTTAATATTATTATTTATCTGATATAGCGATACAGCATGTAAACTATCGCAGTCGCTCCACATCTTTATATCTGATAAAGATGTAAAGCATCAATACACTGAAAGCAATAGCTGCCACAGATAGAAAAATACCCATATAATTTTCGGCAGTAAAAGAAAGCCGTATTAAAATGGTAGAAATAATAAAGGCACTGTTGCGAATAACTAAGCTGAATCTATCCGTGTGGATAAATGATATAATCAATAAAACAATATCTACAACAATTAGCACAGTGAAGAAGTCATCATAAAAGATATAATTTACTTCGCTTAACGTTGCAACATGGCCCTTTTCGTAAGAGGCAATTTCCCATAACCAACCGCCTAAACTGTACACAGAAAGCACCACTAAAACAGGAACAAGCAACAGTGCAATCCCTTTTTTTAACAAAATGAATTGTTCTATATTCGTATAGTTAGGTTCTTTTTCTCTATTCCTATTAAATTGATAAAAAGCCAGAATCAGCAGAAACATTAAGACAACGCCTATCATATCAGAGCCTAATTTCAAATTATGGCTATCGCTCCACCATGAACCAGTGAGTTCCATTTCAGAAATATCCTTAAAAATACGGCGAAGCACAATCAAAGCTGCAATTTCAAATTGTTTACCGACGGATAAGCTAAATGAATCGGAAAGATGGTAAACAAACAGGTAAACTTCATAAAAGAGAATAATAGAAAAAGGAGTATAAATAGCGTGAATAGGTGTTCCTTTCAATTCTTCAGCAACTGCAAAGGGCAGCAAATCATTATTGGCTAAGATAATAAGTGCTAAGTTAATGAGAAAACCAGATAAGGCAATATAAACAGTAACTTTCTCTAGTAGATGTTTAACATGAGTAGAAAAAGTGAATTGATGAGTATTATTAATTGCCTGATTCATAGTACACTACGACTGATGATGAGTACAAGCTTATCCAGCTCTGCTTTCTTTAACTACTAAGCAGAAAAAATGTTTTGAAGTTTTCTTACCAGAAGCAAATGAAGGCAAGAGCGATTCACCAAAACTTAAAGTTTTGGTGAATCGCTGCTTTAATATTTAGAACTAAGACAGTCCTTTTCTTTCAATTTCTATGATTGCCGCTACATGGGCATCAGCAATCGCTTGGCGTATATCGTCGCGCATCAATTTTTTCACCTCATCTAAATTATTAAAAAATCCATTCTCTGTTAATACTGCTGCCATATTCGTGTGGCGTAGGACATATAAATTTTTCTCTGCCGTTGACTTTAACCCTCTATTTCGCCAACCTGTTGCTTTTACAATTTCCTCTTGAAAAAATACCGCCATTGCACGCCCTCTATTGCTAGCATGAAAATGCCAAGTTTCTATTCCGTTGGCAGCCGACCAGTCTGTTCCTGGACGCACAGGTCCTGCATTGGCATGAATGGATACATACAACTTGGGTAAGTTACTAGAAAGGTTGTTAGCTCGTTGTACTCTTTCTTGTAATGTAATATCACCTTCTAGCTCTGGTACGACATTAAAAAATTTAATTCCCTTCTCTGTCATGGCAGCTATCATTCGCTTGACGATATCTCTATTAAATTCATATTCAAAGAATTGCAAATTAATACCATCCATTTCAAAAGGTGCAGAGCGCTTACCTGGGGTTGCTTTCCCGTGCCCATTATCTAAACACCACATATATTTGGTGGATTTTACTGTTACTACGGGCGGTTTAGGAGTAGTCGGAGTTGTTTCTGTGGCTTGTGTATCTTTAGGTTTGTCCTCCACGACTTCTCCTGGCTTGATTTCAAATGGCAATACTTCGGTAACAATGACCGTATCCTTTGGCAAATCAGAAGAATCACTAGATTGCTCCTCTTTTTCTGGAGGGGTTTCTGATTTTGGTGGACTTGTTGTGGTTGGTTTATCTGTAGTTGGAGTTGTTGTCGTAGTAAATAACGATGAAAAAAGGCGCTTGAGTAATTCAAAAATTGGATTCATATTAGTACAATTGGCGTTAGTGAAAAGAATTTATATCGGTGCAAATGGTTATCATATTAAGCTAATTTTCTTTTTGTACTGCAAAATGGGAAACTTATCTATTTCACTTTCATACAACATCAGAAAGCAATGAAAATAGGTCATTAAAAGCAATGACATACAACGACCCCACTGTTTTTCACTTTTCTATGCTAAGTAATTCTGGTGTCAAATATACTAAAAATGGATAGATTACTTAATTTTTATCTGCGGATCTAAAAATTCTGTTGAATCGAATACCTTTTAGTGGGCTACCCTCTTTAGCAGACATCCAAATAAATAGCGGTTTGCCTACCACATGGTCTTCTGGCA
>DAITMC010000290.1:0-4133 GCA_036835365.1 Saprospiraceae bacterium
TAATTAACGAGGGTCATCCAAGAGCTGTTGAGCTTTGGAATCAATGGAAGCCAGTGGTGATGAGTAACTTCACAGGGCTTTCTGATGACGACATTGCCAACTTATTGGCTTACATTGATGGTGTTTACACTGGCACCTATGGCAAAGCAGCCGTAGCAGGAGGAGATGGGGTAGTGGTTGCAGAAGAAAAAAAGGGGATTAATACGCCGCTATTTGTAGGTCTTTTGGCGGCATTAGTGTTACTTTCTGTTATCCTAGCTAGAATCATTGCTAATCTTAACTATTTATCCGAACTAAAAGCGGGCAATACAGAGGCTAAACGCAAAACACTGGTTGACATTCTGACTAGCAGGGGCGTGATTAGCTTTGTAATTTTTACTGTAGTGGTGCTTGGCGGATATACCACAGTGAATAACGCCATAGAGTTAGGTCGTCAACAGGGCTATCAGCCAGAGCAGCCCATCAAATTCTCTCACGCAACACACTCAGGTTTGCATAAAATTGAGTGTCAATATTGCCACGATGGTGCGCGCCGTTCAAAGCATTCCGTCATTCCAGCAACGAATACTTGTATGAATTGTCACCGTGCCATTAAGAAAGGCTCTCAATATGGTACAGCGGAGTTAACTAAGATTTACGCATCTATTGGCTACGACCCTACTACAGATAAATATATTGACAATTATGATAATTTAAGTGAAGATGAGGTCAAAAAGATTTTTACTAAATGGATTGGGGATGAGTTTGTGAAAGACAATCCAGATAAAACAGTAGAAGTATCCAATGTCATTGACGAACAGTGGAAAGGTATAAAAACTTCGTTGACCAATGAATTAAAGCCTAAAATACAGGGTCCGATTGAATGGATAAGAATACATAACTTGGCTGACCATGCTTATTTCAACCATGCTCAACACGTAGCAGTTGGAAAAGTGGAGTGTCAAACCTGTCATGGTCCTGTTCAGGAAATGGAAGTAGTATATCAGTATTCACCACTTGGTATGGGTTGGTGTGTGAATTGCCACAGACAAACAGAGGTCCAATTTGTAGGTAATGATTATTACCAGTCTTATGAAAAGTACCACGAAGAGTTAAAATCAGGAGAGAGAGCTAAAGTAACGGTAGAAGATATAGGTGGCTTGGGTTGTCAAAAATGTCATTACTAATCAATATTTTGTAAAACAAGAAAAGGAAAAGGTCAAGTTGTTCAGTAACTTGACCAAAACTATATAAATTAAGAGCAAACATGAAATTAGAGGATAATCAAGAATTATGGTTAGGGGTCGAACAACTAAACAATGATCCAGCATTAAAAAGCATAGCCAATCAAGAGTTTATCGCTTTACCTATCATTCAAGAAGTTGCTGAAGAAAAAATAACAGAAGCGCCTGCTTCTAGGAGAGATTTCCTGAAATACTTAGGCTTTAGTGTAGGGGCGGCTACTGTTGCTGCCAGTTGTGATATTCCTGTTCGTAGGGCGTTACCTTATGTGGTCAAGCCAGATGAAGTTGTTCCGGGCGTAGCTACCTACTACGCTTCCTCTTTCGTAAAGGGAGGTGATTACTGTGCAGTGCTCGTAAAAACGCGTGAAGGAAGACCCATCAAAATAGAAGGAAATAGCTTATCTCCCGTTACAAAAGGTGGAACTAATGCAAGAACGCAAGCTAGCGTACTAGATTTGTACGACACTAGTCGCTTAATGGCGCCTTATAAAGTGGAGAACGGCAAATTTGATAAGAAAGAAAAGCTAGATTGGAAAGTATTAGATACCGAAATTAAAAGCAAGTTAAGTACGGCAGGCGAGATTGTTATCATCTCCAATACAGTATTGAGTCCAACTACAAAAGCGGTTATTGACGAATTTAAAGCAAAATATCCAACTACTAATCATATCACTTATGATCCAATTTCTAGTGCTGCTATATTAGAGGCAAATCAAGAAAATTTTGGACAGCGAGTCATTCCTGCTTATCACTTTGATAAAGCAGAAGTGATGATGAGCATTGGCGCAGACTTTTTAGGTACTTGGATTTCGCCAATAGAATATGCCGCCGATTATGTGAAAAATAGAAAGATTGAGAAGGCAAAAGGTGCGCATATGTCTCGCCATATTCAAGTGGAAAGTCATATGTCTTTGACTGGCTCAAACGCAGATGATAGAGTAGTGATTCGCCCTTCTGAGCAAGGTGCTGCCATTGCAGTGCTTTACAATGAAATAGCCACATTGGCAGGTGCTCAGCGCATTACAGCTCCAGCACTAGAGCAGAAAGCAGCAAATGAACTGAAAAAATATGCAAAAGAACTCTACGATTTTAGAGGTAAATCCTTAGTGGTTTCGGGTTCAAACAATACTGGAGAGCAAGTTTTGGTGAATGCCATCAACGATTTGTTGGGAAATTATGGCACAACACTTGATTTTAGTCACGCTTCATTGCAACGTCAAGGCAGTGATAGAGATATTTCGACCCTAGTCGGTAGAATCAATAGTGGCAAAGTGCCAAGTGCGGTCATTATTTTGGATGATGCTAATCCAGCTTTTGATTTGCCTAGTAGCATGAAATTTGCAGAGGCAATGTCAAAAGTGAAGTTGAAAATTTCCTTTGCAGGTACATTCAATGAAACATCGGCACTTTGTGATTATTTGCTGCCCAGCCATCACTACTTGGAATCGTGGGGAGATGTAGAGCCTAAGCGTGGTATCTTTAGTATTGTTCAGCCGACTATTCGTCCGTTGTTCAACACGCGCCAAGCAGAGGAGACTTTGTTGATTTGGGCAGATAGTCCTAATTACAATGTCGAGGCAGATCAACCTTACTATGAATATTTGAAAAATAACTGGTTGACTAATATTTTTGAGCGTCAAACTAGGTTTAATAGCCAACAAATATTTTGGGATAACTTCCTACACGATGGGATATTAGAAACAGAAGTAGCTACAATTGCTACGGCGTTCTCTGGAAATGTAGCAGAAGCTGCTCGCAGAATTAATCAGCCGTCGAAAGCAGAATTGGAGGTAGCTTTATTTGAAACGGTAGGAATTGGTGCAGGTCAGTACGCTAGTAATCCTTGGTTGCAAGAAATGCCAGACCCTGTTACGCGTTGTACTTGGGGGAATTATTTGCAAATTCCTATTCAGTGGGATGGAGACTGGAAATTTACAGGCTTCAAAGGTTTAAATAACAACGAAGTTTATGGCGAGGCAGATATTGCTACTATTAAAGCAAACGGTGCTGAAGCATCGGTAACTGCTATTAGAACTTTTGGGTTAAAAGCTAGTACAGTAGCTGTTGCTTTAGGATATGGCAGAAATATAGTGGCTAAGGCGGGCGAAAACATTGGTACTAATGTGCAGGCTTGGTTGAATGTAGATAAAAATGGTAACTTACAATACTATGCTGATGCTGAGTATATAGGTAAAGCTGGCGAGGATAAACGCCTAGCTTGTGTACAATACCATCACTCAATTGGTCTTCAAGAAGAAGAGGGAGGCATCAATATTGATGAAGAAGCAGTAACAACTATCAGAAAAGGTTTTCAGGGTGTTTTAACCAATGCTGTTGTCATCAGAAGAACAAATCTAAAAGATTTGGAGCGTTTCATTCATGGTGAACATCATGACGATGACCATGAAGAGGATGCAGGGCATCATGGCAGCATGAAGCCTTTTGCGGCGAATTATATGGGCTTGAAAGAGGAGCGCAAGCACCATCAAGAATTAAACTCCTACCAGTTATACCCTGGACACGAAGATACCTTCAAGTTGGGGCATCACTGGGGGATGCACGTTGATTTGAATGCTTGTATTGGCTGCGGTACTTGTGTGGTGGCTTGTATGTCAGAAAACAACATTCCGGTAGTTGGAAAAACCGAGGTAGGCAGACACCACGAAATGGCTTGGTTAAGAATTGACCGCTATTACTATGGTGATTACGAAACGCCAAATGTAGTATATCAACCGCTTATGTGTCAGCATTGTGATAATGCACCTTGCGAGAATGTATGTCCAGTGGCTGCAACACCGCACAGTGAAGAAGGTTTAAACCAGATGGCTTACAATCGTTGTATCGGTACACGCTACTGTGCAAACAACTGTCCTTATAAAGTGCGCCGATTTAACTGGATGGATTATACTA
>DAITMC010000291.1:0-4120 GCA_036835365.1 Saprospiraceae bacterium
GATGTTCACTTGGGCAACTGCCGTACTTTCACCAGTTTTGATGTGATTTACCGCTACTTGCTATTTTTGGGCTACCGAGTGCGCTATGTGCGCAACATCACCGATGTAGGGCATTTGGTCGGCGATGCCGATGAATCGAGCAATGGGGAGGATAAATTGGCTAAACAAGCCAAATTAGAGCAGTTGCAACCGATGGAAGTGGCCCAAAAATACAGCAATGGCTTCCATGAAATGATGCGTATCTTCAATAACTTGACCCCTAGCATAGAACCAACGGCAACGGGGCATATACCAGAACAAATCGAAATGGTGCAGCAAATCATAGATAATGGCTACGCTTACGAGAAAAATGGCTCCGTTTATTTCGATACCGAGAAGTTTATAAAAGAAAAAGGCACTTATGGTCAACTTTCTGGTCGAGTGGTCGAAGAATTGCTCACCGAAACTAGAGATAATCTAAAAAATCAATCTGAAAAGCAACATCCTGCTGATTTTGCCATTTGGATGAAAGCCCATCAAGGGCACCTGATGCAATGGAAATCGCCTTGGTCTATGGGTTTTCCAGGCTGGCACTTAGAATGCTCCGCTATGAGTACCAAGTACTTAGGCACAGAATTTGACATTCATGGTGGCGGCAATGATTTGAAATTCCCACACCACGAAAACGAAATTGCCCAAAACAAGGCGGCTTGTCATCATGGTGGAGCGAAATATTGGCTGCATACGAATATGCTGTTGCTCAATGGTAAAAAAATGTCGAAGAGCGATGGCAATACTATTACGCCACAACAATTATTTTCGGGCAATAGTGATAAAGTTTCAAAAGCGTATAGCCCAATGACAGTGCGCTATTTCATGCTTCAGGCACACTACAGTAGCACGTTGGACATTACGGATGAAGGGTTGCAATCGGCTGAAAAAGGCTATCGTAAGTTAATGGATACCAATGCTATTCTGCAAAAACTGGAGTATGTTGGGAAACCCAAAATAGACAATGCCACAGACCAAGAAGTGAATGACTTGATAGTAGGAATACATGAAGGCATGAACGACGACTTCAATACCGCCAAAGCCATTGCTCGCATGATGGAATTGAGCAGTTTTGTTTATAAATTCAAGCATCAACAATTGCCGATTCAAAGCATTGACAAGGGCACTTTCGACTTACTTCAGCAAACTTATCAACAGTTTATCTATCAAGTATTTGGCTTGCAGGATGAACTAGCCAGCAACAACAGCAAAAGCGATGCTGCTTTAGAAGGGTTAATGCACCTCATTATTGACATCCGAAAGCAAGCTAGAGCAAATAAAGACTGGGGAACAGCCGATAAAATTAGAGATGCACTCAAGGAAGCAAATATTGCTTTGAAAGATGGCAAAGAGGGGACAAGTTGGAGTTTGGAGTAAGCATTTGCGCTTGCTCACAATTCTTTTTCCACATGGTAGGTCTGAAAATCTTCTCTTTCTAAAACAAAGCCATTGCTTTTGAACATGCTCAACATTCTTTTATTGCCCACCAAGACGGAAGCGAATACTCGGCCAATGCCTTTCTCTTTGGCTATTTCGAGGATATAATTGGTCAATGCTTTGCCAAGTCCCTTTCCTTGAAAATCATCTGCTACAACGATGGCATATTCTGCTGCTTCATTCCAAGCATCGGCAATAATTCTAACAACACCGGCTAACCTTTTTTTGCCCTCCACTTCTACTACTGCCACAATAGCCATTTCACGGTCGTAGTCTATGTGGGTAAAGCGGGTAAGTAAATCATGAGTTAATTTTGGGCGATAGCCAAAAAAGCGAAAATAAATGGTGTTTTCCGAAAGGTAGTCAAATAGCTCAGCCTCCAGCGGCTCATCTTCTGCTAAAATTGGCCGAAGCAGGGCAGGCGTACCGTCTTTGAGTAGGATATTTTTGGTGTACTGAGAAGGATAAGGCGAAATAGCCAAATGAGGATAAGTGTATCGGGGAGCAAATGTAGTATTGATGTCCAAATGAATAAATCCATCCAAAGCCATAGCCCCTGTTTCATCTATGACAAAAGGGTTGATTTCTAGTTCTTTAATCATTGGAAAATCCATTAACAAATAACTAAACTTGCAGAGTGTAAATTTGAGCTGCTCTAAATCTACTGAAGGATAGGAGCGATAACCTTTCAGCACTTGATAGGACTTTGTTTGCTCGATTAATCGCTGCGCCAACATCATATTGAGCGGGGGTAATCCCACATTCAAATCCTTAAAAACTTCCACCGTGATGCCTCCTTTACCAAAGGTGATGACTGGACCAAAATCGGGATCGTCTTTTGCGCCAATAATTAATTCGTGGCGTTTGCTCACCATTTTTTCGATTAAAACACCCTCAATTTTAGCTTCGGGTTGATGAAGCTCGATTGTTTTCAATATTTGCTGATAAGCCAAAAGGAGGGCTTCCTCGTCTTCGATATTTAATTGAACGCCGCCCACATCGCTCTTACTGACAATATCAGGGGAAAGAATCTTTAAGGCGACTGGGAATCCAACGGATTGTGCAGCAGCAATGGCTTGTGCTTCATTGTGTGCCACATGGTAGGGCGTTACCGGAATATCGTAGTAAGTCAATAATTGCTTGACTTCCACTGGCGAAGGCCGCTCTTTTTTGGCATCCATGAGTTGGGTTATTAATTTTTTTGCCTTATCATATTCAGGGTGAAACTGTTCTGGAGTAGCAGGTGGCGTTTGATAAAGCAATTCAATATGGTAATTGTATTCATACATTTTTATAAAAGCATCCACTGCACTTTCAGGGTAGCGATAGCAAGGTACTCCGTTCTGGTCTAATAAATCTCTACCTTTTTCCACTGCTTCTTCTCCCATCCAAACGGTCAGTAAGGGCTTATCCAACTTTTTTGAAACTTCTACCACTGCCGCTGCAATACCAGTAGGGTCGCTAGCATATTGTGGTGTTAGAATGACTAAAAAACCATCAATAGTTGTGCATTTTGCGCAAAGACGAAGCGTCTGCTTAAACTCATCCGCAGTGGCTTCGCCCAGTAAATCAATAGGATTAGACTGACTCCAACCAACGTGTAAAAAAGTATTAAGCCTCTGTATGATTTCCTCTGGAATAACGGCTAGTTGTCCACCTTTTTTGTAGAGATAGTCCGTCGCCATCACACCTGTTGCGCCCGCATTAGTGATAATTGCCAAGCGATTTCCCTTCAAACGAGGTAGCGTGGCAAAGGCTTGCGCACAGTGGAATAGCGCAGCGATTCGATTGACACGAACAATGCCTGCACGTTGAAAAGCAGCCGAATAGACCAAATCGTTACCCGCCAATCTGCCCGTATGTGAAAAAGCTGCTTTTGCGCCTTCCAAACTTGCGCCCGATTTAAGGATAATGATAGGTTTAGAGCGGGCAAAATTTCTGCTGGCACTCATAAAACGTCGAGCATCAACAATAGATTCCATGTAAATGAGAATACAAGCAGTGTGGTTATCCATGGCGCAGTAATCAATCAGGTCGTGGAAGTCCACATTAATCATCGCTCCGCTGGAAATAAAAAAACTCAGTCCAATATTTTGATTAGCCGTCCAATCCAAAATAGCAGTTGCCAATGCGCCACTTTGCGTGATAAATGCCAATTTACCTAATTTTACCTTTTGTGGTGCAAAACTAGCATTCAGTTGAATATTGTTATTGATGAAACCTAAGCTATTCGGACCTAGTATCCGAGTTTGATATTGGCGGGCTAAGCGGCTAATATCATCCAACATCTCTTGACCAATTTTACCTGACTCTTTGAAGCCCGCAGTCAAAATAACGACACCGCCTACTTTGGCTTTGCCGCATTCTTGAACTAAGTCCACCACCGTATTGGCTGGTGTGGCGATAATCGCAAGATCAACTGTGGCAGGAATGTCGCCTATTCTTCTATGGCTTAAATCGCCTTGAATGGTGCGGTGTTTTAAATTGATGGCATAAAGTTTTCCTTTGAACCCAGCAGATTTTAAATTGTAGTAAGTAAGGTAGCCCACCTTCCCTACCTGATTAGACGCACCAATAACCGCAACCGATTTGGGATGGAATAAACGATCGAGTTGCCTTTTCATAATTTCCAGTAAGGGGCTAGTTGAGAAAA
>DAITMC010000292.1:0-4084 GCA_036835365.1 Saprospiraceae bacterium
ACAACAATCTTAGGAACACCTACCTGACGAGCAAGAAGGATATGTTCGCGTGTTTGTGGCATTGGACCGTCTGTTGCCGCTACTACTAAGATTGCACCATCCATCTGTGCCGCACCTGTTACCATGTTTTTCACATAATCGGCGTGACCTGGACAGTCAACGTGTGCGTAATGACGAAGCTCTGTCTGATATTCAACGTGTGCTGTATTGATTGTAATACCGCGCGCTTTCTCTTCTGGAGCACCATCAATTTTATCATAATCTGTCTTCTCCGCCAAGCCTTTTTCTGCCAATACATAAGTAATTGCAGCAGTCAAAGTAGTTTTACCGTGGTCAACGTGACCAATTGTACCGATATTTAAGTGCGGTTTCGATCTATCAAATGTACCCTTTGCCATCAGTTAAAGATTTTTATGTCTGGTCAAGAATTTAGTGATATAATGTTAAAATACGAAATTAATGCGCACATGTTGAGCCAATGAAGGGAGTTGAACCCTCGACCTCTTCCTTACCAAGGAAGTGCTCTACCCCTGAGCTACATTGGCGTTGTTTATTGCTGTGCACACTTTTTACTCAATACTTCTTCCAAATTAAATTGTCAGTCAACAAAGAACAACAAACAACTACCAATTTTGAGCGGGAGACGAGACTCGAACCCGCGACCCTCAGCTTGGAAGGCTGATGCTCTACCAACTGAGCTACTCCCGCTTATTTAGCCTACAGAAAACCGAGCAATTACAACTCATTTTCTTTTGTTGGTATCTTATTTTCAATGTGTGGGGGTGATAGGAATCGAACCTATTCAGTCAGAGACACCAGATTTACAGTCTGGCCCGGCTCTCCAGCTCCGGCGCACCCCCAACTTAACTTGGAAAGACTTTCCTTTCCTTGCTTTTTGATGAGCCAGTAGAGGGATTCGAACCCCCGACCCGCTGATTACAAATCAGCTGCTCTGGCCAACTGAGCTATACTGGCTTTTTATTACCTATATTTTACAAAACAACCTAGCCCTTTCAAAAAGCGAATGCAAAGATAATCTTTTCTCTGAAAAAATAACTATGTTTCTTCTTTTTTTTCAAAAGTGTCGCAAATATCTTATTTTTTTTCGATGAACCAAATTGTGAAGATAATTTTAGAAAAAAATTGGTAAGCAGTATGAGTAAAGCAGACAAAACCAAAGTAACATAAGGTGTTTTGCCTGCTTTCATTGGTGGTAGTTAGCTTCTGTCAATTAACTTGCTTTTGTAGCGTTTGAGTTGGCGCTTTAAACTGTCAATAGCTGTATTGGTGGCTGTTTCAAAGGATTTACTTTCAGCTTTTGCTATGAGTACCTCCCCCGGTATTTGCAGGTGAATTTCTGCAATTTTTTCTTTCACTTGCCCAGAGTTCTCTAATTTTAATACTACGTCAGCCATTTGAATACGGTCAAAAAAACGAGTTAGCTTTTCCATTTTCTCCTCAATAAAAGCAATCAATTTTTGATCCGCTTTGAAGGAAATTGATCTTGTTTGTACTCTCATAACGCTAATAATTTTGATGAATAAATAAATTCGCCATAACTTCTTCTTGCAGAAGCTATTCGTTCTGAGCTTTGGGGTGGGCTTTTTGGTAAACGGCTAATAGTTTTTCAATCGAATTGTGCGTGTATATTTGAGTGGCGGCCAAACTACTGTGCCCTAGCAACTCTTTAATAGCATTTAGTTCCGCACCACTATCCAGTAGGTGCGTAGCAAATGTATGCCGTAGCACATGTGGGCTGCGCTGTTCTGTTGTCGTTACTTGAGAAAGATATTGATGAACGACTCTATAGACTAGCTTTTCGTACACAGGCTCTCCTTTTCCAGTAAGAAACAATTGAGGATGAGTGGTATTGGGAAATGTTTTTTCTCTAAGTGCAACGAACTTTTCCATCATAGTTTGTAGAAAAGGAACACAAGGGATTAGACGTTGCTTGTTTCCTTTCCCGTGAATAACAATGAGTTTTCTACCAAAGTCTAAGTCGCTGATAGTCAATTGAGTTAATTCTGCCCTTCTTAGACCTATTCCATAGAGTAGTTCTAATATAAGTCGGTCTCTTTGCCCTTTATAGTCTTGCGAAAAATCTGCTTTTTCAAAAAGTTGCTGCATTTGCTGCGCCAGCACCACCGTTGGTAAACGCTTACCTGTCTTTACATTCAGTACCTTTAATGTGGGATCTGTGGCGATTAATTCCTGACTTAATAAGAATTTGTAGAACGATCTCAGGGTGGCTAATTTTCGTTGAATCGTTTTTGATGTTTTCTTTTCATCAGATAGCAACAATATCCATGCACGAATCTGCTTGTGATTAGCTGCTATCAATGTATCTACTTCAAATTGAACCTTCAGAAATTGAGCGAACTGCTCCAAATCCTTTTGATAGGCAGTAATTGTATGCTTGGAGGCACGTTTTTGATATTGCAGATACTCTATGAAACTAGCGATGTGGTGCATTGCGTCAATTATTGTTCTATTTGTTAACTGAAGGTTAATTTAGGTGCTTTTTTTGAGAAATGCAAATTTTCTTGACAAATATCATCAAGTTTAGTTAGTTCATCAATCGGAAAGAATTCATAAAGCGTTCATTATCAGGGTTAAGATGTTTTTCTTTGGTCGTAACTATTTGAAGGGCATAGTAACGATTTTTGACGACGAAAGCTTTGGTCTTAATGACTGCTTGCCGATTGCGATAGTCTATCCGCCAATATTTGCCTGAGAAACCTTGTACCACTTCATCAGATTGATACATTAATTCTCCATTAATGCTAAAAGTAGCTTCTCGAATGGTGGCTTTGAAAAAATCATCCAACAATGCCGTAGAATCAGAATGTACACTGCCTTCAGGATAATCACAGTAGCTGAGCATGAACACTTGATTGGCAGATTGAGCATCCGCTTGATGAAATAAAGTATGATAAATAAGTTCACCGATTTCTGTTTGGATGGTATCTGCTTTATGTGTTAATGGAGCAGGAGCGGCTATTGCGAATTTACCATTTGGATCAATATAATCTATCCATTGGTTGACATAGCTAAAAAATGCGAACGCCCAAAAAATAAGCATAAACTTCATGGGTTAAATTTTAAATGATGAGTTGCAAATAATTCATTGATGATAAATACAGATTCTTATCTGTTGCCCCTTTTTAAAAGGAAGGATGATGGCGTTATTAGGTTGTATTAGCGAAAATAAAATAATGGAGAAAAGCGTAAACGGCTTTTCTCCATTATTTTATTCGTCGCTTTTTGATTTTGGGAGGAGGCTATGTTTTTCGTTTTTTCTTTTTGGCAGCAGGAAAGAGTATATTATTCAATATAAGACGATAACCTGGCGAATTAGGATGTAAATTTAGGTCTGTTTCTGGGTCTTCCACATAGTGGCGATAATCCTCTGGATCGTGCCCACCATAAAATGTCCAGAAGCCTTCTCCCAGAGTGCTGTGAATATAACGAGTTTCGTCAGCAGGTTTATTTTCACCCAAAATCAAGACATTAGGTTTGATATATTCATTTTTGAAAGCTGTTGTTTGGCCCATGAATCCTTTTACGGTGCGTGTATGATTTTGCGTTAACATACAAGGAATAGGGTCGTATTTGGCAGAAAAATCAAACAGCGTGAAATAATCTTGCTCGGGATTAACGGCTCTTCTCAAACTGTTGTCAATGGTAGAATGCTCATATTCTAAAGGATTTCTGATAAGTTCAAAATTCCTAAAAGCCAATGTACCAGAAAAATCTAACTTACTTTGTGCATTAGGATCGGCTGGGTCGCCATCGTACATTTCTGCGCAAATATCCACACCATCAGCAGCCAAAGCAATATCATAAGTATCTGTAGCTGAACACATAGCAAAAATAAATCCACCACCAATAATGTATTCTTTTATCTTTTTGACAACGGCTAATTTCATAAGCGATACTTTGTTGAAGCCATTCGCTTTCGCCATCTCTTCCATTTTTCGTACATTCTCTCTATACCAAGGTTGACTGTTGAAACTACGATAAAATCTACCATATTGCCCTGTAAAATCTTCGTGATGTAAATGAAGCCAATCATATTTTACTA
>DAITMC010000293.1:0-4068 GCA_036835365.1 Saprospiraceae bacterium
CATACGATTTGGCGGGGTCGCCTACATTGACTTTTACCGTTTTGATGTCGCCAATATAACCATTTTGTACTAATTCTACTGCATGTCTAAATCTTTGCCAAGAGCGCTGCATACTTCCAGTTTGAAAAACACGCTGATACTTTCTAGTTGCTTCGACCATTTTTCGTCCTTCCTCTACAGTGTGTGCCATTGGCTTTTCGCAATATACATCCTTGCCTGTTTTCATGGCAGCTATGGCAATAATAGCATGCCAATGGTCGGGGGTAGCAATAGCCACAGCATCAATATCTTTGCGCTCAAGCAATGCCTCGTAATCTTTGTAGGGGTCGCAACCTTTATATTCTGACACCTGATTAATAGTGGCATAATGTTCATTTACCATATTTTGAAAACGCTGTAGTTTTGTTGTATCTACATCACAAGCTGCTACCATTTGAACGCCCTGAGTCTCTGTCATCAGACGTTTCCCCAAACCACCGCTTTGTTTACCACAACCAATAAACCCCACCGTGATACGGTCGCTTGGTGGCACTGCACCACCTCTACCCAGCACATAACTAGGTAAAATGACGATACCTACACCAGCGGCGACTGTTTGTTTTAAGAATTTTCTTCTTGAATTGTCCTGAAGAAAGGATGTTGTTCGTTTCATTTTGCTATTCGTTTTGTTTAAATTTGAAAAGTAAGATAGCAAAATAAGTTGACGTTTGGTATGCTTTGAAAATAATTTTGGAAGATTATTTCACGCCCAAAAAGCAACCCCCACTAAGTTTATAGATTTTCTTACAAAATGGCTTAATATTGACAAAGCAGCACAACCAAATTGGCGATGTAATGTTTAGCGTCAAGTTAATTTAACTTATCCTACTCAAATGAAAAAATACGCCATAGTAGATGATAGCAATTTCCCCGAGGTGCTTGTCACCTTTACAGGAGAAAAAGCGGATGATGAAAATTTTACCTCCTATTTAGAAGAGGTAAAAGCTACATATGAACGCAAGCAACCCCTAATGATTCTTTTTGATGCCACTAAAGCGACTACACCTTATATTAAGTATCAAAAACAGCAAGCCGATTGGCTAAAGGAAAATGAGCATCTAATGCGCGACTACTGCAAAGGAACAGCCTACATTATTCCGAATGCAATTATTAGAACAGTGCTTAAAGGAATTTTTGCTTTCCAAACACAGCCTGTGCCTCACAAGGTAGTAAAAACCATTGAAGAAGCACGCGCTTGGTTAGCTTCGTATTAACTGATATTAATCAAAACAACTTATACATTATCTAACCTATACATTATCCAACAAATTTCTAGCTGTTTGGCAACATGGAAACTAATCCGTGTTAACTGAGTTAGTAAGAAACAATACCCCATTTACAATAGTGGTGAAAAACTATTTTCAGCGTGTTTAGTTGGTATAATCTATAATCACTTATTCCTTTACATTTATTATAGTATCCATCATTGTAGTAGCAATAAGTGTTATACTATTCCAATAGCCCCTCTTTTTTTATCAATGCCTTCCATTTCCTGCGCCACCCAAAGCACCATTTCTGGAAAGAATAGGTTAAATTCTTCATTCAACAATTCATAATGTGCTTGCAAACTGCTAACGCTATTATCCAACAATGCTGGTTTGGTTACCTGACGTTTCATGCGTTCAAAAGTGGACGCAAGTCCTTCTAAAGTAGTGTAGCTCATCAACCAGTTATGTTGAATTAAATAGGCGGTGTGTTCATTCACTGGTGGAGGGAATGTGTGCATGTGCTGCTTCAAAACCACATACACAGCTTCTGTAAAGTTAATCAATGGAGTGCTGGCGTAGGTTGACCAGTTTTCTACCAAAAGATAATCATAGTAAATATCCATTAACACGGGAGCATATTTGTGATGCTTTTTGTATAAGCGCCTTGCACCTTGCAAAACCAAGGGATGCTGGTCAGTATAGCTGTCTATCCTTCGATGTAACATAATTCCTTCCACTACGGCAGCAGGCAACTTATCGAGATGCTGATTTTTCAAAAAATCAGCAAGATAATTACCAAGCATCATGTCTTGATTGGATTGTGTGAGGAACAAGTGGGCTAAAAAATTCATAATTTTGGATTATCTATTCAAAATCAAAACCCAAATCAGGTTTATCTTCGTTAGAGGTGACAAAAAACGGATGGACAGTCTATGTTGAATGCCAAAGTGAGAACGATTATAAGTTATGGCTTGTTCTGTTGGAGCATTAGCTTTTTGCCTACGCCAACACATGGTCAAGCTCAGCGTTGTGGAACAGAAGAATGGCTTCACACACAAGCACTAGGTCGCCCCGAGTTGCTTGAAGAAAGAGCAAATGTGCAAAAAAAGATTCAGCAGTGGATAGCTTCTAATCCAGTGCTACCGAGAAACGATATTACCGTTCCCGTAGTCGTACATGTAGTATGGCATGAAATAGAGGAAGACATTAGCGATGCGCAAATTGAGTCGCAAATAAATATATTAAATCAAGATTTCAAGGCATTAAATGAAGAAACCAGTACAATTCCTAATGAATTTATGGCATTGGTGGCAGATATAGGTATTGAATTTTGCTTAGCTAAGATAGATGAACAAGGTAATCCGACCAATGGTATTACTAGAACATTCACGCCTATTAGAAATATTGGCAATAATCCTAACCTCGTAAAATTTGCAGATAGAGGTGGCGCAGATGCTTGGAATACAGAAAAATACATCAATATTTGGATAGCCAAGCGCACTGATGGCTTTTTAGGCATTGCCACTGCACCAAGCGAATTTTCTAGCGAAGAAGATGGTTTGGTCATAGATTATACTGTTTTCGGTAATATTGAGCTTGCTGCACAAAGTACCCCTTATCATCTAGGTAGAACGACTACCCACGAAATGGGTCATTTCTTTGGTTTGCAGCATCTTTGGGGGAGAAAAATCGAAAACAGCGATTGTATGGACGACGACCACATTGCTGATACGCCTACACAGCGCATTTCGTACAATAATCGTTGCCCAACGACACCACAATTTAGCTGTGGCTCATCGGATATGTATATGAATTTTATGAATTACACCAACGATGCTTGCATGGGGATGTTTACGCTTGGGCAGAAAGCAGTGATGTTAGCTACACTTTTTGAACTTCGCACAAGTTTGATTGGGCAAAATTTATGTGAAGAAAAGCGTACAAGCGTTCCATCTGTGGCAAAAGAACAAGGCATTCGTATTTCTCCCAATCCTGTTCGTACATCATTTCAGATTATTATTGAACAACCTATTAATATTCAGCGTATTTTTGTAACAAATGGAATGGGGCAAATTTGCTTTGTACAACATTTCCCTATGGACAATTATTTTGATGTAAGTCATTTACCATCAGGCATTTATAGCGTATTTGTGCAAACCAGTATTGACTATTGGTCATCGCCTTTAATCATCATAAAATAAAATCAATCAATGAAAACACTTGAAAAATTAACACTTTATAGCTTTTTCTTTTGTCTTCTCTCTGCTTGTCAAGTTTTTAGTTTTTTGGAGAAAAAACCTGTTGACTTTTCTAAATTGGACAAGCTCGTAGAAATATCCAAAGGTGCTTGTTTTGGACGCTGCCCGGTATATACTATGATTGTTTACACCAATGGCACAGTGAGTTACAACGGTAAAGACAACACAGAAAAAAAAGGACTATACACAAAACAACTTACAGACAGTCAATTAAAAGAGCTAAAAAAATTCTTAGAAACAGCCAAATTGGAGCAATTTCAGGATGGCTACAAAAGCCTAATTCCCGATTTACCTACTATAACCATTGCCTATTATGGTGGCGAATATGAAAAAAGAATTGTTGGTAAAGATGGTCGCCCAGAGGTAATTATGGCACTAGAAGAGCGTTTAGATGAAATAGCATCATCAGGTGGCTGGACACTTGTGCCCAAAGAAAATGCAAACGAAACCAGTTACATTGTAGAAAATCAAATCCGTTTGCAATTACAGCCCAATGTGGACATCAATGCTTGGATACAAAAATATCAACGTCAACAAATGCGCGTTATCCAGAATATCAGTGC
>DAITMC010000294.1:0-4047 GCA_036835365.1 Saprospiraceae bacterium
GGTAGGTAGGATGTGTCTGCGGGGTAAGCTTGAGGATACTGTATCTCACCTAACGTCCAGTATATGCGTAGTGCGACCGATTAGGAAGCATTATCGCATATACATTGTTGTATCTCGTTTTATAACTTATTTTTCGTTTTCTATTTTCATACAATTCAGTCGCTGCCATTTCGACTTTTGATTTCCTTCTGAATAACACTTAGTCGTATCGTGAGATTTGAAATTAATACTACCAACACCCCCATACCAACAATTCCAAGTGTGTTATTTGCTTGCCATGTTCCGGATACAAGCTTTATAACAAAATAGACTGCATACAGTATAATAAGACTGCTAACTACAATTATTGAAATTCTCAGTTTTTTCTTTTTAGAGTGAAGTTCTTGTTTTGATAATTCCTGATTACTTTTCATACTTAAATTTTTGAATTGATTAGTAATTTTAGTGTTTGCTTTAATGAGATACAACGTTTTCGGGCTTGGCGAAGGTGGCAATTTTCACCACAAATGTTGATGCGAAGAACCAAACTTTGATTAACCACAAATGTGTCTGCGGAGCACTGAACCGCCACTTTTGCCAAACCCGTGTTAGCTGATGTTTTACTATTATCCAAAATGTCCACCAATATAACGTTGAGTTATTTCTTTTTTAGGACGATTGAAAATAGTGTCACAAATGTCAAATTCTATTAACTCGCCCAAATACATAAATGCTACTTTCTCGGATATGCGTTGTGCTTGCTGCATATTGTGAGTAACAATAATAATCGTAAAATCTTTTTTCAGTTTTACTATTAATTCTTCGATTTTCTTAGTACTGATTGGGTCAAGTGCAGAGCAAGGTTCGTCCATTAAAATCACTTCTGGTCTAAGCACTACCGTTCGAGCAATACATAGCCGTTGTTGTTGACCACCTGATAACTTTACTGCTGGTTTTTGTAATTCATCCTTTACTTCATCCCATAAAAAGCTTTCCTTTAAGGCATTTTCTATCAATTCTGGAATTTCATTTTTAGGATAGTTATGGATTTTTAACGCGTAGGAAAGATTTTCATAAATACTTTTTGGTAAAGGGTTTGGTTTTTGAAAAACCATTCCAATTCGTTTACGAATATCTGTTACTGAATTCTTCTTGTCGTATAAATCTAAATCATCTAAAAATAGTTTTCCCTCTATTTTGGCATCAGAGGATAAGTCATGCATGCGATTAAAACTCCTAAGCAAAGTAGATTTTCCGCAACCAGATGGACCAATTAATGATGTTACTTGATTTTTCGGAAAATCAATATTTACATTTTTGAGAATTTGTTTGTTCCCAAAAAATAAGTTTAAATTTTCAGCTCTAAGTTTTATTGCATCCATTTTTAATCTTGTGTTCTGTTTTTAAATCGTACATAAAAAGCAATGATATTCAATAGAAATACCAATAATATCAATACCGTTGCAGTTCCGTAGGCTAAAGGTCGTACTTGCACTATGGCATTGTGCTGTGTAGATAGCATATATAAATGATAAGGTAATGCCATAAACTCCTGATTGGCAGAAGAGCTTACGCCATTAATATAAAAAGCAACGCCTGTAAATAG
This sequence comes from Saprospiraceae bacterium, assembly GCA_036835365.1. Taxonomy (GTDB): domain Bacteria; phylum Bacteroidota; class Bacteroidia; order Chitinophagales; family Saprospiraceae; genus JAAUTG01. Next base: position 1,586 of record DAITMC010000294.1, read on the forward strand.
GATAGGTGCGGTTTCTCCTGCAGCTCTTGACAGGGTTAAAATCACTCCGGTTAAAATGCCGGGCAAGGCTTTAGGCAATACTACATCTTTTATGGTTTCAGCCTGTGTTACACCCAATGCCAAAGTAGCTTCACGCAAACTATTAGGAATTCTTTTTAAGGCTTCTTCGGTAGTGGTAATGATGTAAGGCAGTGACAGCAAACCCAGTGTGAGTCCAGCTGATAATATAGAAGTGCCTAAATGCAAGGCTTGTACAAATAAAGCTAATCCAAATAAGCCATAAATGATGGAGGGAATGCCCGCTAAATTTCTGATAGAAGCACGAATAATATTGGTAAGCAATGATGGTTTGGCATATTCATTCAAGTATATAGCACAGGCTACGCCAAAGGGTACGGCAAATAAGGTAGTAATGAATGTGAGGATTACTGTGCCCACTATTGCAGGTAGAATGCCGCCTTCTGTCATTCCATTGGTTGGAAAAGTAGAAACAAAACGCCACGACAAACTTGAGAAGCCTTTGGAAAAAATATCCCATAGAATAACTCCTAAAAACAAACAAACTATGAAGGTGCTGCCACAAAGAATAATCCAATTGAAAGTGTTGCGTATATTTTTCGTATTCATCAGGCGTGGAATTTTCTTAAACGATTGGCAAAATATTCGCCTATAAAATTTACAATAAGCGTAATTAGAAATAATAAAGCAGCAATAGCAAATAAAGCAAAGTAATGCGTAGTTTGGTAAGGCACTTCTCCCAACTCAATAGCAATAGTTGCTGTAATGGTTCTTACAGAATCTAAAAAACCTTTTGGGATAGCTGCTGCATTTCCGGTAGCCATCAACACGGTCATTGTTTCTCCCAATGCTCTTCCTAAACCCAGCATTACGGCAGCTATTAACCCAGGCATTGCGGCAGGTATGGTAACTTTAAAAAGCGTTTCCCATTTATTGGCACCTAAAGCAAGCGATGCTTCTCTGTGCGATTTTGGTACGGCATTGATGGCATCTTCGCTAATTGTAACAATGGTAGGCAAAGCCATTATGGCTAATAAAATAGAACCGTTTAAGGCATTTAATCCGTTTTGAATGCCGAATACGTGAGCCAAACCTGGTCCCACTAAAACAATTCCCAAAAAACCGATTGCTACCGATGGGATTGCTGCCAACATTTCGATGATGGGTTTTAGAAACATTTGTATTTTTTTAGGTGCTAACTCCGATAAATAAGCGGCTGTTAAAATACCTAAAGGAACAGCAATGAGCATAGAACCCAATGCTACTAAAAATGTACTTACCAATAAAGGCAGTATGCTGTAATGCGTTTCAGGATCCCATTGCGAGCCAGTAAAAAAATCAAGAAGCGATATCTTTAAGAAGAAAGAAATACTGTTAGAAAAAAGCATTAAAAAAATACCTCCCAATAAGGTGATGGTTAGAAATCCTGTGCATTTAAAGATTACTTTAAACAGACCATCTATTTGCTCTCTCTTTTTTGTATTCATCGTTATTTATTTACAGGATAATAGCCCGATTCTTGTATGATTTTTGCCCCCATTGCAGACTTTTCAAAATCAAGGAATGGTTTAATTTTTGGATAATCACTTTTCCTGAAATACTGAAATAAAGGGCGTTGAAAAAAATAACTTCCTGTTGCAATGGCGCTGGCATCTATTGGCGAAACGGCTTTTGAATGATTGGTGTAGATGGATAAAACTTTGATACCCGTGCTATTGCCTTTTAAAACATAACCAGCACTCACATAGCCAATGCCTGAGCCATCCGATTTAATAGCTTCTAAAATTTGTGCATTGCCATTCATTTGTTTAGCATAAGGAGAAAAATCAATGTCTAAAATGTGTTTCACATAGTCGTGTGTACCCGAATTGCTTTGTCTTCCATAAATAGTAATGGGCAAATTTATTTGATGGAAGGAAGACCAATTGGTGATTTCGCCACTTAATATTTTGGTAATATCTTCTATATTGAGCGAATCAATAGTGAACTTATCCGACACTACAAAAGCGATGGCATCTTGGGCAAAAACAAAAGAATCGATTTCAATGTTTTTTCGATGAAACAAATCCAGTTCTGTTTGTTTTATGCTTCGTGAAGAATTGGCAATGTCTGCATTTTCGTTTAATAAAGAAGCGATGCCCAATCCAGAACCACCTCCAGAAACGGAAACCAAAACCACATCATTTTCTTTATGAAATTGTTCAGCCAAAACCACTGCAAGATTCACTTCGGTATCAGAACCTTTTATTTTTATAGTTTCACTATTAGGTGAACAAGATTGAAATATGATTACAAGAAGAACTAAAAATAAACGCATTTGCAAAATTATTTCAATTGTAAGAACTGAATGTTTAGTTTATATTAACATTCGTGTTCGCTTAAAATATCAGCTAACTCTAAGGAACGTCTGCGCCCCAACCGAGCTTAGCTTTTAGTACCGCCCA
>DAITMC010000295.1:0-4015 GCA_036835365.1 Saprospiraceae bacterium
GATTTGGGTAGGTTGGGAAATGGTTTGGTCTCTTATTCACCTAACGTTCAGATTAAAAAAGGAAAGATTGGCTTTTGCTAGCTAAATTTTGAGAAATTCAATGATTTAAATATAGTTTTGTAAATTTTATCCAAGAAGCAAATAATCTTTCAAATGCAGCTAATCAGAGTGCAAAAAATTAATTTATTTTAATAAATTAAAGTGTACTTACTTTGGAATATTCACATTAGGTTTTTGAAAGTCCACCACAAAAAAATTTGTACAGTGTCATTTTAAGAAAATTGCTTAGAAGATTACTATTGAAATGATTTGACTTGATATAAAATTTGCAAGCTTTTTTGCCTTAGATGGCTAGTCAACAGCATAATCTTCATTTTTTATATCAATCATCAAATTATATTTGGGTAAAAATCTCAAAATCAAATTTGACCAATAATGTTCTAAATAACTTGATGTAATCATTACATTAAGTTAATGAATATGATTTCATTAAAATATGTTTTTTCTTACATTTGGTTAAAGGTGTTTACCATTAACCAAATCAGACTCCATGAAGAAAAAACTACTCTTATTCCTATTTTGCTTAATTGCGCTAATGGTCTATTCCCAAGAAGATGCTGCAAATAAAATTGAAAGATATGAGCAAAAACTTGATAGCGTTGACAAACAATCCATTAAGACCAACTATTTGTTGAATAAGGGCTTTTTGATGTCCGGGCTATTAGATGATTTTTTTGATTATGAGAACCATGATGAGGATGCATTTACCGAAATTAATCCTCAAAAGTTCAAGCTGCTTTATAAGGGAATGAGAAAGTCGGACTTGAAGAACAGCAAAAGACTCCCCCAATTTAATTTTGGGAACCTGAAGGCGCAATATGCAAACCGGCCTAATGTTGTCCCTGTTGGGGTTGTACAGACAAGAGGGGAGTATCTGGATTCATTGCAGCTAGAGGAGAACATCCGTAATGTAAAAAACAATGTTATTATCGATACCGATTATCCCAAATACTTCGTTTTCAATGCTGGTGTCCTGACGAAAAAAGTATATTCTGGTAGCGTCAGTTTTGAAATCGTTCCCGAATTATTTCAAATCCAAAACCCAAAAAGTACCAGATCTTTGAGTATCGACTTTGCCGACGGGAAGGGTTTCAGGCCCTTGGATAGTCTAAGCAATTACAACGTCCAATATGAAAGCATCGGGGAAAAAGTAGTTGCCGTGCAGTTCAAACAGGGCAAAAAGACCTTTACCAGTTACAGTAGAATAAAGGTGGTCACATTGGATGACGAAGAACCCGACATGGTTCTATTCCCCGAGACGGGAGAGGTACAAAGCGGTAAATATTTTTTATCTAGCGGTAAGACGGGGGACAATGGCCAAGTTGCGCGATCCTCCTCGTCCATAGGGGGTAGTGCAACGGTGCATTTGGGTTGTGACATAGTTTTTAACAAACCTGTTATTGTGATCGAGGGCTTTGACCCCATTAATGAAAAAAGCAGCGCAAACCTTCGGGCCAATTATACCAGTAGCCGTGTTGAGCCTATCTTCAGGGCCAACGGGTATGATATGGTCTACTTTAATTTTCAAAATGGTGGAGGTGATATATTACAAAATGCCACAGTCGTAAGGAACTTGATTGAACAGGTGAATCGTGAAAAGGTAGGCAATGAGAAAGTAATAATCATCGGGGAAAGTATGGGTGGCCTTGTCGCACGTTTGGCCATCCGTGGCCTTGAAAGTTCCAACATTTCCCATAACATAAGCCACTATATTAGTTTTGATGCCCCGCACAAAGGAGCAAACCTACCTTTAGGATTGCAGACCTTGGTAGATGACCTTGACGACCAAAACGTACGTAATGCCCTGGGTTTCGGCCAAGAGGAAATTGACGAACTATTGGATCAGATTAATTCACAGGCTGCTAAACAAATGTTATTGCAATATAGAAGTACGAATCCAAACTCTGCGTTCAACACGCTTCAGAACGAGTTGAACAGGGTCGGTTTTCCAAACCAAGGAGGGATAAGGAACATAGCCATCGTAAACGGAGCCGTTGACGGAAACACAGGAGGCCCCAACCGAGTCAGTTTGCCCGCTCAAAGGATACTAGATATTGAGGATTCTTTTGATACATATTTTGCCCCGGTACGAATATTTGCAAATGTTACTACTCACGGTTTCAACAGCAGGTCACAGGTATCAAGGTTGAGAGTAAGTGTCCTAAGAATCCCTATTACTGAAAGAGATAGGTTTTTCAACTTCGGACCTTTGAACTATGACCTTGCTTCTGGGGGCCTAGTAGAGGAGGATTTGGTCGTTGCAGGCCTTGACGATGTGGCTGAGTTGAGGTTTGCCGGCGATGGTTTTCAGAACTTTGCTTTTGTACCCCTTTTTAGCAGTCTGGCATCTACAAGACCCCTTACAAGCCAAGCAGAACTGAACCGTTCAGAGGCATATTTACGAGCTAGAGGGCAAGTTCCCTTTAATCGAGTGTATGGTAATAATAGTAATTCAGAGCATATTGATGCAGGGTTAATTGCTAATCAATGGCGTTTATTGTTGACCACCGAATTTGGACTTAATGTAAGTACGACGACTTGTAATCAGACCCCCAGCACCACTATAAGGCCGCCCAGCCCTAGGATTAACGGTTCGTATTTCTTCACCTGCCAGAATAGCGGTGGGGACGTTACCTTGCAAGTGGATAATAATCCCGATTTTTTGGGAAACTTGTACACCCACAATTGGAACATCACGGGTCCTAGGAATATGAGCGGTACTGGCACAACCTTTAGAATGTCCTCTACCTTACCGGCAGGGGTATATACCGTTGCCGTAACACGTAGTTTTTCCACCGCAACGATCAATGATTTGCCCACGGCATCACAGAACAGGGTAGGCACTGCCGGAAGTTCAAGGGCTTTTTCCGTCTTGACCACAAATAACAGTATTTGTGCGAACGGGGGCGGCCCTGGCCCAGGTTCCGGTGGTGGAATACCTTTGACAGCTAATTTGGACGACTTTGAAGTTGACGATGAAAGCGAAGTCGGTATTTGGCCAAACCCGTCTAGCGATATCATAAACGTTTCCTATAAGGTTGACGAAAAAAGTGAAGTTTTAGTATCTTTATTGGCAATAAACAACGTTTATAATAATGTAATCTCATTAGGTGCTGAATCACGTGAACCCGGAGAGTATACGGATGGGTTCGAAGTCGGTCATGTTGCAGAAGGGGTTTACGTACTGGTGGTAGATATAAATGGCGTTCAGACCAGAAAAAAGGTAATCATTAAAAAGAATTAAGATGAAGCACTTAACTTTTTATAGCGTTCTTTCGTTATTTTTTGTGGCAATGGCCTGTAAATCAGATGATGATAACGAAATCCGCCCCGTTATTACCTCTTTTTCAGGGAGTGTTTTATATGAACAAACAATGGAGCCTGTGACAAGTGCCGATTTGTTTATTACAGGAAGGGATTCAAGAGGAATTACTGGTTCTATTGTGCGCGTAGATACAATTTTGAGAATTGAGGACGGTACTTTTGAGGTCTCCTTTGAGACGGTAGAAGAAATTGATAGATTTGGAATGTTTATCGACATTTTAAAGGATGAATTTATTATAAATACTTTTGTGGCCGGTAGCGACCCTCCTTTAAAGTGCCTTCCTGGAAATTGTGCCAATTTTCCCCCTGGTCAAGATTATGAATTAACAATATTGGTGCCATGTGCACCGGATGATTGTGTTCAGTTTCCTCTTCCTTGAAAGAGCTTGATTTGGTATCAGGTTGGTTATTTAGAAAATTGTTTTTCTTGAAAACTTACTGAAAGACAACACAAGAACGATAACTTAATGTTTAAAAAGCTTTAAATTCTGTATTTCAATTTACCATGATGGTCCTTGTCAAAAAGGATTTTCTTTGTTGTCAACCTTTTTACATAAAATTAAATGACATTTGGCTGTATTTAATACCAATATTCTTTTTACTTTTAACAAGTAAGTAAAATTGAGACTTT
>DAITMC010000296.1:0-4015 GCA_036835365.1 Saprospiraceae bacterium
TTTTTTCAAATTTTGCATCAGGATTAAATACATAGGCAATACCACCACTCATGCCAGCTGCAAAGTTTTTGCCTGTTTCACCTAGCACAACAACTACTCCCCCCGTCATGTATTCACAACCATGGTCTCCAATACCCTCTACCACAGCTTTTACACCCGAATTGCGCACACAGAATCGCTCACCTGCCTGCCCATTGATGTACGCTTCGCCAGAGGTAGCTCCATAAAAGGCTACGTTACCAATGATGATGTTTTCACTGGCATTGAAAGTGGCATTTCGGTCTGGGATAATGACTAATTCACCCCCTGAAAGCCCTTTGCCAAAGTAATCGTTTGCTTCGCCTTCTAGCGTAAAATGTATGCCAGAAGCTGCGAATGCACCAAAACTCTGCCCCGCTGACCCCCTGAACCTGAAATCTATTGTACCAGAGGGGAGGCCTGCCCCTTTGTAACGTTTGCTAATTTCGTTGGAAAGCATTGTCCCAACAGCTCTATCTGTATTTCTGATCTCGAATAAACCTTCTATTTTATAACCTTTATCTAGTGCTGCTGCTGCTGCTCTGATTAGTTTTCGATCCAATATTTCATCAATGCCATGATCTTGAGGCACTTGCTTATATTGCCCAACAGATTCATCGGCTGGTTCTTTGTAAAGAATAGCATTCAAGTTGATATTCTTGTATTTCCAATGGCTTAGGTCTTGCTTTACTTTTAGCATTTCGACTTTTCCGACCATTTCATCTACCGTTCTAAAGCCAAGTTCTGCCATAATCTCTCGCAAATCCTCTGCCAAGTAAGTAAATAAATTAATTACATGTTCTGGTTTGCCCGTGAACCGTTTTCTCAATTCTTCGTCTTGCGTGGCAATGCCTACCGGACAAGTATTAACGTGGCATTTGCGCATCATAATACAACCTTCTACCACCAATGCAGCTGTGGCAACACCCCATTCTTCTGCACCGAGTAGCGTAGCAATAGCAATGTCGCGCCCTGTTCGGATTTGTCCATCTACTTGTACACGCACACGATCGCGAAGTTTGTTTTTTACTAAAGTCTGATGTGTTTCAGCAAGGCCTAATTCCCAAGGCAATCCAGCATGGCGAACAGAACTAAGCGGTGATGCCCCTGTTCCACCATCATGCCCTGAAATGAGTATTGCATCCGCATGTGCCTTTGCTACACCAGAAGCAATAATACCAACGCCTGCTTTGGATACTAACTTGACGCTCACTCGTGCTGCTCTGTTAGCATTTTTTAGATCAAAAATTAATTGTGCCAAATCTTCAATCGAGTAAATATCGTGGTGGGGAGGTGGCGAAATTAAACCAACGCCCGGTGTGGAGTGGCGTACTCGACCAATCCATTCATCTACTTTGAAACCTGGTAATTGACCGCCTTCACCTGGTTTTGCTCCTTGTGCCATTTTTATTTGTAACTCATCGGCATTTGTTAAGTAGTAACTGGTTACTCCAAAACGCCCTGATGCTACTTGCTTGACGGCTGACCTTTCCCAGTCGCCATTGGCTTGTCGCTCATATCTAATTTCATCTTCACCGCCCTCGCCACTATTGCTTTTTGCGCCAATTCTATTCATAGCAATGGCTAGTGTCGCGTGCGCTTCATGCGAAATAGAACCAAAGGACATTGCGCCAGTAACAAAACGCTTTAAAATGTTTTCTACTGGCTCTACTTCTTCTAGTGGGATAGCATGACCACCTTTTCTGAAAGTTAGTAAGCCTCTGAGTGTTAATGCTTTTTCTGACTGGTCGTTAATTAGTTTAGCATACTTTTTGTAAGTTTCATAATCTCCTTTTCTGGAGGCATACTGTAAGAGATGAATCGTCTGTGGATTGAACATATGCTGCTCGCCCCTACGCTTCCATTGGTATATTCCTCCTACTTCTAAAGGCAAATTAGCTGGATTAGGTACACGATAAGCTAATTCATGCCTTATTAACACTTCTTCCGCAATTCCATCAAAACCAAGTCCTTCAATTCTAGATACTGCCCCTTTGAAGCAATAATTGACGACTTCCTTGTTTAATCCCAATATTTCAAATACTTGCGCTCCTTGATAAGATTGTAGGGTAGAGATTCCGATTTTGGACATAATTTTTAGAATACTCTTTCCAATCGCTTTATTATATTTTTCTTGCATTTCCTGCAAAGAATAGTCCTTTTCAAAGAATCGTTTTTCCTTCAAATCCGCTATGGTGGCATATGCCATGTAGGGATTAACTGCACTTGCCCCAAAACCAATGAGTGTGGCAAAATGATGTACTTCTCGAACATCACCTGCCTCAACTATAATAGAAGTGGTACTTCTTAATCCTTTTTGAATTAGGTAATGGTGAATAGCACCAATAGCTAACAACGAGGGAATTGGTGCTTTTTGTTGGTTAGCTTTTTTATCAGAAAGAATAATAATATTCTTGCCGTTTCTAGTCAAATCTTCTGCTTTTGCACAAATCTGGTCGATAGCAGCTTCTAATCTACCCATCTGACCATCGGCAGTGAAGAGAATATCAATAACACCAGTTTTAAAATAGGTATGTTGAATAGATTTGATTTTTGCCAAATCTTGATTGCTCAGCACTGGACTGTCTAAGTGGATAAAACGAGCATGGCGAGGACTTGGGTCGAGTATATTGCCACTCCCACCAAGCATCGCATAAAGCGACATGACAGAACGCTCGCGAATAGGGTCAATCGGCGGATTGGTAACTTGAGCAAATAATTGCTTGAAATAGTGCGAAATATGCTGTGGAAAATGAGAAAGCACGGCTAGTGGCGTATCCGTACCCATTGAACCTATTGGTTCTTCCCCTTTTTCGACCATTGGTGCCAAAATCATTTTAATATCCTCTTTGGTAAAGCCATGCAAATGCTGGAAACGGATTAGGGCTTCTTCTTCCATGCTTACTTCCGCATGCACTTCATCAGATAAATCTTTGATGGTTAATCTGTATTTATCTAACCAATCTCGATAAGGGGCGCGTTGACAAATTTTAGCCTTTAATTCTTCGTCGCCGATGATTCGATGTTTTTCGAGATCTGCCACAAGCATTCTGCCTGGCTGTAAACGTCCCTTCAAGACAACTTTAGCAGGGTCAACCGGCAAGGCACCTGCCTCGGAAGCTACAATCAATTGGTTATCATTGGTTAAGCAATAGCGACTTGGACGCAATCCGTTTCTATCCAGTGTAGCACCTACTAGGATACCATCAGTAAAGCACATTGAAGCTGGACCGTCCCAAGGCTCCATCATTGTTTTATGGTACTCATAAAAGGCTCTTTTGTAATCTTCCATTTGTTCATCCTGTTGCCATGCTTCAGGAATCATCATCATTAAGGCTTCTGGCAAACTTCTACCGCTGAGGACTAAAAACTCTAGTACGTTATCAAAATTACCTGAATCAGATAGTTTATCCCCACAAATAGGTTTTAGTTTTCGTATTTCTTCGTCTGTAAAAAGTGTTGATTTCAACAACTGTTCTTTGGAAAGCCACCAATTGAGATTCCCCGTAATCGTGTTAATTTCTCCGTTGTGTGCGATGTAGCGGAAAGGTTGTGCTAGTTTCCACTTAGGCGCAGTGTTAGTAGAGAAGCGAGAGTGGACTAGCGCAATCGCCGATTTGAAGGAAGAATCATGTAAATCAGGAAAGTAAGGGCGAACTTGATAGGTCGTTAATTGACCTTTATAAACTACTGTCTTGTAGGAGAAGGAATTGATATAAAAATGTTCCTTCGATTGCGGATAAGTTTGTTGAATTTGATGCGTAGTGAATTTGCGAAGCACATACAATTTACGCTCCAAAGCAGCGGCATCCAAATTTTCTTTTGGCTTCACAAACACCTGTTCGATTCTAGGCTCTACGGAAATAGCAGAGTCGCCTAGCATTTCGTTGTCGGTGGGTACTTTTCTATACCCCAATAGTTCTAATCCGAACTCGTCAATGTAATCGTTAAGTAAAAAGCGACACTGGTTACGCAAGGATTTATCCATAGGGAAAAG
>DAITMC010000297.1:0-4013 GCA_036835365.1 Saprospiraceae bacterium
GACATATTGGGAGAAGGTGGAAATAAGACCACGCTGATCAGTGAATTTAGTTACGACGAAAACGGCAAACTCAATATTAATGTCGTAGATGGTGAAACGAATATTGACCCAAAGCGTGGCGTTCGAGGTAAAATGCAGCAGAGTGCTATTGAAAGTAAACTGGAGTATGTAGGCAAAGCAATGGAATATTCATTGGCTTATACCTATATGACTAAGGGACAACTCCTTGACTTTTTTGATAAAGCAGAGATAACCATAAAAGATGGCGTTCTTATAGCAAGTGCAAAAAATGTCTATGTTGAAGGTGACCAATTAACTATTCGTATAGATGCGAAGACTAAGTATTATTTGAGTAAATCTTTCTCAACAAAATTGGGAGAGAACCTTATCAATGGAGAAGTACAGTATGAACCCTTTAAATCTTCGGGAGTAAACCATATTTCCACTACAAAATTGGAAATGCCTGCCGAAAACATCATCATTAATGGTGAAAATAAAGATTATACCATCAGGGTGGATTAAAGCGAACTATGATGAAAACTGTCAAAGTTTTGGCAGTCTCTTTCAAAAAAATCAGCAATGGGATATAATTCATTAACTAATTAACATTACAACAAATGCTTAAAACTGTAAAATTAACACTCTTGATTTTCCTAGCTATTACTATTCATGCTGAGGCACAGAGTATAGAGATCATTCCTCAAGCTAACTATACTTTTGGAGGGAAAATATATGGTCGGTTTGGGGAAATGAATATCAAAGATAGCGAGAGCTATGGTATATCACTAGACATTGTCAATAAAAACGTATCTTTTCAAATCGAATATTTTTATCAACCTACAACAGGAGAGTACAGAGACTATTTTAATCCACAATTTAATCAAAATGCGGATTTAAGAATTAGTTGGTATCATGTTGGTGTAAGACAGCGGTTTGCGGTAGATGAAAAAGTAGTACCTTTTGGAGGCTTATCCGTAGGACTTACTGATTTTACGCTAGATTCTTCTCCCACCAAATACGATGAGATCGCTTTATCTTTTGGGCTTCAAACTGGTGCAAATATTTATCTATCAGAAAGAATTGGACTTAGGTTTCATGGACGTTTGCTACTGCCCGTTCAATTTAATGGATTTGGCTTTTACGCCGGAACAGGTGGAACGGGTTTAGCTGCAAGCGCAGGAACTTACTTTATACAGGGTGATGTGGGTGCAGGTTTGATTATTCGTTTTCCTAATTAGGAAATATCATGCAAGATCAAAAAAACAATGTCTTTACAGAAATAGAAATCAATGCTACGCCTGAGCAAGTGTGGAGCGTGTTAACGGATTGGGATAAGCTAAAAGAGTGGAGTTCATCGTTTATCGGTATTTCAACGGAAAGACTGGTAAAGGGAGAAGTTTTTGTTTCTTATTTCAAAAGCCCACTTACAGGAAAAGCCATTGAATTGGAGCATGTGTGTACAGACTACGAAGAAGGAAGAAAATTTGGATGGTCAGGTAAAATTATCGGAAAAACACAAGACCATCATATTTACTCCTTAGAGCCGAGCAAGAATGGTACAACCATTTTCAGGCAAGAAGATGGATTGCACGGACCTCATAGCCAGTTCATGAATTTTCTAGCTGAACATCACATGGTGGCTATGTACAACAAGTTCAACCGAGAACTAAAAAACAGAGTGGAATCCCTTTACCCAAGGGATTCCAACTCAAAAAATCAAGATAGTTGAGTGATTTTTTTAAGGCTAATAACTAAGAGAAATGATAAAGCACTTATTTAAACCTCTTGTGATTCTTTTTACACTCACAAGCCACCAAGCTATTAGTCAGCATGAGTTTTTTCACGAATTATTTCTTGAAAAAACACTTATTGAAAACGATGAATGGGGGCTTGAGGTGGAAGCTAGTTGGAAACACGTTTATGAAGAACCAAAATGGAGAAGATGGGGTGTATCTTTAGTGGGTACTCGAGAAATGAATAATTTTAGTGTATTGAGTGGCGTAAACGGGTTTTACACCTTCAATAAAAAAATTACCAATTTCTTCGAGTTGCGTCCTTGGGCAGCCTTAGAGTATAAAATTCCGTTGGTGGCAGGAATTGCTTTAAGGCAAAGACTAAGGTATGAATGGCGATTTTTCTTCAGCGCAGAGGATAACACAAGGGAAGATTATAGTCGATTACGCTATCAATTGGGTTTTGACATTCCGCTTTCAAGAGAAAGTGAATCAACATGGAAAATCCGCCCGTTCTTTGAGTGGTACTTTATCAGAGACCCAGCTACATTCGAGCGTTTTTCTAACGAACGGGATTATGGTTTTCGGCTAATTAAGGAATTGGAAAACGAACACGAACTAAAAATTGGTTATCAGTTTGAAGAATTCTACAATACTGAAGTAGAGAAAAGCAACGGACACACTATCTTGCTAGGATATTCTTTTTAGAGACTTGTCTCTCAAATGTTATTTTACATCAAGTCAAGTGGACACGTTTAACTGTTTACTTATTCTGTTTAGTGGCGTGGCAACAACATTGAAATCAAGTTATGTAAACAAATAAACCATCTAAAACCTGTAAACAATGTTGTTCACTGACTTGCTGTTTTATTAAAGTTGCGCTAGCATCTTTTTTTAATTGATTTTGTTAGCTAAAATAGCAGGAATATTTATTCTTTGATTTTAGCCAAGTTAAAAGATGTACACAATACAGACAAAACCAGCGACCCATTCTATTGGAGAGTTGGTACAGCAACAGCGTATCTTGTTTAAAACTAATGCGACAAAGTCTATCCACTTTCGTGCCATTCAACTCAAGCTGTTAAAAAGTAGCATTACACAATACGAAGCTCAACTATTAGAAGCCTTACATCAAGATTTGGGGAAATCAGCCGCAGAAGCTTTTTTGACGGAAATTGTGATAGTAAAGCAAGAAATTGATAACGCACTGAGATACCTTAAGAAATGGACTGCACCTCAAAAAATGCCCACTCCTTTGCAACTTCAACCAGCCAAAAGCTATAGAATGGCTGAACCTTATGGGGTTGTACTTATCGTTGCACCTTGGAACTACCCGATACAGCTTGCGCTTCTGCCTATGGTTGGGGCGATAGCGGCGGGCAATACCGTAGTGCTTAAACCTTCCGAAGTAGCACCTGCTTCTAGCAAAGTGTTGAAAGCAATGCTCACCAGTAACTTTGAAGAAAACTTTATTGCCGTAGTGGAAGGAGGGATAACAGAAGCGAAAGCCTTAATGAACGAACGGTTTGACTATATTTTCTTTACAGGCAGCACTCAAGTCGGACAAATTTACTACGAAGCAGCAGCCAAACACCTTACGCCAGTTACGCTAGAGCTAGGAGGTAAAAGTCCTTGTATTGTTGAAGCGGATGCCAATTTGAGAAAAGCAGCAGAACGAATCATATTTGGCAAATATTTGAATTGCGGTCAAACTTGTATTGCCCCTGATTACCTGCTTGTCCATCGGCAAATAAAAGAGGAACTGATAGTAGAATTGAAAACAGCGGTAGAAAAAATGTACACCCAAGATACGGCTACTTGTTCATGGTATCCACGAATTATCAATGAGCATCATTTCAATCGCTTAATCAGTATGATTGAAACGCAAAAAGTAATCTATGGTGGCGCTTTTGACCAATCCAAATTATATATTGCACCAACTTTTATGGATAATATCACAAAAGAGGATCTTGTCATGCAAGAAGAAATCTTCGGTCCGATATTGCCAATCATAACGATTGATGATGTAACCGAGGCAATTGATTTTATTAACGAAGGGGAAAAACCATTGGCGCTTTATATTTTCAGCAAAAATAAGCAAACGATAAATCAAGTGTTTGAAGCAACGTCCTTTGGTAGTGGCTGCGTGAATGACACCATCATTCAGATTAGTAATAAAAATTTGCCTTTTGGTGGTGTTGGAAAAAGTGGAATAGGCAGCTATCATGGTCGCTATTCTTTTGAAACTTTTTCTCATTACAAAAGTATTATGAAGCAAGC
>DAITMC010000298.1:0-4002 GCA_036835365.1 Saprospiraceae bacterium
AGAAACTGGCTATTTTTAATCTCCTAAATAAACACTTACCTATTTTTGAATCCCTGAAAACCAAATAAAGGGCATTTTTCGTAAATACTTACTAAAGAGGAAAACAACACTTTTTTACCTGATTATTGTTGTTTATACATCTTTTTTAGTATTTGAATTAATAAAAATTATAATATATTATTTTCAGACTTTATCTTTGCCGCTCATCAGAACAACGGTATATCGTTTATTCTAGTGACCCAATAGGGGCTACTTGCTGTACTTTTTTTACTACCAAACAAATTTCCTGCTTAGTCCATTAGGCAGAAGGAAAAACAAAAAGGGATAGCCTGAAAGAGCTATCCCTAATTTTTTTCATAAAAATGATAGTTTTATTTTTTTAGTGCCGCTGCCATTGTAGCACCAATAGTAGCTGGCGAATTAACGACATGAATACCACACTGGCGCATAATTTCCATTTTAGCTTCAGCGGTATCATCGTGTCCACCGACAATAGCGCCGGCATGTCCCATTTTACGTCCTTTTGGGGCTGTTTGACCAGCAATAAAACCCACTACGGGTTTAGTGCCGTGTGCCTTAATCCATCTTGCGGCTTCCGCTTCCATGCCACCTCCAATTTCGCCAATCATAATAATGCCCTCTGTTTCAGGATCGTTCATCAACAATTCAACGGCTTCTTTGGTACTCGTACCCACAATAGGGTCGCCACCAATACCAATACAAGTAGATTGCCCTAGGCCTGCTTTAGTTACTTGATCTACTGCCTCGTAAGTTAGTGTACCCGAGCGAGATACGATACCAATAGTGCCTTTTCTATGAATGAACCCTGGCATAATGCCTACTTTGGCTTCACCTGGGGTGATCACACCTGGACAGTTTGGACCAATTAGGCGACTATTTCTTTCGTTCACATATGCTTTTGCCTTCACCATGTCTTGAACTGGAATGCCCTCTGTGATACAAATAATCACTTCGATGCCTGCATCAGCAGCTTCCATAATAGCATCAGCAGCAAAAGCAGGCGGCACAAAAATAAGGGAGACATTAGCGCCTGCTTGCGCTACGGCTTGCGCTACTGTATCAAATACTGGGCGGTCAAGGTGCGTTGCACCTCCTTTGCCTGGCGTAACGCCACCTACTACATTAGTACCGTACTCAATCATTTGTTCAGCATGAAAAGTGCCTTCTTTTCCTGTAAACCCCTGTACGATAATTCTCGAATTTTTGTTGACTAATACAGACATGGTTGATTTTATATTTTAGATGTTTAAGATTAATGGATAATGCGTCATTGTAAATGTTTACGGTTATTCTTCTTCCACAATTACAAAGACCTCCTCATTAGCTCGTTTCATAAAATATCGCTCCCTTGCAAATTTCTCAATATCTTGTTCTATATCAAAGTTACCTTGACGGGTGCTTTCAATTTCTGCTTCAAAATAGGCTTTCTCTTGTTCTAATCTATTTTTAGTTTGCGTAAGATTGGTCTGGACAAGTACATTATTCTTGTCAAAAGCAATCATCCAGACTAAGAAAGCAACAACTACCAAAACATACCGATTTCTCAGTGGCTTAGGTATTTTGTTTAATAGAATTTGAGCTGGATTTTTTGCCATAAGAAATCTCGTTTTTTAATTCAATGGAAGTGAATATACTTCATACAAAATTATTTGAGCATATTCACTTCGATTCTTATCTTATCTCACTAACAACGATTTGCCAAGATAGATGGCTGCATCGCCTAATTCTTCTTCAATGCGTAGCAACTGATTGTATTTTGCCACCCGATCAGAACGAGAAGCAGAGCCTGTTTTGATTTGTCCTGTATTCAATGCTACTGCTAAATCAGCAATCGTCGTATCTTCTGTTTCACCAGAGCGGTGACTCATAATGCTAGTGAATCTGTTGCGTGTAGCTAAGTTCACCGCATTAATTGTTTCTGTTAAAGTACCAATTTGATTTACCTTAATCAAAATAGAATTGGCACATTTTTCATCAATTCCTTTTTGTAAACGCTTTACATTGGTTACAAACAAATCGTCTCCTACCAATTGTACGCGATTGCCGATGGAAGCATTCAATGCTTTCCAACCCGACCAGTCGTCTTCGTCTAAACCATCTTCGATAGAAAGAATAGGATATTTATTGCACCAATTAGTCCAATAAGCCACCATTTCTTCTGATGTTAATTTTTCGCCTGTCGAAAAATGCAAATGATACACTTTTTCTTGTGCGTTATAAAATTCAGAAGCAGCAGCATCCATTGCAATCATAATATCTTCACCTGGTCTAAAACCAGATTTTTCAATAGCTTGCAACACGATTTCGATGGCTTCTACATTCGATTTTAAATTTGGTGCAAATCCACCTTCATCCCCTACGTTGGTGGAATGTCCTTTGTCGTGTAATACTTTCTTTAGGTTATGAAAAATTTCTGTACCCCATCTCAAGCCCTCAGAAAAGGTATCTGCGCCGACAGGCATAACCATAAATTCTTGAAAATCAATGCTATTGTCAGCATGTTTTCCACCATTTAGAATGTTCATCAACGGCACTGGCAGCGTTCTTGCACTCACACCTCCAATGTAGCGATAAAGTGGTTGCTCCAACTCCAAGGCAGCGGCTTTAGCTACAGCTAAGGAAACACCTAGTATAGCATTTGCACCCAATTTTGCTTTATTGTCCGTACCATCTAGGTCAATCATGGTTTGGTCAATATCAATTTGCTCGAACACATCTGCGCCGATTAATTCATCTGCAATAACCTCGTTAACATTATAACAGGCTTTTAAAACGCCTTTTCCCATGTACTCACTAGGGTCGCCATCTCTCAATTCCACCGCTTCGTGCTTACCTGTTGATGCCCCTGAAGGCACGGCAGCTCTACCAATAATGCCATTTTCTGTTTGTACTTCTACTTCAATAGTAGGATTTCCTCTTGAGTCCAGTATTTGTCTGGCTACGATATCCAAAATTACGCTCATAGTCGGAGATATTTGTTAAGTTTAAAAGTTTGCTGTTATTGTTTCGGCGAATGTCCAGCCATCAACTGGATGAAATTGTCAAATAAATACCTTGCATCGTGTGGTCCGGGAGCTGCCTCTGGGTGATATTGCACCGAAAAGGCAGGTTTTCCTTTTACACTAATGCCCTCAATTGTTTGGTCATTCAGATTAATATGTGTTACGGCTATCCTGTCTGCGTTCTCTTCAATCGCTGCTTGGCTTACCCCAAAACCATGATTTTGACTCGTAATTTCACATTTGCCCGTCATTAAGTTTTTGACTGGATGATTGATACCTCGATGCCCGTGGTGCATTTTGTACGTTGGAATATCCATGGCTAAAGCTAAAATCTGATGCCCTAAGCAGATACCAAATAATGGCTTCTCTGATTTAAGCATTTTTTTTACTGTTTTAATGGCATAGTCCATGGCGGCAGGGTCGCCGGGTCCGTTGGAAATAAAATAGCCATCCGCCTTCCATTCCTCCATTTCTTTAAATGGTGTTTTGGCAGGAAAAACCTTCAGGTAGCAATCTCTTTCCAAAAAGTTGTTGAAGATACTGCGCTTTGTTCCTAAATCAAGCACTGCTATACGATAGGTTGCTTTTTTATCGCCGAGGGTGTAGGCTTTTTCCGTTGTTACTTGGCTCGAAAGTTCTAAACCATTCATGCTAGGCACTTTAGCCAATTTTTTCTTTAATTTCTCTACGTCCAATTCCTGCGAAGAAATGATACCATTCATAGCCCCTTTACTGCGTATATGCTTCACTAAGGCACGAGTGTCCACATCTGAAATAGCTACTAAGTTTTCTTTTTCCAAGTATTCTTGAATAGAATAATCAGCAGATTTTCGAGAATAACGGTCGGTGAAGTTTTTACAAATCAAACCCGCAATTTTTACTTTTTCGGATTCTACTTCGGTCTTTTTCGTTCCATAGTTACCAATATGTGCCGTAGTAGTGATGAGTAGTTGACCAAAATAAGAGGGATCGGTAAAAA
>DAITMC010000299.1:0-676 GCA_036835365.1 Saprospiraceae bacterium
TTGGCTGCTCAAATAATACATAGTCAAATGGCAGTAACAGGTGTGCAAGCCAAACTATCTCTCCATATTACAAGCAGTAATATAGACGCTGTAGGAAAACGATTTACCATGGTAGGGCTTTGGGGAGGCTATATATTGAAACCACCAACCACACAGTATCACCAACTGCCCGAAGTAGAAGATGTAACCATGCACTTGGCCAATATAGCCAGAATAAGGACAGTACCGCATAGCCTTATTCGGTTAGTATCCGATAATCTGGCTTACATAACCCAACGAATCGACCGGGTAAAAAAGGGTAAATTGGTCATGGAGGACATGTGCCAATTGACCGAACGTCTCACCGAAGACAAATACCATGGCAGCTATGAACAAATTGCCAAGGTAATTCAAAAATACGCAGCTACACCGGGATTGGATGTGGTGAATTTCTTTGAGTTGGTATTGTTTTCTTTTCTCACTGGCAATGCCGATATGCACCTCAAGAATTTTTCATTGATCGAGCAGCCTGGCTTGGGCATGGTGCTATCACCAGCCTATGATTTGGTCAACACGGCTTTGGTCAATCCCGCCGATCAGGAAGAAATGGCACTCACCCTCAACGGGAAAAAAAGTAAATTGAAAAAGCGTGACTTTATTGCTGCAATGGATGCATTGAAAATAGGTGAAAAACAGC
>DAITMC010000299.1:686-958 GCA_036835365.1 Saprospiraceae bacterium
AAGAAAATATTTTCAGCAAAATGGAAATGGCAATACCCAAATGGATGGAATTGATCGATATCAGTTTTATGTCAGATGAATATAAAGATGGATACAAACAAATCATCACCGAAAGAGCGGAGCGAATGAACAAGTAGGAGGTATTGTCAGGGTTAGTCTTTGTATCCGAAAATCTTGCTGCTTCCATGAAACAGACATTTTACTAGGAAATAGATGCGTAACCCAAATCCTCCAATTCAATCCAAACTCTACTATTCGGAATTTGTAACCAC
>DAITMC010000299.1:968-3538 GCA_036835365.1 Saprospiraceae bacterium
AACCCGATATCTTGCACCCCCTATTCTAATAAAAAGCTTATAGAAAATTTTTAAGATGTCATCTGTTTTTTTGGTACCGCCCGAAATTGTTAAAGATGTTTATTGAAATTGGGTAGTAATAATTATCAAACTATTATGGCTGGCAATGAGTAGAACTGTTTCATAATCTAGGTCTTATGATACATTGCTAATAGCATTATTTACTTCCTAGCAATTTTTTGTTTGTAGATAGAAAGTTTATCCAATCAGGAGAGCAACCCCGTCAATCTCTATAGTAACTATCAAAACCAAAGTGCTTAGAAGCAAAAGCCACCACGTATTTCAAATTGGGTTGCCTGCATTTCCCCTTTTTTGTAATCACAAAGTAAACAAGCATAACTGTTGGGTATGCTGATTGCTATACCAAGTTGTCATCCATTATTTTGAAGGGACTGAGAAATATTTCTGTAAAGGCGACAGTTTTGGGTGTTAATCCAAATTCTAATTGATCCCTATTTGTTTGCAATATGTTTGCAACTTTTATTAAGCCAATAAAAAAGAGGGTGTCCGAAAAGGGCAGCCTTTTTTTATGCTGCGATTTTTTGATTTTGAAAATCTAAAGTCATGATCAGAGATTTTTGATAAGTTTTCTTTTCTAATACATAAACTATCGACCGACTATTGTAGAATTTATTGCCTAAAGCTGATTTTTTAGATGATTTTAGTTCAGGGCGCATACTTTTAGCCACCATCTTCCTCAGATTATGGCCAATTGCCATTAATAAGAACTCTAATTCCACTTTTTCTAAACCTGTGAGCGTAAATCGGTTGAATTTATTATTGCTTTTCAGCTGGCCAAACGCTGCTTCAACCTCAATTGGTCTTTTGCTCCTGTGTTCAAGCCCCGTTTCATTCATTAGCTTTTCATTGGCTTGCTGTTTTAAGAAGTTTAACCGATGGTTCACTTCGATTCTTCGGTTATCTGTTGCTTTGTGGCATCTGGCTCTTAAAGGGCATCCTTGACAGTTTTTTGCCTGATAATAAGTCACTTGAGATACATACCCATTACTTGAAGTGCGTTTTCCTTGGCCAACATTCTCCATCCGCTGTCCCATGGGGCATACATAAAAATCTTGCTCCGCATTGTAAAAAAGATTTTGGGTAAGAAAAGGATTGTTCTTTGTCTTCTTCTTTTGCTCCATGTGGAAGTAATTGTATTTCACATAAGCCTCAACCCCCTTTGCCTCAAGCATTTCATAATTTTCCTCACTACCGTATCCTGCATCAGCTACTATCTCTTTACTTTGTTTATTATACGATTTTTCAAAACTATCTAAGTGAGATTTTAAAGTAGTGGTATCGCCTGGTGTTTGGTGAATAGTAGCATGGGTAATGAATTGATTTTCAGTTGATATCTGAGGGTTGTAAGCGGGTTTTAGTTGTCCGTTTTGCATGTGATCCTCTTTCATTCTCATGAATGTAGCATCATGATCTGTCTTA
Organism: Saprospiraceae bacterium; assembly: GCA_036835365.1. Taxonomy (GTDB): domain Bacteria; phylum Bacteroidota; class Bacteroidia; order Chitinophagales; family Saprospiraceae; genus JAAUTG01. The sequence continues at coordinate 2,448 of DAITMC010000299.1, forward strand.
CTGTAGGAATTTCTATCCCCCAAAATCTCCAAGTCTTTTTCATACTTCTCCAGCTTGGGAAGGTGCTCTTCCTGAAGCTTTTGCAACTCTTTAGCAACCTTCTTTGAAGGCTCTTTTAGTTTTTTGTTAATAGCTGAAAGGCGCTCTCTTAATTCTTCAGAATCAATTTTTTTAGGCAGCTCTTCTTGGTTAACTTCTTGATTATCTGATAGAATGCTTTCCTCGATATCCGATAAAACACTCTTGATTTTACCTTCTAACCTTTCTTTGTGCTTTTCAACTGACTTGCGCCAAACAAAGGTGTATTTGTTAGACTTTGCTTCAATCTTCGTTCCATCAATGTATTGAACATCAAGGCTTACATAACCCATCTCAACAAGCATCTTTACCACTTCGGCAAACAATGTCTTGATGGAGTCTTTTAAGATTTTACCGCGAAAATCGTTGATGGTTCTGAAATCAGGCGTTGAGTTTCCTGAGATAAACATGAAATGTATGTTCTCATCCAGAGCTTTGGCTATTTTCCTGCATGAATACACATTGGATAAATAGCTGTAGAATAGCAATTTAATCATCATTCGTGGATGATAGGCTGATGTACCACCTCCCTTGTACTTCTTTATAATATCGCTGATATCCAAAGAGTTAACTACTGTATCCACTAATCGAACAGGGTGATTATCCGCTATTCTATCGAAAATGTTTGCTGGAAACAATTCTGGACAATTGCCAGTCTGATTTTTAAAAACTACCTTAGCCATTGTTGTATTTTGTGCAACTCTAAGATAATAATTTTAGAGAAAATCAACAATAAAAAAAGGGTGTCTCGACTTTTCGGACACCCTCCTCAACCAGCTATGGAAAGATTGGCCGTCTGCCAAAATTATCTTTAATTATCTCCTACCTACTTGAAATCGCCAAGTTTAAGGTGTCAATAATTTTAATTACAATCTTTTGATTCGTATCTGCCAATTTGCTGACTAACGTAAACCTCTCAGGATAATTACTATTAGCAACAAGTTTTTGGTAATTCATCTTATCACCAAACTGATATGCTTTTGTATCCGGGTTGTACCAAATCAAGTTCATCG
>DAITMC010000299.1:3548-4001 GCA_036835365.1 Saprospiraceae bacterium
AAATTAAATTAAATATTGTGTAAGTACCATAAAATGAACAACACAGAGATAAAGCATGGCTTAATAATTGCCGCAAAATGGGCTTAAATAGCCTACAATAATTAGCTTTGTAGTTAGTTTTTAGTACATGGAACACTGTTCCAAAGTTTCCAATATCGAAATGAATCAAAAAAGCATGAGCAGAATACCATTTTATAGTATCGTTGGGTGTCTTGCACTATCAGCTTTGACTGTAAAAGCACAATTTGAAGTCTACACACCTCAAGAGACATTGGGCGTAAATGTAAACAGCAAGTATTTTGAAGCCAATCCAGTGCTGTCTAATGACGGGAAAACATTGTATTTCAATAGGTTTAAGCATCCTCAAAATGTGGGTGGAGTTGAAGACCCATCCGAGATTTGGTACAGCACTTTGCAAGAGGACGGTAGTTGGTCGCCCGCCGTGAATGCGGG
>DAITMC010000300.1:0-3970 GCA_036835365.1 Saprospiraceae bacterium
CTGCTTACAGAAAGAATAGGAAGGAGGATGCCAATAGTTAGCAAAAAAGTAAATATCCACCAAATAATTTCTAATGTCCATTTATTGTTTGTCATATCTTTGCTATGCTACACTGCGAAAATAAACTTGAGACATAAATAGTACTGCTTAACCAATAATTTAGGTATCAAATTTTAAAAGTAAATAGTTTGCGTTTACTTTTGTTTTAACGGGAATAATTTTTTTAACCACTATAACAGATAAAAAATTGAACATTTGAAAAAATATTTAGCCTTTCCAACTTTGCAAATTATTTTTGGTAGCATCACTATTGCCAGCCTGCTGCTCGCTATAGCTACGGAAATCTATTTATTGGCGGCTATTCCACTAATATTTTTATTGGCTTACACTACCATCGCAGATTACAGAACGGTTTATCTCTTAATGCTCGCTTGTTTACCACTTTCTACAGAATTTTATTTCCCCAATGGCTTAGCTACTGATTTACCTACAGAACCCATCATCATAGGTTTAATGTTAGTCTTTCTATTTCTTCTTGCATATGAGCAAAATATCGTAGAAGCACGATTTCTAAAACACCCCATTACGTTGCTACTCCTATTGCATTTTTCATGGATTGCAATTACGACTATTACTTCGAGTCAAATTATATTTTCTACCAAATATTTGCTTGCTAAAACTTGGTATATTATTGTATTTTATTTTTTTGCAGGCAGTTTATTCAGACAAGAAAAACAAATAAAAACAGCCTTCTGGTGGATACTCATTCCATTACTCCTCACCTTAATTTACGTGAATTTAGGACATGCTCCATACGGATTTTCATTTGAAGATATTTATAAAGTATTACATCCATTTTATAGAAATCATGTAATTTATGCCTGTTTAATGGTTATTTTTTTCCCCTTTGTTTGGTCTGCCCTTTATTGGTATTGGGAACAGCCAAAAATAAAATGGCTACTCATTATTAGTATTATCTTTTTGCTGGTATCTATTTACTTTTCCTACACCCGTGCTGCTTATGTCGCATTACTCCTCATGCCTATTAGTTACTTAATTCTTCGATTAAAGTTAATACCCATGGCTATTGTTGCAGGTATATTAAGTATAAGCATCGGTATTATTTTTTTGGCAAATCAAAATAAATACTTAGCATATGCTCCCAATTATGAACGCACTATCACGCATACAGAATTTAATAATCTTTTAGAAGCGACTTACAATCTGGAGGATATTTCGACTATGGAGCGCTTTCATCGCTGGGTAGCCGCATTTTTTATGATAAAAGAAAAACCATTACTAGGCTTTGGTCCAGGCAATTTTTACAGTTTTTATCAGCCTTTTACCATCAATAGCTTCCGTACTTATGTCAGTGATAATCCCGAGCAATCAGGCATTCACAATTATTATTTAATGGTCGCCGTAGAGCAAGGCATGATAGGTTTATTTATCTTTTTATTACTCTGTACTTACGTATTATGGAAAAGCCAAGTTATTTATTATCAGACTAAAAATAAAATAAGACGTACTTTTATAATCGCTGCCTTTTTCGCATTCCTCATTATATGTAGTGTCCAAACAATGAATGACTTAATTGAAACCGATAAAGTCGGCGCTTTTTTCTTTATTTGTATGGCCATATTGGTAAACCTTGATTTGAGCAATCAATCCGAAAGCATTCATGACGATAAAAGAAAAGATAGAACAACTGAACAAAATTGATCGCCTAGCCAAAGCTATTAAGCTAGAACGATTGATAAACAGCCCTTTACGTTACACTAAGGGCATACTTTGGAAAGAAATTATTTATCCTATAACTCATAAAACAAGTTTACAAAAGGCTAATACCTTTTTTGGGGCAACTATGAACGTTCTATTGCCTGCTGGCATGGATATTTATCTATTGGGAGCAAAGTCGCATGATTCTGAGATTAGATTAGCCAAATGGTTGGTATTAAATTTAGCTGAAAATCACACCTTTATAGATGTAGGAGCGCATTTTGGATACTTTACCCTCTTAGCAGCCGATTTGGTGACTGATAGTGGAAAAGTGGCAGCGTTAGAGCCTTCGCCCAATAATTTTGAATTGCTCAAAGTCAATGCAGATGCCATAAAAAATATACAAATTCATCCATTAGCCGCTAGTCAACAAAAAGAAATCATCACGTTCTATGAATTTCCAACCGCTTATTCTGAATATAATACGTTGAATGTAGAGCAGTTTAAAAATGAAGATTGGTTTAAACAGGAGCAGCCAAAGCCAGTACAAGTGCAAGCCACTACCCTAGATTCTTTTTTTCAAACAACAGGTTTACATCCGAACGTAATAAAAATGGATATCGAAGGCGCAGAAATAAAAGCATTAAAAGGAATGCGTCACTATTTGACCTTTGCACAACCCCGTATTATTATAGAATTTTCGCTCCTTAACCAAGCAGAACATCAAGAAGCCGTTAAATACCTTCAAACATTTGGATATAGCATTTTTTGTATCCAAAAAGATGGAAAATTAGCTCCAATAAGTAATTTATTAGCTCACCTTCACGAAAAACAGCTTGAATCGGAAAATTTTGTACTTCAAAAAGTGTAACTCCTATACTTATTTTTCGTTATGTAAGAAAGCAGCCAGTAACTCAATTCCCAAGTTATGAATGACAAGCAAATGGAGCGTTTTCTATCAAAACTAGAAAAACGATATAACAATGAATTAAATTTAATCCAACAATTTGATATGGCGTATTTTGATACGCACTATCTGGAGCAGCTATATATCAAATGGCAGCTTGAGGGAAAAAAAATACATCACAAATATAATTGTTTAATCGTGCTTGCGCTGAGTTCGCCTATCTGGCTCCTGATAGGATGGTTGGGAACTCACATTCAATCGTCTTTTCTAACTGCGCTCATTTACCTTTTTCCTACTTCTATTCTCATCATAAGCATTGGTACTATTCAGCTTTATCATCAGTATGGTGGTCTGGCACAATATAAAACAATCGGCAAAACCGTACGTCAAGAGTTGATTCAAAGAAGCCAAAAAATGTATATTTAAACGCTAATCTTTCTAGTTTTTAAATAAACTTGTACTTTCGTTGTGTGAATGTTACTCAACACAACTCAAGATGATAAAATCGCTTTATAAATTCTTTTCCCCTCGTTATCAATCGCTTTTTTTAGAATATCCAGTACAATTTCAACCACGCTACGGCTACGGGCAAGCCCCTCATCAAGCACTTTATCATATCATCAATCAAAATAGAGCGGCTTACCAACAAATTTTATCCAATTTTTTAGACACCACTGTTTTTATTCATCAAATAGAAAAATGTCAGGGCAATACAGAAGACACACTTCCCTGTTGGAACAATCATTTTCTACCTGGTTTAGACATTATTGCCCTCTATGGCATGGTACAACATTTTCAACCTAAGCACTATGTAGAGGTTGGTTCAGGGAATTCAACAAAAGTAGCTGTAAAAAGTATAAAAGACCACCAACTTTCTACTAAAATCACTTCTATTGACCCAGCACCTCGTCGAGAAATTGACCACATGGTTCATCATGTTATTAGAAGTCCATTTGAAAATATAGACTACAATTTTCTACTCCATTTAGAAAAAAATGATATACTATTTATAGATAATTCCCATCGAGTGTTGCCCAATTCAGATGCTACGGCTTTTTTTCTCGATGTACTCCCCCACCTTCAGTCGGGCGTAGTGGTACATCTGCACGATATTTATCTGCCCTACGATTATCCACAATTTATGTGCGATAGGTTCTATTCGGAGCAATATATGTTGGCTGCCTTTTTACTTGCCAATCCCAAAAGGTATCACGTATTACTCCCTAATTATTTCATCAGCGAAGACAGTGAGCTAAGTGCAACTATTGCCCCTATTTGGGAACATCCAAATTTAGATGGTGTGGAGCGGCATGGTGGTTCTTTTTGGTTGCAAATCGTTTAATA
>DAITMC010000301.1:0-3933 GCA_036835365.1 Saprospiraceae bacterium
GAATAATTATGGCGATAAAATTAGCATTGCGCGATGCGCTAAACGAGGCAATGAGTGAAGAAATGCGCAAGGATGAAAATATTTTCTTGATGGGTGAAGAAGTGGCAGAGTACAATGGCGCATACAAGGTAAGCAAGGGGATGCTAGATGAATTTGGAGAAAAGCGCGTAATTGATACCCCTATTGCAGAGCTAGGCTTTGCAGGAATTGGTGTAGGGGCAGCTATGAACGGTTTGCGTCCGATTATAGAATTTATGACGTGGAACTTTGCGGTGCTTGCTTTTGACCAAATTGTGAACAATGCTGCCAAAACGCTTTCTCAATCGGCTGGACAGTTTAACTGCCCTATCGTGTTTAGAGGTCCCTCGGGTGCGGCAGGTCAGTTGGCACAGCAACACTCTCAAACTTTTGAAAGTTGGATGGCAAATGTGCCAGGTTTAAAAGTCATCTCTTGCATTGACCCTGCGGATGCTAAGGGACTGCTCAAAGCCGCCATTCGAGATAATGACCCTATATGTGTGATGGAATCAGAAATGATGTACTCGCTGGAGTTGCATCAAGGCGATAATGGGGAGCGCACCTATTTCTTCCCACCTTCTCAAAAAGTTTGGAAAGCCGATGGCTCGATTATTGTGGAAGGTCAAGACCACATTATTCCGATTGGTAAAGCCGCCTATCGTCGTAAAGGAAGCGATGTTACCCTAGTTTCCTTCAATAAAATGGTGTTGGAAGCCCTAGATGCAGCGGCAGAACTTGAAAAAGAGGGCATTTCTGCTGAAGTAATTGATTTGAGAACAGTGCGACCAATAGATTACGCCACTATCGTAGAATCTGTCAAAAAAACCAATCGTTTAGTGGTTATTGATGAGTCTTGGCCACTGGCAGGTATCTCTAGCGAAGTAGCCTATGCTATACAAAAGTATGCTTTCGATTACTTGGATGCCCCTATTTTGCGTATTAACGCTGCTGATACTTCACTAGGATATGCTCCAACATTGGTGGAGGCTTACATGCCAAACCCAACTAAAATTATCAAAGCAGTGAAAGAAGTAATGTACCAGAAGGCTTAATAAAAACTCAGGTTTCTACTGCTGTTAGGGCGTTAGAAACCTGACTATACACCTATCCATGTCGAAAAAAATTGCAATAAAAACAGCTTGCATTGAGCATACTGTGGAATTTGATACACCAATTAGTTTGTATTTAAAACTCCGCGACCATTTTTTGAATCCCATTTTATTGGAAAGTAATATCCATTTGAATCCTAAAAATGCGCGCTCTATTATCGCACTTGATCCTATTGCTTCTTTTCAAGTGCAACGCGGCATGGTGCGCAAGGAATTGCCTTATCATCAATACGAACATCATCCATTAGAGCATCCGCTTGAAGTATCTGATATGTTCCAAGCATTCATTCGTCAATTTGAAGTTGAACCCAGCAGTAATGAGCATGTCGTAAACGGCTTCTTCGGCTATTCTACTTTTGATAGTGTGCAATATTTCGATACTCTTCAATTTGATGAGGCTAAGCGTAAAATGGATATTCCCGACCTCAATTATGCGCTTTATCGCTACGTGATAGTTACCGATCATCCGCGCCAGTTAGTGTATGTGGTGCAAAATTTTTTAGCAGGCGAAACACCTAGTTTTGACTTGATTGAGACGCTAGTGGCAAAGCAAACTTTCAGCACTTATCATTTTCAGAAGGTAGGGGAAAAAGAAAGTAACCTTACTGACCAAGAACATCGGGAGTTGATTCGCAAAGGTAAACACCATTGCAAAATTGGGGATTTGTTTCAAATTGTGCTCTCCCGTCAATTTCGGCAATCGTTTATTGGCGATGAGTTTAATGTTTATCGTGCTTTGCGGCGCATCAACCCTTCACCTTATTTGTTCTTCTTTGATTTAGGGAATTTCAAAATATTTGGATCTTCTCCTGAAGCGCAAATGATTATTGAAGGCAATGTAGCAAAGGTAAACCCGATTGCAGGCACTTATCGCCGAACAGGCAATGAATTGAAAGATAAAGCCTTAGGTGTAATGCTGTTGAATGACCCTAAAGAGATTGCAGAACATACCATGTTAGTAGATTTGGCAAGAAATGACTTAGGAAGGCATGCAGAAAAAGTAGAAATTGAAAAATTAAAGGAGCTAGAGTATTTTAGCCATGTCATTCATATTGTCTCAACAGTGAAAGGACATTTGCCTGAAGGCTCGAATCCAATACAAATATTTGGCGACACCTTTCCAGCAGGTACACTTTCGGGTGCGCCCAAATACAAAGCCATTCAACTGATTAACGAGTACGAAAACCAAAACCGCAGCTATTATGGTGGAGCAATTGGATTCATTGAATTTAATGGCAATATGAATCAAGCCATTTTGATTCGTTCTTTTTTGAGTCAGGATAATACGTTGTACTTTCAAGCAGGTGGAGGTATTGTATTCAAAAGTGATGAAGACAACGAAGTGCAAGAAGTACAAAATAAATTAGCTGCCTTGATGAAAGCTATTGACGAGGCACATGAAAAAAACAATTAAAAAAGACTTTACAACGCATGAAAATACTGGTGCTTGATAATTATGATAGTTTTACCTACAATTTGGTGCAATACATCCAAGAAATTTTAGACCAAAAAGTGGATGTCTTTCGCAACGACCAAATTGGATTGGATGAGGTAGCGAATTACGATATCATTGTGCTTTCGCCTGGTCCAGGAGTACCTTCAGAAGCAGGCATCATGCCGCAACTCATTCGCCAGTATGCGCCCAGCAAGTCGATTATAGGCGTTTGTCTTGGTCATCAAGCAATTGGCGAGGCTTTTGGTGGCAAAATTTACAACCTAGATGATGTGTTGCACGGCATCGAAACGCCTATTTTGGTAAAAGACAACGAAGAATTACTTTTCAAGGGCTTGCCCGAACGCTTCATTGGCGGTCGCTACCATTCGTGGGTAGTGCAGAAAGAAAATTTGCCTAATGATTTGATTATCACAGCAGAAGATGAAAAAGGATTTATCATGGGCATTCGACATGCACATCATGACGTGCGCGGTATTCAGTTTCATCCTGAATCCATTATGACTGAATTTGGTATGGAAATGCTATCTAATTTTTTGACTCACTGTCAGCAGAAATGGAATAAATCAGTCAATTCTGTACAAACACGCACCACCACAATATAAACAACATGAAAGCTATATTAAACGAACTTTACCAACATAAGCAACTGACAAGAACGGAAGCTAAGCGCATTTTCTTTGATATTGCTGAACAAAAATACAACGATATTCAAATTGCCTCTTTCCTGACGGTTTTTATGATGCGCCCTATCACATTGGAAGAATTACAAGGCTTTAGAGATGCACTATTAGAACTTTGCATTAAAATTGACTTAGAAGGTCGCCACACCATAGACATTGTTGGTACAGGAGGCGATGGAAAAGATACCTTCAATATTTCCACACTTTCTGCTTTCGTTGTAGCCGGTGCAGGATATCCTGTAACCAAGCATGGCAGCTATGCTTCGTCTTCTGCTAGCGGCTCTTCGGATGTATTGTTGCATTTAGGGTATGAGTTCACTAATCAGCGCGACCAACTACTTCGACAGTTAGACCGTGCCAACATTTGCTTCTTTCATGCGCCTTTGTTTCATCCAGCCATGAAAGCCGTTGTTCCTGTGCGTAAACAGTTGAAAGTCAAGACGTTTTTTAATATGCTCGGTCCATTAGTTAATCCTGCACAACCCACGTATCAATTATTTGGTGTCTTTAGTTTAGAATTGGCAAGGATGTATCACTATATTTTGCAGCAATCGAATAAGCAATTTGCGATTGTTTATGCCATGGATGGGTATGATGAAGTTTCGTTGACTAGTGCTTTTCAACTCAGGACGCACCGAGGCGAGCGCTTGCTTTCCCCAATGGATTTGCA
>DAITMC010000302.1:0-3933 GCA_036835365.1 Saprospiraceae bacterium
TGCTGCTCGTAAACCAAATAATCAATGTTTCGCTTAGTCTTTACTAGCAACAGACCATAATTAGCAAGTTCTTTGATTAAATCTTGATAATTGCCTGTTATTTGAAGTAGGAAATCGAAGTTACCCTCTATTGCTTTTTCGTTGATAATAATGAAATCATTTTTTTCGGAAAGCGATTTTGCTAGTAAGTCAAAACTAACGTTTTGCAGTACTGAATGCGTATCGTTTGTACTAACATGAGTCATCTGCTCTTCTGGATCGCTTACCACAAGTTTAGTTTTATCGAAAACTTGGATGCGATACACTTCTGTTTCTTTGATAATACTTGTTTCTGTCAGTTTTAAAGCGGATAGGACGTTTGATTTTATTTTCTGCCTTTCTACCTCTTCTAATTCCTTGCTAAAGTTCTTAGGGTTGATATTAGCAGACTTGTACGCCAAATTAAATTTTTCTTCTTGTAATTCAGCAGGAAGTATGATTTGATATGCTTCCAACTGATTGAGCGTTGCCAAAATATTACTCAAGTTGTCTTTAAAAGTAAAGTATTTGCCCATTCTAATAGCAAACATACTATACTGTTCATCTGCTGCTTCCGATTGAGCAATTACAAAGGCATCTTTTACCTGCCTATTACCTAGTAGATTCATCATCGTAGATGACAGTGTGCTTGGCTCATCACTTTCTTCCATATCTTCTGCTGCCTCATTTTGTGCAATTTCTTTCCTATTGATAAAATCGTTGAGTAGGTCAGCGGTCAATTCTTCTGGAATTCCTATCCATCGAATGATGTTATTATCATCAAGAAGAATGGTTTGCGGTACAGCTACATAGCCGTATTGCTCCACGCCCAAATTGCGATGGGTTGCTTTAGTTTGATCGCTTACCACAGGCGTTTCAAAATGGATTCGCTCTATCGTTCGTTGCACCTTTTCAGGGGTTTCATAAGTGATAGACAAGAAAATCAGATTTTTGCGATCGCTGAATTCCGACTGAAGTTTATTCATGTGTGGCACCGCCGCTAAACAGGGCGCACACCAGGTCGCCCAAAATTCTAGCACTTTGAATTTACTATTCAATTCTATACCTTTAGCATTGTCGCTAATGTAATCCGTGATAACAATATCGGATACTTTAGTGCCAACGGTGATATCATCTTGACCAAAAGCAAAATGAATAGCACTAATAAAAAGAACGGAAAAAAAGAATATAGTTTTCATAATTACAAATTTTAATAATGACTTATTGAAAAGAAGAAAATTTTTATTTTGACTAATGGCCTGTTAGTTGATAAGATAAGTTGTACAAAACCTATCTGTCAAGTTATGTTTACTGCTGTAATTACATGGCATCGAACTTTTGTTCCTTAAAAAAACGTTACTATTCAATAAATCATTTGGTTGTGTAAAAAATATGACAAATTTCTAGGATAAAACAAAAAGAACCCATTTTAATGGATGCGTTTTATGCTTTGGTACACCACAAAGGCAGTTGAAAGTCGAAATACTGATGTTAGTGCTTAATTTTTTTCGCTGGCTCAAGTTACCATTATCTTCCATTGAACCATACGTCAAAACAAGTAAACAATACAGACTTATATTTACACCTGATATTGGATTAAAAATGAAAACAAGATGAGAAAAACATTGGATGCTCCTACGTTGCGCCCATTTTTGATGGAAAATCTGATAGAAGCGGGCTGCGATGAAGCAGGACGTGGTTGTTTGGCAGGTTCAGTCTTTGCTGCTGCGGTAATTTTACCTCAAAATTTTACGCATCCATTACTCAACGATTCCAAGCAACTGACAGAACAGCAGCGGAACGAATTGCGGGTGGTTATCGAAAATGAAGCTATGGCATGGGCGGTAGGCGAAGTTTCTGCGGCTGAAATTGACAAGATAAATATCTTAAATGCTTCTTTTTTAGCCATGCACAGGGCAATTGAGCAATTAACCATTCGCCCAGAGCAGCTATTAATTGATGGTAACCAATTTGCATCCTATTTAGATATTCCACACACTTGCATCGTGAAAGGAGATAGTTTGTATCAAAGCATCGCAGCCGCTTCTATTTTAGCAAAAACACATCGCGATGAATGGATGTTGAATGCGGCTAAGCAATTCCCTGATTATGATTGGCAACACAATAAAGGCTACCCCACTAAAGCGCATCGGAGAGCTATTGCTAAGTACGGTGTAACTGTTCTGCATCGGCGTAGTTTTAAGTTGTTAGCGTGAGCTTTTCAACATTAATTATCAATAAATCCTGCGCTAGTGGAAGTAGAAGGCAACCCTCCTATGGTAAAAGGTATGTTGAATCCAACAAATCCATAGGGAGCGTCCACTCCAAAATTCCAGCCCCAGCCCGCACTCAAGATATCTCTGAAGGCAGTTATCATCATACCTGTGCCAAATTCTGGCGTTCCATCCAAGTTGAAATCGGGGGAAGAAAAACTTAACCCAAGTCCCAAACTAATTACTTCGTTATAAAATTTACTTTTTCTACTGCCCCATTTCATCATGACACCATAAGTGGGCGCAAATTGGAATTGATTATCTAATGCGATTTTACTGTTGCTTTCTCGATTGTAAGGGTTAGCCAATACAAGTGAGCCACTCATTCTAAAATGTGCCGCTATTCGGGTAATAGTGATGTAGCGTCTAAAGATTTCTTTTTGCTCAAAGTTGCGGTTTTGGCGAGTTTTGCCTCGCTCTAGTACCGCTTTGATAAGAATTTCATCCCCCATTTTGCGTTCGCCAATGTACTTGAGTTCAATAAAGCCTGATTCAGGGATTTCACCTACGGTGAATCGGCGAATGGCTTCTGTGAGTTCTTCGTTTTGCACATAGGTTTTTCGGAAAGGCGTGATTAACTGTTGCACTTCACTAAAAACAGTGCGAATGCCATTAATGACTTCATTCGTTATCTTGATGTAGTCGCTGTAAGCGGTATCTACTTGCCTCAACTCAAAAAGTCCTGGCGTTGTGCCTGCGAAGGAACGTATATTCACATTTTGTTGGTATAAACTTACATCTTCTACATACTTTCGATAAGCTAAATTAAGCAGCGATTCAAGTTCATTTAAGGTGTTTTCTAATGTATTTTCCTTGAAAAGCCCATTGGGAAAGACCCTTTGAAATTCGTCGAAGCTATTTTTCACAAGTTGATAGGTTCTACCCACTCGCTCAATATTCAATTCGTTGTCCAATAGCACTCCAGCGGCGGGCTTTGTTGTGGCGTCGCTATTGAGTTTTGTTAGCGAGTTGTTGAAAGTTTTACGCAAACGTAATCTCGAATCATCCGATTGCGGGAATAATGCGTTAAATCTACTCGAAAACACGCTTTTCATATGCCCAGAAAGCGTTTGAGTGTTCATCTGTAAGCTATCGTGCAATCGCTTATTCAAATTTAAGGCTTCTTTTTCTGCCTCTGAAAGTGGGTTGGCGAATCGAGAAATCTCCATGTATTGCTCTGGGGCATAGGTGTCAAAATTTTCAACATGTATGGGTCGTCCACCGCTGCGATTTTTCAAAAAAGCGCCTACTCGAAAGTAAACCATTAAGGAGCTATCTATTTGACCATCAACGCCTAAGTCGGAAAGTAAGGTATTTCTGAGGTTTTGCGTTTTGCTTTCTAAATAGCGAATGACAAAGATGATGTAACTATCTTCTGACTGACTGAATGCTTGCTCTACTTCTGGACTAGTCAATTCATCAAACATTTCATCGTCTAATTCAATTGTTTCTAATAATTCTGTGGACAGTGCTGCCAGTTCTTTATATACGGCTAATGGTTGATTATTTGAAGTAGAAAATTGAGTGTTGATGAAGCGGATAATCTTGTTTTTGAGCGAAGTCAGTTGATTCAATTTTCGCAATCTTCCTAAACGGCTATCGGTGGCTTTAATGCCTTGAAACCTAAACATTTCTTCTTCTA
>DAITMC010000303.1:0-3922 GCA_036835365.1 Saprospiraceae bacterium
AATTTAGCCAATCGTTGGCAAGGCGACATTGAAAAATTTGTGGTGGACAACAATGAAAGATTGCAACTCAATGATGCCAGCGCCACTTCACCAGCGCGCTTGTCAACCTTAGTCCCTATTTTGGGTAGTACGATTTGGGAATTTTGGCTTATTATGGATTTTGCTCCGTCCGCTACCAACTATGCCAACATGATTCTTTCTTCAGACAAAGCCGATTTTAGTCAAGGATTTAATGGGTATTGGTTAAAAGTAGGCGGTATTTCAGGCGATCAAGATGCCATTGAATTTTATCGTCAGGATGGCACTCGCCGAACGCTCATTTTTTCAGGTACAGCAGGTGCCGTTGCGAATGCTCCCGTCATAGCCAGGGTACGCATCACTCGCGACGTACAGGGTTTATGGACACTATCAGTTGATTATGAAGGAGATAGGAACTTTGTTGAAGAAGCAATAGCGATAGACAATACTTACAATACAGGTAGTTTCTTTGGCTTGGAATGTATTTACACAGCCACTCGAAGTGATAAATTCTTGTTTGATGATTTCATTATTGATACACAAACAGATGATGTCCCTCCTCAATTTTTAGCTACTAATCCTTTGGATGCTAATACGTTAGAGCTTGTTTTTGATGAGCCTATTGAACTTAATACCAACGTTAACGATTTTCAGATTGAACCCACTCGAACAATTAACCAAATTAGATTGGGAAATGCTAATTCGCTTATTCTTGAGGTTACTCCAGATTTTACTAACCTAGAAACCTACACCATTACAATTGCTAATATTCGAGATGTTGCGGGCAATAATCTAGTGCGCGCTAGTCGTACGTTTGAATTTTTACAATTTGAATCGCCTGCGCCCTATGACATACTTATCACAGAAATAATGGCAGACCCCTCGCCAACAGTAGGTTTACCTGATGTGGAGTACGTAGAACTGTACAACAGAAGCAAAAAGGTATTCAACCTTAAAGGCTTCTTGTTTTCTAACCCTAGAAAAGAAGTGAGTTTACCTGACTATGTACTTTTGCCCGGTCAATATGTAGTGATTTATAAAGGCGAACAAAATTTGTTCAGTAATAATAATTTAGGACTTAGCGACTTTCCTACGCTTGTGAATGGAGAGGATGATTTAGCACTTTTGTCCCCCAATGGCACAATCATCCATACGGTGAGCTATACCATTAATTGGTACAAAGACAACAGTAAAAGAGATGGCGGTTGGAGTTTGGAAATGATTAATCCAGACGATTTTTGTAATGTTGATGGTGCTAATTGGCAAGCCGCTCAAAACGGTAACGGTGGAACACCTGGTAATCGAAACGCTGTTTGGAATGTTGCGCCTGACCAAACTTTCAACGGGGTAGTGCGTGCGCTCTTGATAGACGCTACCAAAGTTCGATTATTTTTTGATGAGGCAGTTGACCCCAATACAATTGCCGATGTGAACAACTATACTGTTGAAGGCATATCCTTAAAAAGTGCTTTGGCAGAGCCTCCACTTTTTAACACCGTCCTGATAGAATTTGCCAATAATATTCCTGCGAATAAAATCTTTCGCATTAATTTAGGTTCAAATATTACAGATTGTCAGGGGAATATGATTGAAAATAATAGCTTTGTGGAGTTCGCTATTCCCGATGTTGCCGCACCAATGGATGTGATTATTAATGAGGTACTGTTTAATCCAGAAACTGGCGGGAGTGATTTTGTAGAATTGTATAATCGTTCCAATAAAATATTAGATGTAGGTCAATTTATAATGGCAAACCGTCAAGGTACTTTTATTGCTGAAGTAAAGCCAGTGCGGCAAGGGTATTTGCTTTTTCCACAATCTTATGTCGTGATCACCCCTTCGGTGGAAGACATTAGGAGTAGATATAATGTAGAAAATGGGCAAGCATTTATAGCATCAGATTTGCCTGGCTATCCTGATAAAGAAGGTACAGTGGTGGTGTATCGGGCAGGTGCACAAGCGGAAGTTATTTTAGATGAATTTAGCTATAATCAGGATTTTCATCATCCACTTTTAGACGATGAAAATGGGGTTTCGTTAGAACGGATCAATCCTGAGCGACCTACTCAAGACCGCAATAATTGGCATTCTGCTGCTGCTTCCGTTGGTTTTGCTACACCCACTTACCAAAATTCACAGTTTTTACCTATCCATGAGAATATAGAAACACTTTTTACACTGCCATACACCACTATATCGCCTGATGAGGATGGGTTTCAGGATTTTTTACTACTAAATTATCAGTTGGATGAAGTAGGATTTATTGCCGATACGCGCATATACGATGCTAATGGTAGATTGGTAAAACGACTAAATAGAGGTGAATTACTTGCCACACAAGGTACTATTAAATGGGACGGCACACTCGATGATGGTAAGAAAGCTAGAATAGGCATTTATATTGTTCAAGTAGAATATTTTCAATCGGATGGTAAAACGGGGTTTTTTCAAAAAGAATTTGTGGTGGCAGGTAGGTTAGATGAATAAAAAAAGAATAATTTGTTGAATGGTTCACCTCTTGTAATTAGCTATTTTTGGCATCAACAAATAGACTAAGTCAAGTATTTAACAAATAAATATACTGAGTGTGCTTATATTTTTATTTCATTATAAATGTAAGTTAGGTCTTTATAAATTGAAATGAACTTGTAGCTATGGAACATCAAGAAAACGAACTTATTCGCAACGTTGAGCAATATGTCAGCAGTTATGTTCAGCAATATTTTTCTGAAGAGCATGTTTTTCACAGTCTAGAGCATATCAGCAACGTGGCAGATGCTGTGCTAGGCATAGCAGAAGGCTATGATTTAACTGCAAAAGAATGTGAAATTTTACAATTAGCGGCTTGGTTTCACGATGTGGGCTACGGTGAAGGACACAAAGGGCATGAAGAGCGCAGCAGTAGAATAGCTCGGGATTTTTTGGAAAAGGAAAATTATGACGAAATAAGCATTCAACGTGTTGAGCAGGCTATCTTATCTACAAAACGCTCTTCTGCGCCTACTACATTAATTGACCAAATCCTTTGCGATGCGGATGTTAGCCATTTGGGAAGTTTACTCTACTGGGATCAATGTGGACGGCTCAGACAGGAACTTGCTGTTACACAAGGCATTATTATGTCAGAAAAAGAATGGTTCGATTTTGAATTGCATTTTATGCAACAACATGAATATTATACAGAAGTCGCTAGAAATCAATTTGAGGATTTAAAACAAAAACATATTCGCCAGCTTAGAAAAAGAAGATTAAAGTTATATCCTGATGAATTAGAGATTGCAAAACGCAATAAAGGAGAGGTTAAAGACGAAAATAAATCAAAAGAAAAAAATAAATCAAAAGAAAGTGGGGTAGGGCGTGGCGTAGAAACAATGTACAGAACGACTTACATGACCCATATTAATTTAAGTTCTATTGCAGATAATAAAGCTAATATCATGTTGAGTATCAACGCAATTATTACCTCTATTGTCGTCTCAACTTTAGTACCCAAATTTATAGATAACCCCAAATTAATTATACCCACGCTCTTACTATTATTAGTTTGTTTGGTTTCTATTATTTTTGCTACGCTTTCTACGCGTCCAAAAGTAACAGAGGGAAAATTCACAAGAGAAGACATAGAACAAAGGCGCGCCAATCTTCTTTTTTTTGGTAATTTTTATAATATGACTTTAGAAGATTATCAATGGGGTATGAAAGAAATGATAAAAGATAATGATTTCTTATATAGCTCCATGACGAAAGATTTATATTATCTAGGTAAAGTATTGGCTAAAAAATATAAATTCTTGAGTATTTGTTATAATATTTTTATGTACGGCATTATATTGGTAGTCCTTGTTTTTGCTATCACCTTTAGTCTCTAATCGTTTTCATTAGAAGGTTCATTCATCATATCATT
>DAITMC010000304.1:0-3915 GCA_036835365.1 Saprospiraceae bacterium
ATGACTGGAGTTCTACTTTACCTAAAGAGAATTGGTCTTTCTTCTACCCTTCTGTGGGCTTGAGTGCTGTTATTTCAGACTTAGTTGATTTACCAAGTTTTATAACATTTGCGAAGGTTAGAGGTAACTGGGCACAAGTAGGTAACGATACCGACCCGTTTCAAACGCTACGAGTAGCTTCTGTAAGTGCAGGTGGTAGAAATGGCTTTTTGGATATTAGCACGACCATTCCTAATCAAAGTTTGTTACCAGAAGAAACAGTATCCATTGATTTGGGAGCAGACCTTCGCTTCTTTAAAAATAGATTAGGCTTAGATATTGCTTACTACAAGACCAACTCTAAAAATCAATTATTTTCCATTGAATTACCAGTTGGTTCAGGTGCGGAGCAATTCTTTACCAATGGTGGAGATGTAGAAAACAAAGGGATAGAAGCAGTTTTAACCTTAGTACCTATCAAGAAGAAAGATTTCAATTGGGAAATTATGTTTAACTTCACAAGAAACGAAAGTACGGTTATTGAGATTAATGATGAACGACCAAGTATTCAAGTGGCTTCAGATTTTTTGAGGGCTTTTCGCATTGAGCAAGGCCGTCCATTTGGTGAGGTTTATTCCAGAGGATTTGCGAGAGATAATCAAGGTCGTATCATTGTCGGTACAGATGGCTTGCCGCAAGTTACCTCAGGCTTAACCACACTAGTGGCTAACTATAACCCAGATTGGTTAGGTGGTATTCGCAACGCTATCAATTACAAAGATTTCTTCTTTAGCTTCCTTATTGATATTCGTCAAGGAGGTAGCGTCGCTTCATTGACAAATGCCATTTTGTATGCCGATGGTCTAACCACTCAAACCTTAGCAGGTAGAGAAGGTGGAGCGGTATTTGGACAAGGCGACTTTTCAGAATGGGGTCAAGCTGTGAAAGAAGACGGCACACCTAATAATTTACCAATGGACGTAGAAGCATTCTGGAGAAAAGTTGGCGGTAGAAATGCACCTGTGGGTGAAGTATTTGCTAGAGATGCTTCTAATGCAAGGCTTAGAGAGTTGGTACTGGGCTATCGTATTCCTTTCAAAGCAGGTAGTCCCATTTCAGCAGCGCGTATTTCAGTGGTCGGTCGAAATTTATTTTTCTTATCCAATGCAGCTATTGACATTGACCCAGAAGTACTAGTGGGGACAGGTAAGGCAGGTGAAGGGTTTCAGTCTTTCGGTCCACCAACTACTCGTTCTTTTGGTGTGAGTTTAGGATTAGATTTTTAGATTTAACATAAACACACAAATAGCACATTTTCAATATTTTATAGCTAAATTTTGACAATTATGATGTGCTATTTGTCTATTTTAAGCATAATTTTACAAATTATCTTGAATTTAACTAAAAATAATTAATTATGATAAGTAAAGTAAAACACTTTGTTCTCCTATTTGCTACTTTAGGGCTTTTGAATGGATGTACAGAGAATTTTGAAGAAATTAATACCAATCCAAATGCGCTCATTGCTAGTAAGGTAGATGTATCCTTACTAGGGCAAGGTTTTGCTAAAGCGCAATACAATACTGTAAATGGATTACACTGGCGATTCCAGATTGCAGAAAACCTGTTCTCTGATTTGTATTGTCAATATTTCGCAACCACTGCCGCTAACTTCGATTCGGATCGCTATGTAGAAGTTGGTCGTTGGATTGACTTGGCTTGGAGTTCCTTTTATGGTCAAGCAGCACCTGCCATTAAATTTGTGGAAGATTTTGCCACAGAAAACAAGTTAGCAGAAGAAGAAGCAATTGCCAAAATCTGGAAAGTATATGGCTATCACAGAGTTACAGATTACTGGGGACCAGTTATTTACTCTGCATTTGGTAATGGTGAAACCTCTGTGAAATACGATTCGCAAGAAGAAATTTACAGAAGTTTCTTCCCAACACTAGATGCTGCCATTAACACATTGAAAAGTTCTTCCAAGACAAACGTATTTGGAAGCAATGACCAAATTTTCAATGGACAAGTTCAAAAATGGATAAAGTTTGCTAATTCATTGCGTTTGCGTTTAGCTATGCGTATTCGTTTTGCTGATCCAGCATTGGCTAAATCAGAAGCAGAAAAAGCAGTAGCAGGAGGTTTAATGGATTCCAATGATGACAACGCCTATATGATAACTACCCTGAACTCTATGAATCCATTCACAACAATTACTAACTGGGGTGAGTTTCGTATGAGTGCTTTAATGGAAAGTATTCTAGTGGGTTATGAAGATCCTCGAGTAGGTTTTTACTTCAGCCCAGCAGCTAGCGGCGACACAGATGGCGATGGCTCCCCTTATGAAGGGTTGAGAAATGGTCAAGAAAAAGTGAATAAAATACCAGCTATCAATGCTCAAAACTCTGATGTTGGTCAAAGCTGGTTGCCGCCGGCAAAAGGTGGTACTAACCCGCCAATTTTGGTTATGACCACAGCAGAGTCTTTCTTCTTGCGTGCCGAAGGCGCATTAGAAGGATGGAATATGGGTGGAACAGCCAAAGACCTTTATGAAACAGGTATTAGAATGTCAATGAAAGATAGATTGAATGCGCCTGATGCAGCTATTGATGCTTATATTGCTAGCACAGCAACGCCAAAAGCAGCTGATGCAGACTCTCCAGCAACTACAGATATTCCAGTGGCTTTTGATGCCAATGGTAGCAAAGAGCGACAATTAGAGCAAATTATCACTCAAAAGTGGATTGCTCTATATCCGGATGGTTGGGAGGCTTTTGCCGAAGTCAGAAGAACAGGTTATCCTAAAATGTATCCATTGGTCGCTTCTGAAAACCCAGATGTACCTGCTGATGCTATTTTTAGAAGAATGACTTTCGTTACAGGCGAATTGAGCAATAACAAAGCAGCAGTAGAAACCGCTCAACAGTTGCCAGAATTGACCAGCAGAGGTGGTAATAAAAATAGCACCAAAGTTTGGTGGGATGCTAAGAATTAGAACACTAGTTTTAATAAAAAAGCAATAGCTTGACTACAAGAGGCTAAGCTCCTAAAGGGTTTAGTCTCTTTTTATTTTGCAAATCTCAAACTTATTGTACTTATGCGCCTTTTGTTCTCAAACTTACTACTGTTATCAGTTTTGTTAACTGGCTGCAAACAGTCTTCAAAAACGCTTTTCAACGAAATAGCTGCTTCTAAAACTGGCGTCACATTTAAAAATATACTTCAAGAATCCGAACAATTCAATGTATTGAATTATGGCTATTTCTATAATGGCGGTGGTGTTGCCGTAGGCGACATCAATAATGATGGACTCACCGACATCTACTTTACTGGTAATATGGTAGCCAGCCATTTATACCTCAATCAAGGGAATTTCAAATTTAAAAATATTGCACAAGATGCAAAAGTAGCCGCAGCAGGACTTTGGAACACTGGCGTAACCATGGCTGACGTAAATGGCGATGGCTGGCTTGATATTTATGTTTGTCGCTCGGCAGCCAATGACTTGGATGCTCGGCGAAATCTATTATTCATCAATAATAAAGATTTGACCTTTACAGAAAGTGCGACCCAATATGGCATTGACGATCCTGGGTATTCCACACAAGCCTCCTTTTTTGATTATGATAGGGACGGCGATTTGGATTTGTATGTTCTAAACCATTCCGTACAGGAATTTGCAGGCTTTAGCCGACAAATTGCTAACCTAAAGCAGCGAAATAATCCTATTTATGGCGACCGACTTTATCGCAATGACAATGATCGCTTTACGGATGTAACAGAACAATCCGGTATTTTAAGTAATGTGCTAGGATTTGGCTTGGGCATTACCATTGAAGATTTTAACAATGATGGTTGGTTGGATATTTATATCTCAAACGATTATAATGAACAGGACTACCTCTATCTCAATCAGCAAGATGGTACTTTCAAAGA
>DAITMC010000305.1:0-3871 GCA_036835365.1 Saprospiraceae bacterium
TACAATAATCTATTACCATCAATAAGACAACATACTTTTCCTCTTCTTCTAGCCCTTTTGGAATCCCCATTTTAGCATAAAGCTCAATTTGTGCGTTTTGGTCTAGCAAGCGATAGAATGGTAGGTCGAGATTATTATCTTGTATGTACTTTGAGAAAGTGCTTGTTCCTCTAAATCCGTAAGCATAAGCAATCTGCGCTCTAGTTTTTTGACTAATCATATACCCAAAAATGTTTGACGTTGCTCTGACATAACAACTTTAGTACAATTTCCAAAAATAAATGAAAATTGCTGTAGAAGCAACAGCAAAAAAGTTAAAGTTTTACTTTAGGATAAAAATTGGGCTTATGATGCCAAATGTATGATAACTGATTATCTAGCTAATAGTAAGCAAGTTGCTTTGAAAATTTAGTAGCTCGCCTTTGAAGGCGAGCCCGTACACCAGCAGTCCACTGCTAGATGCTTGTCCTATTGAAATTCAACTTAATCTTGTTTTTTCTTCTTTGCTTCGCGTGCCATGACTGTCAGCGTTAAGTCTTGCCACTGTTGGCAAGATTGCCCTTCCATCGTGTTCCAGTTTATGGCAGGAATACGCTCCTGTTTTCCATGTTTTTCTTCAAAAGCCTTAAGCCGTCTTAGATTTTCTGAGAACTCTTCATCGTTTTTAGAGGCTCGAATAGCTTCGGAGAAAGGCTTGTATAGTTCCCATTGTCTGCTCATTTTATCTGTTTGTGAAAGTATGTGTTCAAAACAGGTTTTCAACTTAGAGGCATCAATAGAAAGTACCTCTTCTTTGGTGTAAATGTGCGCCAAATCATACTCCAAAACTGCTTTATCAAGCGTCATATTAGGATACCCTTTTGAGCAGTAGAAATCTATAATGCTTACAATTTCCTTCTGTTTCTGTAGATAAGTGTCGTCTTTTTGACCGAAACTAATGTTGCACAAAAAGAGCACAAAAATTAGGCAAATTGTGTTTTTCATAATTTTTTAAAATAAAGCTATCTTGACATAACTATTGCTTTTGTTCTGCTTTAAGTTCTTGCTTGACACGCTCTAACATCCTTGATGTAATGCCTGAACGCTGAAAATATGCTTTGCGTTCTTGCCGAACTTGCTCTAGCATTTCTGGTGTAATGCCTAAACGTTCTAAATCACCACTGAAAAACTCAGGGTATTTTCTTACTACTTCATCATATTGCTCACGAGTTTTAGCATTAATAAGTGCAGGACGTACTACCTGATCACATAATTCTATTAAAGCTAATTGCTCTGCTCTATTTAGAAGTTCTTCTTCTGCATTTTTAATCATTACTTTTGACATCAGACCAAAATCGTAATCAATCACGTCCTTCGAAACATAAAGCATTTTTAACGAATCGTTAGGAGACATCTTGAACCAAACTATCCCCGGACTAATATTGTTAAGGCTATCTACCCAAGCCTTAATGTAACTAGGTTTATCTATATCTTGAGCAAAACTATTGATGGCAAAAAGTATTGCCGCAGTGATAATTGATACTTTTTTCATTGTTGTTAAATTTTGTGATATAAGTTAAAATTTTTTCAATTAGTTATTACAAGCATCATAGCAATAATAACATAAGTCAATCTTACGAAAGTCTGGATAACGGATACTTTTTCTTGTACCTTCGATGGCTTCTGTTCCAATTATCACACCATTAACAGTATTCGTCTTAACTCTTACATATGTTCCTCTAAACTCTGCCTCGACATTGCTAGTAAGCATAAGTAAAAATAAAAACTTTTCGGAGAGCGCATATCTAGCCCTTTAAAAGATTGACTTTTTTCTCTAGCACATTTTTTATCATCTTTTCATAGTTTCTTTTGTACCTAGAATTATAACCTGAAAACAAATATTCTATTTCTCCAGATGCGTTAATCAATAAAAAATGAGGAGCACTATATAATACAGGAGTATTTGCTTGGCTAATGGCAACTGGTAAATTGGGATAGGGCAGTAACTTAAAATTACAAGCCTCTAATGGATTGGTAAATTTAGAGTGTGCTACTTGATGATAAAGATATAGGTGGTTAAAGTCATATTTACGTTCTAGTTCTTTTGAAAAAGGATGTAAATCGCGCATAGCAGAAAGACAGTTTCCACAATACTCATTCCAGCTTTCTACCAAAATAAATTGTGCTTCAATAGCTTCTCTTTCTATGCTTATACTATCGCAAGTATATACATTAAGTGCATCGAATGTAAGTGCCTCTAGGGATGTTTTAGTGCTATCACGATCATTGAAGTTTTTAACAAAATAGTATGGATATATATTAAATGCGTAAATTAAAAGGACTGCTGAAAAAGGAAATATTAGATAAAGTAGCTTTTCTCTTGATGCTGAAAGAATACCCACATAGTAACTTATCAAACCCCAAAATATAGGGAAAATGAGTAATATCCTCACTGAATGGTTAGGAAAAAAAACAAAAAATACAATGTTATAAAATATCAATCCTGCTCCAGCAACAAAAATCAGTCTTTTATAACTATTGTAAGGGCTTGGAAATGATGTTCTGAAAAAGTAACCTACTAAGAGTAATGATAATAGGCAAATAAAAATAGAAATTGATTGAGCGTTATTGGAAAGCGCAAGTAAGCCTACAACAGGTACAGAGAGGATGGCAAATCCTATTTGGATGAAATTTGCTTGGTATTTTTTCATAAATAGTAGATTATATATTGTAACATCAACTCTCTTTGAAGCGAATTTATCTTATTCCTTTCAAAGAGAGTTGAAATAGGTTCAATTACGATACAAATTTGAAATAAATTATCCTCCTTTGAAGAATCTACACACCCCAGAACAACCTTGAAGCCAAAGAAAACCACATCCAAGTGAGCCACGAGCACAATCGCCAGGACCACATATAGCGTAATCATCTTCTGGCCAGCAACTCCATCTACAATTACAATCACGTCTAGATTCTACTATATTCTCAGAATCGTTTAAAAGCTGCCGATCCTTTAACTTTAGTTCTGATATTGAATGAGTTGGATTAAAATCTAGAAGGGAAGCAAAAATTCTTACTTGCTCATCAAATGTAAAATATTCCTCAACTTTTGGTAAATATTTATCTTCTAATGACTTTAATATTAAAGAAAATTGAACATTATTGTAATCGAATAACGATGGAGTAAGGTCGGCAATTAATTGTTCAATCAATAATCGCTGCTGTTCGGATATCGGTTTAGTCAGCGTTTGTTTTAGCTTATCTACCCATAGGTAGTAGCGCTGCTCTGGAGTAATTTCTCCCCACTTTTGTAATCTTAAAATTCTATCATACTCATTTTCAGAAAATGTGACCCTATCTACTTTTGTATCAAAAGTATCTACTTCCTTTGCTGGATTTAATGTGCTTTCACAGGAAGAAAAAATGGATAAAACGACTACATAAACAAGAAATAAAAAATTAATATTCTTCATGACTTCGTAAGATTTTAATAAGTTAAATTAATTGACCCCCTGCTCTACAAAAAGCGGTAGCAGCAGTCTTTTACCAAAAAAAAATATCGAAGTGCATTATCAATATCGAATGAATATCCTGATATAAAAGGATGATACAAAATTAGGCATTGTAGCTTGCCTTTGCAAGCACAAAAATTGAACAAAATCGAACATATTTAACTTTTTGTAATATGGTAGGAGTAAATCTACTTCTAGAGAATAATTTTCCAGTAGCGTAGCTATCGTAGCTTGCTCTTCTAAAGATAGCCCACTAGGGATTCCCATTTTTGCATAAATCGTTAACTGAATATTGGCATCCAATAAGCCATAGCGTGGAAGAATAATACCTTTTTTCTTCAAGTGCCTTTTAAAAGTTGGTGTACACCAGTAACCATAGG
>DAITMC010000306.1:0-3858 GCA_036835365.1 Saprospiraceae bacterium
CCAGTGCGCTGTCCAGATTTAGAAGTAGCAGAGAAAATGATAGCACTTATCAAACAGGTGCGCAAAGAAGGCGATACCATTGGTGGGATTGTAGAATGTGTGATACAAGGTTGTCCCGTGGGGTTAGGAGAACCGGTATTCGATAAGTTACATGCTGATTTGGGTAAAGCTATGTTAAGTATCAATGCTTGTAAAGGTTTTGAATACGGTTCTGGTTTTGAAGGCGTGAAAATGCGTGGTTCAGCTCATAATGATATTTTCGTTAACGAAGCAGGAAACATCAAAACACAATCCAACCACTCTGGTGGGGTGCAAGGTGGCATCTCTAACGGAATGGATATTTACTTTAAAGTGGCTTTCAAGCCAGTGGCTACGATAGTGCCAGCGCAAGATTCTGTGGATGAAGAAGGTAACTACGCAGAAATTGTGGGCAAAGGCAGACATGACCCTTGCGTATTGCCAAGAGCAGTGCCTATTGTAGAAGCAATGGCTGCATTAGTCTTGGCAGATCACTTCATTCGCCAGCGCATGACAAAGATATGACTATTCTTATGCGAAGTGGTCAACCAATCGGAATAAGTTTTGTTTTCGTGATATTGGAAAGCAGTGGATAGTGCAGTTGCATTTTGATGCGCTTGCCAAGTGGAAAATGAAGGAATAAAAAAATGGCAACAGTAAAATTTACTTTTGAAGATAATCGTATCCCAACGAAAACGGTGACTGGCAACTATGCAGGGATGCAAATTGTAGAAATCACAGAAGAAAACGACATTCATCTCAACCACAACTGTGGTGAGGTTTGTGCCTGTAGCACCTGTCACGTTTACATACAAAAAGGGGATGAATTTCTACCTGAAATATCAGATAGAGAGGAAGATTTCATTGATAGAGCCATTAACCCTAAGCTAGAATCTAGGTTGGGCTGTCAATGCGTAATTGAAGATGAAGATGCTTATTTGGAAGTACACATTCCAGACCAATCTAAAATTATTGGACATGAGCATTAGGTTGTACCTCTTTTTACAGCAAAAACACAACTAAACACAATTTTCTAATCACCTAAATAATAATAATGGCTTTTCAAGACCTTGATGATTTACCAATTCAGTGGACAGATTACGAAGATATTGCGATGAAACTTTACGAACGATTCGGCGACGAATTTACAGAGAGCCATATTTACCGCATCCGATTTACAGAACTATTAGAGTGGATACTGGCTATCCCTAGTTTTGAAGGCAAGCGCGAAGAATCTACCGAAGGGCATTTAGAGCAAATTCAAGCTAAATGGGTCTATGAATGGCGCGATAATCAAAAATAATACAACTGCTCATGAATAACTTAGAGCTTTTTAGTAGCATCAATACTTTCATTTTTGATGTAGATGGGGTACTCACTAATAGTGAGTTGATTATCACAGAGAAAGGTGAATTATTGCGCAAAATGAATACTAGAGATGGCTACGCTATCAGGCATGCGTTAAATATGGGGTACAAAGTGGCTATCATCACAGGTGGTAGATCGAAGGGGGTGATTGACCGTTTGAAGGGATTAGGTATTTCTGATGTTTATGCTGGTATAGAAAATAAAATAGAAGCCTTTGAAGATTTTCTGGCTATACATCAAATAGAAGCAGAAACCATTCTTTACATGGGTGATGACCTGCCTGATTACGATGTGATGAAGAGAGTAGGCATGCCTACCTGTCCAGCAAATGCTGCACCTGAAATCCTAAGAATTAGTAGCTATATCTCAGATAAAAACGGAGGTGAAGGCTGCGCTAGAGATGTTATTGAACGAGTGCTTCGTTTGCACGGCAAGTGGCAATAATTAATTATGACGTTAAAAACGTGGCTCACTTTAGTTCGTTACCCCAATTTAGCCATCATAGGATTGACTCAAATTGTAGTTCAATATTGGGTTATACGACCTAAATTAGTAGCTGCTGGATTAGCTACAAATCTAAACGAGCAGAGTTTCTTAGGTTTGATGTTTTACACCATACTTATTGCAGGAGCAGGGAACATCATCAACGATATTTTAGATGCCAATATAGACCAAATTAATAAACCTCAAAAAATGGTGATTCATCGCTCTATCTCTATTGAAAAATCTTATCTAGCTTATTATTTTTTCAATGGAGCTGCGCTTTTAATTGCGCTTATTCTGGATATTTACCTTCAAAAGACTTATTTCTTATCCGTTGGATTTGGCATTATTATATTGCTTTATGCTTACTCTAAGTGGTTCAAGCAACAAGTATTGATTGGAAACGTAGTCGTTGCACTGCTTTGTGCTTTCACACCTGGCATTGTCTGGCTGGCGGAACAATCTGCTATTCAGCGGTTTGAGCAAGTTAATCCCATACTTGCATCCGAAATGACCTATTTACTCAAAGTGTATGTTCTATTTGCGCTACTTTCTACGATGTATCGAGAAATAGTAAAAGATTTACAAGATATAGTAGGCGACAAAATGCACGGATGCAAGACATTACCTATTATTGTAGGCATTAAAGCAACAAAGTGGGTAGCATTCCTTTTTGGTGGAGTACTGGCTATTGTCCTAGTGATTTTCATGCAGCCTTTTCTGATAAATGAGTTGTATATTAAATTTAGCTATTTGCTATTTGCTGTCTTACTGCCACTATTGATTTCTTTTGGATATTTATGGAAAGCACAGCAAACAAAGCACTTTAATGAACTTAGTCAAGGGATTAAATTTATCATGCTAATAGGGCTGAGTTTATTGTTCTTGTATTAAATAATTGGAACTCTATCGCTGATTTGTTGTTCATGCTAGAGAAACCGAAAGTGTATAATGCCCAAATTCTGGTCTTGACGGAAAAAACAATGTGATGCAAAGTGAACCGAAAGATTTGTACGAAAAATTAGAATTTGATAAAATACTGAAGTTGCTGGAATCTGAATGTCTTGGATCGCTTGGCGTAGAGCGCATACAGCAATTAGAGCTATCTAAAGATGCTAAAGCCATTCAGCATAAACTAAAGCAAGTTCAGGAGTATAAACGCTCTGTTGATTATGCAGATCGATTTCCTGCTAGAGCTTACGAAGATATTACGGAAGAACTACAGATGCTCAATATTGAGGGGTACGTTTTGCCTGAGGAAGGATTGCGTAAAGTGAATATTGTGCTTCGGCAAATGAATGATATTTTTACTTTCTTTCATCTAGAACGTCAAAAAATATACCCTATGCTGTATAAAATCATTCAAGGCTACTCTTTCGATCAAGGCTTAATTCAAGCAATTGAAAAAGTGATTGATGAGGAGGGGAACATCAAACCTGACGCTTCGCCAGAATTGCTAAAAATTCGTAAAATGATAGGCTCAAAAGAGCGAGAATTAGACCGAGTTTTTAGAGGTATTGTCGGGGACTACCGCAAGAAAGGTTGGCTAACAGATAATGTCGAAACTTTTAGAAATGCTCGCCGAGTGCTAAGTGTACCTGCTGAACACAAGCGGAAGATACGAGGAATTATTCACGATGAGTCCACTACGGGTAAAACAGCGTTCATTGAACCAGAAGAAGTCATTGAGATTAACAATGATATTTTTGACCTTGTTACAGAAGAAAAAAGAGAAATCTATCGTATCCTTCGTGATTTGAGTGCTACGCTTCGCCCCTACGTTCCACAGATGTCTGACTATCTAGCCTTAATTGCTGTTTTTGACGAAATTCATGCTAAGGCTATGCTCGCTAGGGCTTTACGTGCGAATATGCCCAAAATTGTGAAACATCCCAATTTAGCTATCGAAATGGGAAGGCATCCATTGTTGTTATTGAAAAACAAGCAGTTGGGTAAAGAAACTGTCCCATTTGATTTGACATTGAGAGG
>DAITMC010000307.1:0-3798 GCA_036835365.1 Saprospiraceae bacterium
TAGTACAAGAACTAGATGATTATAATAATAATCGTGTGAAGTTTCTGACAGCGCAAGTGTATGAATTTGAAAAACTGCTCTATGAAAAGCATGAACAAAATTTGACTGGAAAAATTACAGGTAACAAATACATAGAATTTAGAACACAGTTAGCAGTTTTTAAGTGTATTTATGGTACTGAGTTTTTTCAACCATTTGAAGAAGATACAATTGTACAGTTTAGAAATCGTGCGCTACACAACCAAATACCTTATTCAGAAAAGCTATCAGAGCAGGTAGAAAAAGGAAAAATTTGTGAACAACTCTTTTCTATTGCTGTGGAACAATACGAAAAAATGATAGCAGCACTGAAAAAAATAGATCATTCACCTTCAACATAGCTTGTTATGAGGCATTTTTTTAATCAGAAAAACATGGTAACTCCCTTTTTTTCAGCGACTTGTAGCATATGTGCTGTCAATGCCTTTGATTTGTAAGGTGAAAACAGCGACTGTCTTAGCTATATTCTTTTCTGATACGCTGTCAATGCCTTTGATTTGTAAGGTGAAAACAGCGGATGCTTTACCCACCCATTCATTCCTTTTGCTGTCAATGCCTTTGATTTGTAAGGTGAAAACAGCCTGTTTTGACATGAAATAAACCGTCCTCCTGCTGTCAATGCCTTTGATTTGTAAGGTGAAAACAGCAACGTTTCTTGTGTAGGTGTAATTAGGATAGCTGTCAATGCCTTTGATTTGTAAGGTGAAAACAGCCATCTTCATCAGCATTTCTTAACTGAGTAGCTGTCAATGCCTTTGATTTGTAAGGTGAAAACAGCTATGTGTTTGTAATACTTAGTAAACGTATTGCTGTCAATGCCTTTGATTTGTAAGGTGAAAACAGCGAGAACAAGAAGTAAGTGCCATTTCAAAAGGCTGTCAATGCCTTTGATTTGTAAGGTGAAAACAGCACAGCATTATGGAGTGATGTGGTATTTTATAGCGAGTAAAGAGAAGCGATGATGTATTCTTGCGCTATTGCTTTGAACAGAAACTAAAAACTACATAAATGCCCGTTTATTTTTAGCCATTGCTCGTGCTGGCGATAATTGGGCATTCTTTCTTCTACAATGTTCCAAAAGCGGTCGGAATGATTCATTTCCAGTAAGTGCGCTAATTCATGAATAATGACATAATCAATGACTGCTTTGGGCGCAAAAAGCAATCTTGTGGAAAGCGTTATCACCCCCGATGAGGAGCAACTGCCCCATTTGGAATGGTTGTAGCGCAACACAACTTTTTTGATAGGTTGGTTAAAATGTAAAGCGTTGAGGACTTGTACGCGCTGTTCTATTTCGGTTTGAAAATCTTGAGCTACTATGGCACTCAAAAGTTGTTTTGTTGCCTTGTCCACATCAAGCGGATTGACTTCTTTACACAATTTTAGATGGATAGTGCCATGCTTCAACTGTGCGGTATGTGTTTTCCTATCTTCGTAACTTACTTCTAGCCCGTAAGTCCTGTCACCTACTTTAAATGTATCTGCTGTTTTATATGCTTTGAGGTCAAATTGTTCTTTTATTTTTGGATTTGCTGCTAGCACGTCTGTAACCCACTTTTCAAACCAACTCAAATGATTGTTCAATTCCTGTTTAGCCAAGCCTTGAGGTAGGCGCAAAATAAAATGTGTTCTTCCTAATGCAGCACGAGCATTTACTCTGCGCTCGCTGTAAATCTTTACAGGAATGAGTTGACCATTAATCTTTAATGGTGTTGAAGAAATCAGCATGTTATCTAACTTTGATGAGTGCTATCCATATCGTTGTGCAAATTCATCCATCACGCCTGCTAACACCTGTGCACTTTCCAAGTCCATGGCGTTGTACATAGATGCACGAAAACCACCTACCGAGCGATGTCCTTTTACGCCGCTACAACCTGCTTCCGCACATAATTTTAAAAAGGGAACTTCTAAAGATTCATCTTTTAATCGAAAAACAGCATTCATGATAGAACGGTCTTCTTTTTCTACGGGGCATACAAACAAAGGATTCCTATCAATAGCAGCATACATCAAAGTAGCTTTTTGGGCATTCTTTTTTGCCATAGCTGCCATGCCACCTTGTGCTTTTACCCAGCGCAAATTGAGCATAGATACATAAATCGGGAAAACAGGAGGGGTATTAAAAGACGATTCTTTTTCAATTTGCACACGATAATCCAACATAGTTGGAATGGCACGATTGGTTTTGCCAAGTAATTCTTTCTTTACAATAACTAGCGTTACACCTGCGGGACCTACATTTTTTTGCGCGCTGGCATAAATTAATCCAAATTTTGAAATATCTAATGGACGGCTAAAAATATCGGAAGATGCATCTGATACTATAGGTAATGTCGTTTCGGGATATTTGTGGTACTGCGTTCCGCGAATCGTATTATTGCTCGTGATATGCAAATATTTGGCATCCTCTGGGATTTCAAAACTTTTGGGAATATAAGTATAATTTTTGTCTTTAGAAGACGCAATCACTTCTACTTGACCAAATAGCTTTGCTTCTTTAATCGCATTGGACGACCACAAACCAGTATCCACAAAAGCAGCTTTTTCGGCTGAGCCTAGCAGATTCATCGCCGTCATATAAAATTGGGAACTGCCTCCGCCTGATAAAAACAAGACACCATATTCGTCGCCAATACCTAGTATTTCTCGAATGAGTACTTCCGCTTCTGACAAAACGGCTAAAAATTCTTTACTACGATGCGAGATTTCTAAAATAGAAAGCCCCATACCATTGAAATCAAGGCAAGCTGCTGCTGCTTGTTGCATTACTTCGGCTGGCAAAATGGCTGGTCCTGAACTGAAATTATGTATTTTCATATTTTTAAAAGTTGCGTTGCTTTCTTTTGACCACAACGAGGTGCAAATATGAGAAAGCAACACGACTTTTTCCGTTCATTACAATGCCATTTTACTAGCTCTAAACAATTTATTGCCTGGTATCGCTTGTCGTGGAATTTTGGAATGTTCATACTGAATATCCAGATATTCTAAGGATAGATTATCATAAAACTCTACTCGAATGCGATGTTTACCTGTGCCTAGTTTAATGGTGGTTTTTGCATCATTTTGCCAATTTGATCTTGAGGCATCAATGACCAATTTATCATCAAGGTACATTCTCATGGCATCATCCTGTTTGGTATAGAAATGATATTCACCTGCTAGATCAATTTGTAGGAAACCTTCAAAATGGATTTCAAAATTATTTTCGCCCTCTGCAATGGGGCGAATATCAAAGGTATAAGCCACTCCAGTGGCATCTGGTTTTTTATTGCTTGATGATTTGAACCGTTCTGCTACGTTTCTAAATAATGACCAATCTAAACCATTTTCTATCTTATTTATACCATGCACTTGACGAATAATCGTGTTGCCCATTTTTTCACCATCAATCACTTTTGCTTTAATGATTGTACTTTTGTTAACAAAAAATGGCGTTTCATAAAGTGTTGATTTACTGCTTGGTTCAGAACCATCAAGGGTGTAATAAATATTTCCAGTTTTGCCAAACTGAATTACCTCAATAAGCGAAGAATCACCTATTTCGAAAATTGGTTTTTCTTCAAAAATAGACAACTCTAAATCTTTGTCGGTCTTGTTAGCGACTTGAACAATGAAATAGAGTAAGTCCATGACTTCTTCAAAACTCATGGTATTGATCAACCCTGCTGGCATATCCGAATATTCCGCCTCTTTTTGAGATTTTACTTGGCTTTTTAATACTTCTTGCGCACTTTCAGGCTCATAAGAGGCTTG
>DAITMC010000308.1:0-3776 GCA_036835365.1 Saprospiraceae bacterium
TTAAATACTCCTTCAATTGTGCTAAGCCTGTGCCGTCTATCACAGAAGTAAGCCACATTTTATAACCTAAAGGCTGATAAATTTCCTTTAATAATTCAAACATTTCTAGGTCTTCCTTGTCATACAAATCCGATTTGTTACAAATAATAGCTGCTGGAATATTGTAAGGCTCTGTCATTAACAGAAAACGATCAATAAATCCTTGCTTTAGCTTAGGCTCGACAATGGTAATGATAACAACTGCCTGATCTACATTGCTGGCAAGCAAATGAACATCATGTTTTTTTCTAGGTGACTGCCTAGCCACGTAGTTGCGACGAGGCAAGATTTCCTTAATGAGTGCCGTTTGATTATCTTCATCAAGCAGTACCATTACCTCATCCCCTACCGCCACTGGGTTGGTTATTTTCTTTCCATCCAATCTGAATTTTCCCACAATACGGCTATCCCAGACTTTATCGTCCGCTAAACGCACTTGATACCAACTTCCCGTTGATTTGACTACCACTCCTTTATCCATATAGGTTGCTATTCTTCTATTTAACCCTAAAGTAAATCACTAACTCATAAAAAGCATATTCAGTTCCAGTCATTCAACAAAAAAATAAAATGTTTGTCTGTGCTAAGGGATAGAAATTTGGAACATCCAAGCAATTTTAGCTATATTTACCTTATTATCGAAGCTAAAAAACGATGCAGCAATCTTTACTTTTCCTAATCATGGCGGTATTCGCAGCAATGTTAATACTCAATTTTTATTTCAGGGTAATAGTTTTACGTGCCTATAAGAAACTGTTGCAACATGGCGTAGAATTTGATAGTAGTCACTTTTTAAGCAGGCAAAAAATGGAAAAAGAAATTCATCCTAAATATCCACACTTAAAAAAGGAGATTGACGCTTTTGTGAGAAATATCCAAAATTCAGTTAGAATGGCAACTGTTTTGATTGCCTTAATTACACTTTTTGTTGGTGTACTGATGTATCTTAGACATTCATAATTATGACGAAGAAATTAAAAATTGGCGTGTTAGGGGCGGGGCATTTAGGAAAAATTCACCTCAAGTGTATTCAACAGCTTCCAGAAACGTATGAATTAATTGGTTTCTATGACCCTAACGAGGCTCAAGCAAAGGCTGTGGCTGCTGAGTTTCAAATTGCTGCCTTTGAAAATGTAGCAACATTAATTCATGCGGCTGATGTAATAGACATCGTGACACCTACGCCTACGCATTTTGAATTGGCGCAGAAGGTAATTCTAGCAGGGAAGCATCTTTTCATTGAAAAACCACTGACCAAAACGATTGCGGAGGCAGAAATACTGCTTGATTTGTTGCGACAACACCCTGTAAAAGCACAAGTAGGACACGTAGAGCGTTTTAACCCTGCTTTGTTAGCGTTGAGTGGTCGCTTGATTCAACCTATGTTTGTAGAAGGGCATCGCTTAGCCACCTTTAATCCCCGAGGGACAGATGTTTCTGTGGTACTCGATTTGATGATTCATGATTTGGATATTGTACTTAGCCTTATCAACTCACCTGTGATGAACGTCAGTGCAAGTGGTGTTGCTGTCGTCAGTGATACGCCAGATATTGCTAATGCCCGCATTGAATTTGCCAATGGTTGTGTAGCGAATTTGACGGCGAGTAGAATCTCGATGAAGCAAATGCGGAAATTGCGTCTTTTCCAACCTAATGCTTATGTTAGTTTAGACTTTTTGGAGAAAAAAGCACAAATCGTACAACTGAGTAGGGAAAAAACAACTGAATTTGCGATTCCAATTCAGACGCAACAAGGGGAAAAATGGATGACAATGGAAGAGCCTTCTATCGAACCTATCAATGCGATTAAGATGGAATTACAATCGCTAGCGGAAAGTATTCAGAACGACCAGAAGCCAACAGTACCAATGGAGGACGGCTATAAAGCTTTGCATTTGGCACAGCAAATTTTGGACAGCATACAAACACGGCAAGAAAAAGCGTTATCTTTTTTGCAAATTTAATGTAAATTTATTTTAAACTCAATGTTGAATATATTACTTTAGGGTTCATTTTTGAACTTATTCGTTGGCTTAAAGCATTCGACATAATACTACTTGTATGAATTACAGGATACTGCTGTCCTTAGTCTATTTATTTTCTGCCTGTAATCTGATTAATCCAGAAGAACGCTTACCTGCTTATATTTACCTTCAACCTTTTGATTTTCGAATAACAAATACCAATCAGGGCAGTGGTCATCAAAAAATAACAGAAGCATGGCTAACGGTAAATGGTGAATTTTTAGGCGTGTATAATCTGCCTTCCACTATTCCAATTTTGCAGGAGGGCAACGCTGAGATTAGGATAGATGCAGGCATAAAAGATAATGGTATTAGCACACTTGCCGAAATTTATCCCTTTTTTTTGCCTTATCTTTCCAATACCACGCTACTGCCTTTACAAACAGATACATTCCTACCGACAACTACTTATCGAGAAGGAATTACTTTTGCTTTCATAGAAAATTTTGAAGGCGATTTTCATTTATTTATAGATGATTTAGATGGAGATCCCATTACTAAAGTGGATTTTGATGCGGAAGAGGCATTTGAAGGGCGACAGTCCGGACGAATTACGCTAACCTCCGATAACAGAGTTGTCCAAATAGCTAGCAGAATAGATCAAAAGTACAAGGGATTATTAAATAAAGGTACTTTTGTTTACCTTGAATTAACTTATAAAACAGATGTTGAGTTGGGAATAGGGTTAATTGGTCATTACAACGATTTGTCCAAGCCGTCCGAGCGGCTATTTGAACCTATTTTACTTCCTCGCAAAGATTGGAATAAGGTTTATTTGAATCTTTCAGAAACGGCTTTTGTGTTGAAGGCAGATGAATATCAAGTAGCTTTTGTTGCCGTGCTGCCACCTGATATGGAAAGTGGTAGTATTTGGTTGGATAACATAAAATTAGTTCATTTTTAAAAACGAATACCTATTCAAAGTTCACGTTTACATGAAGATATGCAGCCATCAAAAAAAACACTAACTATAAATAAAGAAATGCCTACTCCACCACAAAACGGAGTGTTGGAGGCAGTAAAGAAAAGTTCTACAAGAACCCGACAATGGGACACCTTTGTCTATAAAGTCGCTGATTTCTTTTCAGCTATGTTAGGATGGATTATTTTTTTTGTCTATCGCAAGTACACAGAAGGTGTTGAGATGGATATGAGTTTACTCAATGACCCAAATTTTTGGTTTGGTATCATTACAATCCCCGTAGGTTGGATTTTGCTTTATGCCATTTTTGATATTTACCACGATATTTATCGCATCTCAAGAATGGCTGCATTTCTGCGTACGTTCCTCTTGAGTTTTATTGGGGTATTGTTCATTTTTTTTACCTTCTTGTTGGATGATATTACGGTAGATTATCAAACTTACTATCGTTCTTTTTGGGTACTATTTGTGGTACATTTCTTATTAACGGTCACTACAAGAATGATTTTACTGACTAGAGCCTCTATTCGATTGAAGTCAGGATGGATTACATACAATACATTGATTATTGGAGGGAATCAAAATGCGTTGGATTTGTACAAAGAAATCACAAGCAGAGAAAAAGGGCTAGGCAACAATTTCATAGGTTTCATTGATATCAATGGCAACAGTACCAACGAACTTAAATTGCACTTGCCTGTCCTGGGAAAAATTAACCAAATTGAACAAGTCATTGAACTTTACAATATAGAAGAAGTCATTGTCGCCATTGAAACTTCTGAGCATAACCG
>DAITMC010000309.1:0-3771 GCA_036835365.1 Saprospiraceae bacterium
GTTGTTCTTCCAGATTTTGTTGTTGAAGCGAAATAGTAACTGTTTGGTCAAAGTGCGGAGAATACAACGTAATTTCTTCCTGACGGTCATTTTTGCCCAACACAAAATACATATACCTATCAATGGCGGCGGGCAGCACCCAACCCTTGTTGTAGTCAGTATGCTCACCAATTAAGTTGATTCTTCCTGGCGCTTGAATAAGCAAGTAGCGTTCACCGAAGTATTTTAAATAGCGTTGAACTAAAGATTGTAGGATCGTCATGTTTACTTTTTCTATTGATTAGTTGCCGATAAACGGTACATTTTGGCATTGTTATTTTGTCTCATAATCAACCTAATGAAAGTCGAACACCAAAGATTACTAGCTAAATTTTTACAAGGTTAATCCTATCCTTTCAAAAAGATGCCTTCCTAAGAAAAAACATTTTTATCCTCGCCTCAATTTCCAGCCACTACCATTTATGGTAGGAATTTGGATTTGCTCTTTTGCTTTTAAATAAGCATTTAAAGCAGCCAGCGCAGCGATATGACGTTCGGCTTGCTGTACCGCTTTTATAGCATCAGGAGCGTAATGCGTTTTCACGAAATGTGTATCGAACTGCCCTTCTACAAAGGCATTATGCTCCATCACAAATTTGCCAAAAGGCAAAGTAGTAGCCACTCCTTGAATGGTATATTGTTGAATAGCTGCTCTCATTTTTTGAATGGCAGCCATGCGATTTTTGCCATAAGTAATGAGTTTTGCAATCATTGGGTCGTAATAAATAGGAATATCCATACCTTGCTCGTAGCCATCATCTATTCGAATGCCCTCACCTGACGGTTTTTGATAGCGGTTAAGTTTGCCTACATTAGGTAGAAAATCATTCAGTGGGTCTTCCGCATACACCCTTAATTCCATAGCATGACCTTGTATGGATAAATCTTTTTGCTGAAAAGGCAAAGTTGCTCCTCTAGCAATATTAATTTGTTGCTCCACGAGGTCAATGCCTGTAATAAGCTCCGTTACAGGGTGTTCCACTTGTAGGCGAGTGTTCATTTCCAAGAAATAGAACCTAAGTTGCTCGTCAATCAAAAACTCTACGGTGCCCGCCCCTACATAGTCGCAAGCCTGTGCCACTTTGACAGCGGCTGCTCCCATAGCGGCACGCACTTCGGGCGTTAGTACGGATGACGGCGCTTCCTCCACAACTTTTTGATGCCGACGTTGAATACTACATTCTCGCTCAAATAGATGAACCACATTACCATGTGTATCTGCAAGTACCTGAATTTCAATATGTCGAGGGGAAGGAATATATTTTTCAATAAATACTGACCCATCGCCAAAGGCATTGATGGCTTCGCTAATGGCTCGATTCATCTGTGCTTCAAAATTAGCTTCGCGCTCGACAATACGCATCCCCTTGCCGCCACCACCGGCAGAGGCTTTGATGAGAATAGGATAACCAATTTGAGCAGCAATTGCCTTTGCCTTTGGAATATCGGTAATCGCTTCTTCCACACCTGGCACCATAGGAATATTGTACTGCTTGACTGCTTCTTTTGCCGCCAACTTACTACCCATCACCTGTATGGCATGTGGGCGAGGACCAATAAAAGTGATGCCCGCATTTACTACTTTTTGTGCAAAAACAGCATTCTCACTCAAAAACCCATAGCCCGGATGAATACCCTCCGCTTTAGTTTGAAGGGCAGCATCAATGATGCGCTCCATGTTGAGGTAGGATTCAGTAGAAGGTGCTGCACCAATGGCAACTGCTTCATCTGCAAAGCGCACATGAGGAGCATGGCGGTCTATTTCTGAGTAAACAGCAACTGTAAGTATCCCCATTTTTCTGGCAGTGCGCATAATACGCAACGCAATCTCTCCTCTGTTGGCAACAAGTATTTTTTTCATATTTGATAGCTATATTCAAATGTTATGCTTTCCATCGTTCTTTTTGTATTTGATAACCTCCAAGTTGTTCTATTTGCTGGAACTGCTTCCATGCTTTTTCTGCTAATTTATCCGTCAGTTGTTCTATATAATAGCTTCCTGCCGCAGGGTCAACTACGTGGTCTAAGTGGCTTTCCATCTGAAGCAAATGCTGAACATTGCGGGCAATTCTTCTGGTGAAAGGCGTGCCTTCTGCTTGTTCTTTGCTATCGGCAGGAGCAATATAAATTGTATCCACACCACCAATCACCGCAGACATGGCTTGTGTGGTGGTGCTTATCATATTTTGGTATTTATCTTCCTGAAGTGTGCTTTGAGGAATATGTGCCTCTACTACATTGATGGTTTCCACTTCGTAAGCCTCTTGTATGTTATGCCACAGTAACTTAAAAGCCCTTATTTTAGCAATGTTGAGGAAATAGCTTTCGCTTGATGCAATCGAAAATTGCAGGGCATCTGTAAAATCTTCCGTAAAATACTGCAAATAGGCATTTGCTTTAGCAAGCATTGAAGCTATTTCTTGAATTGTATTTTCCTTTCCTCGATAAAATTCATTTCCATCAATAGGCAGAAAACTAAAGTGAGGCAGTGCCTGTGTTGCAAAACGTAGGAACGATTCTATTTCCTTAAAATAAATTAGTTCACCAATATTGAGAAAGTCATTTTTGATGCTGCCTTTTATTAATGCTGGATTTTGCTGTTTTTGTGAAATGACGGATAGCAAATCTTCCATAAACTGGCGTGTGGAAGCCAAAGAGCAGCTTATTTCAAAATGAGTGGATATCCATTCCATCTGTATGCCATCCAAAAGTTGGGCTAATTGCCTTTTGTTCAACCCTGTTAATAGCCTAAACTGAAGGGCATTTGCGCCGCCTTCAAGTGCTTGTAGGGCTTGTGTATGAGCAGCTTCAACATCTTGCACTAGAATAGTTTCTCCAATTTCCCAAGTGTTTCGATTTTTATAATTCGCAATGGGTGGGGGCAGCGTGGTCAAATCTTCTGGATGGGCAAAAGGAGAAATCGTAAGCCCAAGCGCTAGTTTCCAGTCCAAATCTGCTAAGGCTTTTCCTTTCAAATCTTGCTTTATCTTATCCAACCATTCCGCTTTAGTTATTGAGGGGAAGGCATCAAATAATTTTTTTTCCATTTTTAACTGAACTGTAATTATTCAAATTCAACCAGTAGCTGATTTTTTTCTACCGCCTGCCCTTTTTGGACATTAATCGTTTTCACAATACCCTCGCCTAGTGCTTGGAGTGCATTTTCCATTTTCATGGCTTCTAAGACCAATAATGTTGCCCCTTTTTCTACAGCTTGCCCAATCTCAATGGGAATATCTAACACCAAACCTGGCATAGGTGCTCTTATTTCTTTCACTTTTTGGGTATGTTCCGTAGTCAATCCCATTTGTTGTACTAATTGATCGTAGGCATCTGCCATACGGACGGCGTATTTTGTGCCATTCACTTCCAGTTCTATCTGCTTGTTATTCAAATCAATAGTATCAACAACTATTTTGTAAGATTGACGGTCGTGCAATAGATGATAGCTATTGGGCGTTTCATTGACCCAATCGAGTTGGCTTGCGTTAGCTGCATCTAGTTCAAATTCGACATCATTAACACTAACGATAAAAGATGGTGGCATAGCGATTTTGTTGTATTCGGCTAAAAGTAGTAAAACTTTGAAATAAACCATTCATTCCATTTGCAAACAATAGTAGTTTTTTGCATAAAAATTAAAGATGACTTAACAAGAGTTGGTAGAACATTAGCCGTAAATTCGTTAAGAATTACAATATTTGCACTATTGTTGAATTATTAAAACAAAAT
>DAITMC010000310.1:0-3742 GCA_036835365.1 Saprospiraceae bacterium
GTACTTGGAAATGGCCAGCGGTTCAATTTTTTTACATGACTTCAATGGCTTATCTAAGTGCCTTGTTGGCTTACCAGCTTTTAGGGTAATCTAATTTCATTGTATTAAAAAATACTAAGAAATGCTGTTTGTCCACTTTTGAATAATCTTGAACTCACTAAGATAAGATTTTG
Organism: Saprospiraceae bacterium; assembly: GCA_036835365.1. Taxonomy (GTDB): domain Bacteria; phylum Bacteroidota; class Bacteroidia; order Chitinophagales; family Saprospiraceae; genus JAAUTG01. The sequence continues at coordinate 174 of DAITMC010000310.1, forward strand.
CCACTACTCGGAGCACCGTATAAACTGGTACCGCTAACACCATACCCATAATGCCCGCCACTTGAGCTCCCATTAGGATAACAATAAATATTTCTAATGGATGAGCCAGCACACTGGTTGAAAAGATGTAAGGTTGAAGAAAGAAGTTATCCAACATTTGTACTGTGAGGAAAACAAGCCCTATTTTTAGGATTAAAGGCAACAGTACAGCATAAAAATCTACTTCTAAGTTGGCAGAAATAGCAATAAAGCATCCAAAAGCTGCTCCAATAATAGGACCCAAGTAAGGAACTAAATTGATGATGGCTGCAAAGAAACCAATCAACAAAGCATATTCTACGCCTAGCAAATAAAGGGCAATGGTAACAAAAATAGTAATAATAGTAATTTGTAAAGCAATTCCTGCAAAGTAGCGCGTTAGTAACCGGGAAATGTCGTTGATGATATTCATTGTTTCTGTTTCATATTGGCTAGGTGCAGCAGCTAATATAGCTTCTGTAAACAGATCTTTATCTCTTAAAAAGAAAAAAGCAATGAAAATGACTGCAAAGATGGAAATAAACACAGCGCCCAAAGTAGAAAACAAACCATTTAAGGCTTTGCCTACATCTTGAAGTTTAAACCAATTGGCAAAAGAATTCCGGATTTGTTCCTCTAGCTGTGTTAATGAAATGGTAGGGGACTCAATTCTTTTTAACAGTTCATTGATGGAAGCAATTGGTTCATTAAAAGAGGCAACTACTTTTTTGTAATCAATAGTAGAAAAATTGTTTAACTGATCAATAATCATTGGTACAAACAAGGCGACAACAAGAACAGCTATCAATAAAAAAAAGATGAGTGTAATAGCCGCCGCCGTGGTAGGGCCTATTCCTCGTTTTCCTATTTTAATGCGTTCCCCAAAAAAAAGTGTGATGGGTCGCCCTGCCAATGATACTACCCATGCCATAAGAATGTAAGCCACAATACCCCTAAAGTAATACAACAGCCCTAGTCCCATTAATGCACCAATAGCAATAGCGATGTTATTTCTCTTGATTCTCATATTGCTCGCTTTTTTTATTTTTTGAAAAGCTAAGCAAAATTAGTTTTTATTTTTTATCATTAATGGGCTGTTAAAAATCTAAGACAAAATCATCGAAGCATTGTTATAAAAAAGTAACTTTGTCATAAAGCTATTTGCATGAAAATCATCAATCCACTATACGACCATGCTTTCAAATATTTGATGCAAAGCAACCGAATGGCTAAAAAGGTGCTATCCACTCTTTTAGAATGCGAGGTATTGGAATTGGTCATTGAGCAGCAAGAAATTGTGGCGATGGATGAAATTAGAGGGCTTAAACTCTATCGCTTGGACTTTAGCGCAGTGATAGTGGACGAGCAGGGTCATAAACAAAAGGTACTCATTGAATTACAAAAGTCAAAATTACCGACCAATATGCTACGCTTTCGCAGCTATTTGGGGGAAAACTATGTTAAGCGGGAAATAGTCAAAAATAAGCTAGGCTTAGAAGAAACAAAGGTATATCCTATTATTTCTATTTATTTATTAGGCTACAATGTGATTGATATTCCCTATTTGGCGATTAACATAGACAATAAAATTATAAACACGGTAACGAAAGAAGAAATAACAGTCAACAGCGACTTTATAGATTTATTGACCCATAAAGTGCGCGTGATACAAATAAGGCGACTCTCTAAAGAACGCCGTAGCCGTTTGGAGCAGTTCCTGATGTTGTTCAATCAAGCCTACATCACTTCTGATCACTACATTTTGGACTTAGAAGAAGTGCCAGAGGCTTTTCAAGACATCGCAAATTATTTGGAAGAGCCGTTGAAGGATGAAGTATTTAGGAAGAAATTAAAAGCGGAGCAAGAAATAGACGAGATATTTAGTCATCAAGAAGCGGAGTTAGCTAAAAAAGATGAATTGTTGGAAGAAGCCAAACAAAAAATGGAAGAAGCAAAGCAAAAAATAGAAGAGGCAAAGCAAAAAGAAGAAGAGGCGAAGCAAAGCGCTGAAGAAGAACGAAAAAGTGCACAACAAGCCAAACAAATAGCAGAAGAAGCCAAGCAACAGCAACAAATGCTGCAAATACAATTTGCTAAACATCTTTTAGCTACCGGCGTGCCTATTCATCAAATTGTTCAAATGACTGGTTTAGCGGAAGACATAGTAACAAACTTACGCTAGGCGAAAACTTAATTACAACGCTATCATTTAAGATTTAATTTTTTACAATAAACTCATCTAAATTCATGATGGCATTGCACACCATAGTCAAAGCAGCCAACTCTGCTTCTGGTGGAGTGTTTCGCAATATTTGTAACAACTGTCGTACACTTTGTTCATCGTGTTGAAAATCAAGTAGCACTTGTTGATAAAATAAAGTCAATACCTCTAATTTGCTAGGTGTTATGGATTGACCAATCGCTTGGGCATAACAACTAGAAATGGTTTTTCCCAAATTTTCTTTGTTGTAGTATTGATTGGCTAAATGTGCCGCAGCATCCATATACGATGGGTCGTTTAGCGTAACTAAGGCTTGCAAAGGGGTATTTGTTCTAATACGTCTAGTAGAACAAACATTTCTATCAGCAGCATCAAAAGTGAGGAATGCAGGATAAGGTGCGGAGCGTTTCCAATAGGTGTAAAGAGAACGACGATACTTATCTTCTCCTGCACTGATTTCCCAGCTTTGGTCATTGTAAGGTGTATTCCATATGTTGTCAGGTTGGTAGGGCATCACACTTGGTCCATACATTTTATGGCTCAATAAGCCACTGATAAGTAAGGCTTTATCCCTGATTTGTTCAGCATTCAAACGCACTCTCGGAAATCGGGCATACCATTTATTGAGTGGGTCTTTTTCTAGCAACATCTTGTTGGCTTTTGAAGACTGTTGATAGGTAATAGAAAGCATAATTTCTTTAAGCAATTTTTTTATACTCCATTCGTGTTCGTGCATGAATTGCCAAGCCAAGTAATCCAACAATTCGGGGTGTGTAGGGGGAATGCCTTGAGAACCAAAATCTTCTAACGTTTCTACTAATCCTACACCAAAAAGTTGTTCCCAAATTCGGTTGACCATAGTGCGTGCCGTGAGTGGATGACGCTCATCGGTCAACCATAAAGCTAAGCCCAAACGATTGTTAGGTGCGTTATTGGATAAAGGTGAGAAAATGGCAGGCACTCCCTTTTCCACTTCTTCTGTTTTGACCAACCAACTGCCTCGATCCCATACATGAGTCTTGCGCTGCATATAGCTCGGGTTTTCTACCATAATCAAAGTGTGATCAGTGTTAGTAGTGAGCAAACTCCAGTAGAGGTCTTTATATTTTTCATAATCGGGTGCTCGTGTAGGCAGTGATTGAGTAAAATAAAACCAATCAAAACTTACAAATGCCGCCTTTGCATCTATTTCATCGGGGGCTTGGAAGGTGAAAAATAAATCGTGGTTACTTACCATACCTTCGGGTAAACTTACTGCTTGTATTGCCCAACCTTGCGTTTGTTCCACTTTGACTGTGGCTATTATCTTTCCTTCAGGATGGTCTAAATG
>DAITMC010000311.1:0-3739 GCA_036835365.1 Saprospiraceae bacterium
TTTTAAGATTTAGCTTTTCATATACATGCCTTTTTGTTATTTGGTCGGATAGTTTACTATCCGACTTTTTATTTTTACACCGCCACGTTGTACTCCCTCAAAGCAGTATTTAAAGATACTTTCTTGTCGGTACTTTCCTGCCTTGTTCCAATTATCAATGCACAATTCACTTGATATTCACCAGCGGGAAATTTCTTAGTGTAGCTTCCTGGAATCACTACGGAACGCTCTGGAACTGAACCTTTATAAGTAATTGGCTCACTTCCTGTTACATCAATGATATGTGTAGATTGTGTCAGCACCACATTGGCACCCAATACCGCTTCCTTTCCTATACGAACGCCCTCTACCACAATACATCGAGAACCAATAAAACAGTCGTCTTCAACGATAGTGGGTGTTGCTTGAAGCGGCTCTAAAACGCCTCCAATGCCTACGCCACCACTCAGATGCACGTTTTTGCCGATTTGTGCGCAAGAGCCGACGGTCGCCCATGTATCTACCATAGTGCCAGCCCCTACCCAAGCACCAATATTAACATAGCTAGGCATCAAAATTACACCTTGCTCTAGGAAAGAGCCATATCTTGCAATAGCATGGGGGACAACACGCACCCCTAAAGATGCAAAGTTGCGCTTTAACGGGATTTTATCGTAAAACTCAAAAATACCTGTTTCTAAAGTTTCCATTTGCTGGATAGGAAAGTAGAGAATGACTGCTTTTTTCACCCATTCATTAACTTTCCAATGACCAGTTTCTGCAGGTTCCGCCACGCGAATTTGTCCTTTATCCAACATTTTTATAACTTCATGAATCGTTTGTTGCACATCTAATTGTGTCAAAAGACTTCGGTTTTCCCAAGCCTGTTCAATTGTTAATTGACGAGATTGCATTGTTTTATATATTTTGATTAAGGCTACAAAGGAAAGCACAATTTTAAAAGCAGACAATACTAAAGCGTAAAACTTACAACACCATGCTTTATATCTTCCACTTGAATAGGATACCCTAGAGAAGATTACTTTCTAACACCTTTTTTTATCTTTGCAGGATAACCATCCATCTTTTTAAAAGCAAAAAATATAAAGCAGCATACGATTGCAAATAGATAAAATATGAAACTAACAGATGTTATTAAAAATATATTGCATTACCTGAACCTAGAATCAGAGCTAGATAACCACGATTTGATACATGAGGAAATTCAAAAATCAGTCATTTTTAAAGGGACAAACCTATGGATTTTGGTATTTGCCATCATTATTGCCTCAGTGGGGCTTAATATGAACTCTACTGCTGTCATTATAGGGGCAATGCTTATTTCTCCACTTATGGGACCAATCAACGGTATCGGGTACAGTATTGCCACTTATAATTTTGAACTGTTCAGACAATCTGTAAAGAACTTTGGCTTTGCTGTTATTATGAGTTTAATTGCCTCTACTGCTTATTTTATTTTAAGCCCTGTATCCACAGCGCATTCCGAATTATTGGCGCGTACGAGTCCTACTATTTATGATGTCCTGATTGCCCTTTTTGGTGGCTTGGCAGGTATTGTTGCTATCAGTAGCAAACAAAAAGGGAATGTTATTCCGGGGGTAGCCATTGCCACCGCTTTGATGCCTCCTCTGTGTACTGCTGGTTATGGATTAGCTACGACTCAATGGTTTTTCTTTTTCGGTGCATTTTATTTATTTACGATTAATACGGTTTTTATTGCGTTAGCTTCAGTTACGATTTCTCAAATTCTAAAATTCCCTATTAGAACACTTGTGGATAATGCGCAAAAAAAACGTGTAAATAGTTCTATTTCAGCCGTAATTGTCATTGTATTATTGCCTAGTATTTATTTTGGTTACAACTTAGTCCAGAAAGAAAGATTTGCAGAAAATGCTAATCAATATATTGCTAATGTAAGTATTTATGAGGGGAATTATTTATTAAAAAGTGAGGTTAATGCGGATAAAAAACTGATCCATTTGATTTACGGTGGTAAGAACTTGACTTTGGAACAAAAAGAATTAATTGCTCAAAAAGCAGAAAACTTTAACCTCAATCCTGAAAATGTACTCATCAAACAAGGATTATCTTTTGACAACACAGATGATAAAAATATAGAGGTTTTTAAATTGAGAGAGCAACTTAATCAAATGAATTTCAAATTGAGGGAGCAAGAAGTTCAATTTGATAGCCTTAGTCAAAAATCAAAAATGGGTAGAACGCTACTAAACGAAATCAAGCAACTATATCCACAAATTATGGGCTGTACCTACGCAGAATCTTTTGAATTTAAAGATACTTTATCTACACCTCATCCAACCGCTATTATTTTATTTAGCTTAAAAAGTTATGTTAACTACGGAGATAAACAAAAAATAAAAAAATGGACACAAGCAAGGCTAGAGTCTGAAAATGTACGAATTATTTACGAGTAAGTAAGTAAAAAATGGTACTGATATAATAAAAAAATAACTATTATCCACTTATAATCACCTGAATAATGAATAATCGAAGGAATTTTCTGAAACACTTGGCAGTTAGTAGCACTGGCGTAATGTTATCCTCCTCTTTATCCGCTGCTGGTGCTGATCCAAAAGCATCTAGCATCAGAATAGCCCATTTGACTGACATTCACATGAACGAGTCGCCTAAAGCAGCGGAAGGCTTAGAAAAAGCCTTAGCTTATGTCAACACACTAACACCAGCTCCTAATTTTGTGTTACAAGGTGGGGATTTAATTATGGATGCTTTGAAAACATCCAAAGATAAGGTAGCGAAACAATGGAAAATAGCAAAATCTATCATTGATGCCAATAATAAAATTGACCTCAAACATTGCATTGGCAACCATGATATTTATGGTTGGAGTTTAAAAAGAGTAAGCAAAGACCCTCTCTATGGTAAGAAGTGGTGTTTAGAGGAACTAAATTTGAGCAATCGCTTCTATCATTTCAACATAGAAAAATGGAATTTTATTATTTTAGATAGCAGTCATTATAAAAAAGGTGGCTATACTGCTAAGTTAGATGAAGAACAATTTGAATGGTTGCAGACTGTATTAGCCAAAATTAATCCAACTGAATATATTTGCATTGCTAGTCATATCCCTATTTTATCCGCAGCTGCTTTTTTTGATGGCAACAATGTCAACAAGAAAAATAATTGGGAAGTTCCTGGTGCGTGGATGCACACCGATGCAAAGCGTTTGAAAGATTTGTTCTACAAACATAAAAATGTAAAAATTGCACTCAGTGGACACCTTCACTTACACGATGAGGTGGACTATCTGGGGGTAAAATACCTGTGCAATGGGGCAGTGAGTGGTGCTTGGTGGGGCGGCAATTACAATGAATTTCCGCCAGCATTGGTCGTGATTGATTTATTTGAAGATGGCTCAAGCGAACATGAATTTGTTCCATATTGGGCGTTCTAATCTAAGGATAGCGATGCAGTGTATTGTAAGTTAATGCGTTTTTTTGCATTATTCTTCTAAAGTAAGGTCAAAATACTGGATAAAATCTTTTACCAAAGGATTAACTTGTATCATATTCTCCAAAACATCTTTTTGGGTAAGCATTCTAGGTTTTTCTACCATAGCTTTAGCGGATACTTTACTTTTATCTACCCGTATATGAAGGGCTATGTTAGTCTGCTGAAAGGCTATGCGCAATTGCTCCAACAAATCATTCTCTTGTCTAATCATATTTTCTGCCAACTCAGAAGATACTTTTGCGATAAT
>DAITMC010000312.1:0-3698 GCA_036835365.1 Saprospiraceae bacterium
AATTCGTAAATACCCTCTTCCACACACACCCAGTCGGGGACTTTTAGGCAAGGGTCGGCATTAGGTTCTACCTTCCTCACGCGAGGTGCATTCAAGTCAAAACGGTAGGGTAGTGTTCTTCCCTCTTGATAAATAGTTACCGTAGCCACAAAACCACCTCTAGGTGTTGAATCGAAGTCAGCACCTATGCTTTGACAATCTCTGTAAATAGTCATTGTAATTTTGTAGGCTTTATTGCCCGCTCTGATGCCGTCCCCTAAACATTCATAAGTGATATTTCCTCCAATAATATGGTTAGAAAGTAACAGAAAAGGGATGCAACAGCAACACAAGACACCAACTAAATAGACAAAAATATGTTTCAAGGTATAATTTTTCTTTGAACGAATACACAATTATTTTAGCACAATAGCAGTTTCTCTTGCTATTTAGGTAAAACAAGAACGATGCGGAAAAGTATTTCCTTATCATTGAAGGTAGTTTTTTTGTTAATACATTGTCTTAATTGACAATTTAACGAAAAAGTAAACAAATAACCAATACTATTTTCACGTTTCCATTCTCTCGTTGGGGATTAGAGGTAGAAGATAGAATTTACACACACAAAGAAATTGCTAAAAGGTAGAAAATGCAATCTACGACAATAAATGAATTTGCGACACCGATGATGTACGATACCGAAATTGAAGAAACCATAACTGTTTTGCGCAATGGAGGGTTAATTTTGTTCCCTACGGATACGATTTGGGGAATTGGCTGTGATGCTTGTAATCCTGATGCCATTCAAAAAGTGTACGACCTCAAGCAGCGCGATACTTCCAAGCCATTTGTTTTGTTAGTTTCCTCTTTGGAGATGCTCAAAAATTATGTTCGCCATGTACATCCGCGTATAGAAACCTTATTGGTGCATCATGTGCGACCGCTAACGGTGGTTTACGACAAGGGTAGAAATTTACCACCTATAGCCGTAGCTGCTGATGGTAGTGTAGCGATTCGCGTCTCTACCGATCCATTTTGTACCGCTATTATTGAGGCTTTTGGCTATCCTGTGGTCGCCACCTCTGCCAATATCAGCAATGAGCCGTTTCCTAAAAGTTTTCAGGAAATTAGCCCTGCTTTAAAAAAAGGCGTAAACTTAATTGTTAAACCGAGAAGAAAAATGGAAGACGACCCAGAACCCTCTGTCATTGTTAAGCTTTCGAGGAGAGGCGAACTGGTTTTTTTGAGGGATTAATGGAGAAGTATTGGCTTTTTATGGATTTTACTTCTGCGTAGTTTAGTTGAAGTAAGTAAAAATTAATAGATAGTTAATTTTTTTAATAGATATGCAATTAATATTAATACTATCAGGTAAGTGAAATTCCCTAAAACATAAGTTAATGCCGACTTTATGTAACTTATCACTTTTTTCTCTCCAAAGAATTGCCCAATAGCCCAAATTGTATAAGCAAAATAGGTAAAAATGCCAATTAATCCGATAATGGAACTTGTAAACAAGTTGGCAAGCAATATAAATACGCCCAGTATTAGCATTGCTTCACCTAACACATAGCATAATAGTACAAGTATTTCATAGATATTGTATCTATCGTTTTTGAAGAATATTTTTATCCATAACGCTACAAATAGACCTATGATTAAATTAGTATATCCAAGGTTACTATTGGTCCAATCCCCAATTTCCTTTGATCTAATTTTTCCTTTTAAAGGCTCTATCTTATCAATATTAAAAAAACTATAATCTATTTGCAAATAGCTTGTAATGATGGTGAAAATAAAAGAAGTAAAAATTAGAAAAACTAACGGCTTAACATATTTATTTCTGTCGTCAAATATAAATGCTCTGACACACTTTCCTGGTCTTAGTAGTAGTTCTTTTATGGTTAACGAGAAGCCTTTTTCAAAATTTAGTAGTTGTTTTACTTCATCCGAAATATAGTGTAAATCAATTCTTTTTATATTTTTCGAGGGTTTATCATCAGCATTAATGTTTCCCTCTTCTTCTTTTAATTTGTTATTTTGTAACATTAAGCATCATTTTTTTTTACCGTTTTTAGTGGTCTTATTCGGTTCAATAATTTTTGTCCACTGCTACGTGTGGACTCCTGCTTAGATATACTTTTAATCTAAAGTTGTGTTTTCATCATTTAGTCGCTCATATTCCATGTCATTAACAATGTAGCGAAAATACTATTTTTCTATTCATCAATCAAGCCAAAATCATAATATTTCTTTGAATGGAAGTCTAAAGAACGCTTATGCCAAACGAAGTAATTAACTATCCTCAAACTTCTTGAGCAGTTTTTGACTTACTCTTCCTAAAAATTTGTCGGTTACGGACTTTTTTCAAAAAAAATCAATTTTTTTTCTAATCATTTATATTACACTTGACAAGTAGGATAAGTATTAAATTATTTGTAATCAATTACTTATCATTTTTTGAGGTAGTTAATTGACTATCAAGATTTAAAGATGATATGTTGATATGAACATTTGTTGTTTTGACATCCCATAATATGCCCTTAAAATTGTATTGTAAAACAAAAAAATAAGATAAACAATGAAAAATACTATCCAAAATAAGACCTGTTGCTGTTGTTGCCTGCTTATGCTGGAAAAGGTTTTTATTTAACATATTTTTAAATAACTTATAAATGAAGCCTTTTCAAATCGTTTTTGAAAAGGCTTTTTTAATTTATCATAATTATGACTACTTCACTAGACTGGACCAATATCAAAACCGAAGACCAAAAAGACATTCTTGAGCTAGAGCGTAGAATTGAGGCTTATCGAACAGGTAGAGAAAGTGAAGAACGTTTTAGGCTCTACCGATTGACGAGAGGTGTTTACGGGCAACGACAACTGGGCGTGCAGATGTTTCGCATCAAAATTCCTTATGGTCGTTTGACTGCAGAGCAACTCATTCGCATTGCGGATGTTTCCGAGCAATATGCTACGGGCAATCTGCATATCACTACGCGCCAAGATATTCAGTTGCATTACGTCAAACTGGATGATGCTCCAAAGGTATGGTCTGCATTGGCGGAAAAAAATGTAACGGCTCGTGAAGCCTGTGGCAATACCGTGCGTAACATCACTGCCTCCGCAAAAGCGGGTATTGACCCTAACGAGTTGTTCGATGTATCGCCTTATGTACAAGCTACTTTTGAGTATTTGCTGCGCAACCCAATTTGCCAGGAAATGGGGAGGAAAATAAAAATTGCCTTCTCCTCCAGCGATGTGGATTCGGCTTACACCTATTTTCACGATTTTGGGTTTATTCCTCGTTTGAATGAACAAGAGGAACGCGGCTTCAAAGTGGTCATTGGTGGCGGTTTAGGAGCGGTCTCAATGGTGGCTGCTACGGTATATGAATTTTTGCCTCAAGACCAAATTATTCCTTTTATGGAGGCGAGTTTACGCGTGTTTGACCGCTATGGCGAAAGAGAAAAGCGCATGAAGGCACGCATGAAATTTTTAATTCAAAAAATAGGCGTGGAAGCATTTATGGGCTTGGTGAAGGAGGAATGGGCTGCATTAAAAAGCAAAAGCTATCCGATTGATCCTAACTATATTATACTCAACGAAGCACCTGCGAAAAGATTAGCTCCAGTTGAAGTTCCTTTGGATGAGGTGAAATATCAAAATTGGTTGACCACCAACGTGTTTGAGCAAAAGCAAAAAGGACATTACGGCGT
>DAITMC010000313.1:0-3695 GCA_036835365.1 Saprospiraceae bacterium
TACAGCTACCGGATTGATGAGGTGGGTAAGTCGCATGATTATAAACGCGCGAGCAATGCGTAAAGAGTAGGAAAACAGAAAAATAGGTAGACTCCATGGAGCAGAAACTTTCTAATTGGAACCTAAGGGCTATTTTTGAATTTTAAACTAATCTCATCAATGACCTGAAACTGTTTTTTATATTGCCCTCTAAGGCGTAGAAGTTCCTCAAGCCTGCCAATAACATATTCTATTTGTATTACCTTTCCATTTCCTTCACAGACTTTTAGTTGCATCTTAACGAGAAACCTATATTCTCGTCTTAGTTGTTTAATACACTTTAAAACTTCTGATCTCCACGAGTTATTTACCTTATGAATATTTTCATGAGAAAAGTTACGTCTGTAGGCATCTAAGCTAACGTTACATCTTCCAAACCCTCTGTGCATTTTTCTAAGGTACATCCAAGTTAGGCGACTTATTGGCATGTAATGCATAAATTCAAGGCCCGAGTTATACCAAATCTGCCAGCCCATCAACTTGAGTGCAAAGCAAAGTTCTGTGTCATCCCCTGATGACAATTTCTTCCCGCTGCGACCAGTCAGCAGGGATTTAAACCCTTTACATGCTAATTGATTGAGCGGATATTTTCTAATGACCATACCAGCACCCCAAACAAATCCTTTTCGATTGGTAACATCTCCGTCAAATTCTTGTGGACTCCCTACGGCGTAGTTATTTTCATACCTTTTGAACCACTCAGGCGGGATGCCTTCAAACGCCGCACGACTCCTCCCGCCTACGACTGCGGCTTTTGGATGACTCTCCATAAAGGCGATCGCACGTGCCAAGTAATCTGGCGCCAACCAGTTGTCGTCATCGCAAAAAATTATTATGCCGTACTTGCTTGTGGCGATACCACGCTCGCGTGCGTGACTTAAGCCTACTTTTTCTTCTTTCACCACCACTAAGGGAGCGGGTTCACTATTGAGTTGCCATAGCCGCTTTGCTTCTTCAGCCGTGTCGTCCGTCGAATTATTGTCCACCACGATCACTTCCCACGCAATTCCCGGAGGGACTTTTTGACAAGCAAGATGACGCAGGGTATCGGGTAAACGATTTACACTATTGTAGCAGCATACTATGATTGACACGCTCATTTCCTTACATTTCTAATTCTTTTCGTGCGCGCACGAAATTCCATAATCTCTTTTTAATAGCTTTCAATTAATTAGAAAACAGAATCTTCATTAATGCTCTTCTAATTTCTAACAAAGAAAAAACACGAACGTGTAAAACTTCGGTGTATTTCTATTAACAGAATAGGTTATTTATAAAAACAATTTTTCTATTGGTTTATTTTATTGCTACGCCTCCAACTATGGCAACAAGTGAAGGATGATTTCTTACAGATCATTCAATATTTTTATTATACCCTGACAGCCTGCACAACTCGGTATACAAATTTTCTAAATTTTGTTTTAGCTTTCCTTCTTCCCGATTTCGATACAACTTAGCTTCAGCAAATGCGCGATCTACTCGAACACCTACAAATTTTTCGAGCGCATCATGACAAACGCCTGATAGAATTTGCTCATAGTGCAAAAACATCCATTTTCCTCCTTTTGGATAGTGCAGTTCCAGAACATGACGGTACATCAAACTCCAAACTTTTAATGCATCCTGCTCTTTAAAATGCAAACTGTGTAAATATGGCATATCTGCATGTTCTTTCAACATACTTTTAGCTGTGCTCAAAGGATGTCTAAATACCACTAGAAATACAGTGTCATCCAAATATGGTTTCCATACAGGCAAAGTATAGCAGAGCCGAGGATCTTTGTAACAGAATGGCGCTTGCGCTGTAAGCTGCTGTATTCTCCCCTTAAATTTTTCTTGCTCTTTAAATTTTACATCTAACTTTACTTGGGATAGCCAACGCTGCCCCTGGGTTGGTCTATGCTTGAAAAATTCCGTATTTCTTATTTTTAGTCTTTGGGGTGTTACACTTTTTATAATATCCTCATTCAACTGATTTATCTCATGCGATTCGAAGAAACCTTTAGGATTAGTATCTCTACCCGGATACAAACTTTCGCCCATGAAGTACCCGCTTTTTGCAAAGAGTCCTGCCAGCATGCTTGTACCGCTTCTTCCTGAACCTAATATTAATATATTTTTCAAAGATCTCGCATTTTATCGATTATTACCAAGCACTTAGATTGGTAATTTTATTACTGATATATTGTCACACGTATCAATCAATACTGCTTTTCCAGAGGATGTCAACTCTTCTAATAATCGCTTGACACCAGGGCTCTTGTTGTCGTGGAAGGCTACTGTTCCCGTTTTCGATAAATAAGGCACGAAACTCTCATAGTCTAGTTTTACACCTTCGTAAGAATGATCACCATCAACCCAAAGTAACCCTATCTTTTGATTTGAGAGAGAAAACCCACGAGCGAATTGCCCTGAACTTAGCGCAACGACAAAGATGTTGTCTCCACTATAATACTTAACTATATTTTCGTATTTCTTTCTTAAATCTGCGGGGCCAAACTTTCCTCCATTAACCCCTGTGAAGGGCAGATGAGGGTCTACTGTATAGATATAGTTCTTTGATCCGAAATAGGCACCCCAAGCCAAACAAAGTGCTGATTTTCCTCGATAAGAGCCTATCTCAACAATAATTTCTTCGTGTTTAATTTCCTTAGCCAAGTCAAAGAGCTTCAGCATTTCATTATCTGAAATTTGACCTTCCACATTTTTTAGATAGTTGACCAAAGCGTCTTTGGAGATTTTTTTCTCTCTCTTGTCTGAAATTGATTTAAATATATTCATGTTGAGAAATGTGTTTTGTAAACTAGTAACGTTCTGACATTGAAACTGAACCAACATTCCAATGTGCTTTTAACACAAAGGTTGCAGAGTTGTTAATTAAAGGGCCGTTGGATATCTGTAGTTTGCAGAAATCTTGGTTGTATTCAATCGTGGTTCTTCTTTGGCTTACTTCTTTAAAGTGTTCGTTAAGTGTGAATGAAAGTGTGTACACTGAAGGCGATAATTGCAAATCTGGAATCACACTGCTTATCTCAATACATTCATCAAAAAAGCCTGAGAACCTATGCTCCGAAGTTGAAATAGGTTTCATTTCACTATCTGAAATAATAATTATAATTCCTCCCTGGGTCATGGTAGTCTTCAAGCGAAATCTCAAGCTGATACTCAAATCTTGACCATATACATGATTTATTTTTTCTCGCCTTCCCACTAGAACGTTATTTATCTTGACTGTTTGCAACGCCCCGGTATTTGTCCCACTTGCTTCGGGCAACGTCACTTTAGCATCTTTTTTCTCAAATAGACCATAATAACTTTCAATGCCTGCGGGAATATTATCACTCTGATAGCTCGCTTTTCCTTGATCCATCAACAATATGTGCGTAGCAGTTTTCGATATTTGCGGCATGGCATGTGATACAAGTATCACAGCTGATTTATTCATTATTTTTGAAATCACATTGAAACACTTCACCCGAAACCCCACATCTCCCACGGCCAGCACTTCGTCAATAATGAGTACGTCGGGTTCCATCTGGGCGGCGATGGCAAAGCCCAAGCGTACTTTCATGCCCGAACTGTAGTTCTGCACGGGCATGTTGATGTAGTCGTCAATCTCGGCAAACTCGAGGATGGCGTCGTACTTGCGGTCAATC
>DAITMC010000314.1:0-3694 GCA_036835365.1 Saprospiraceae bacterium
CCGTAAGTCAAGCCATCACTTGGTTTTTCGACAATGTAGAGCAAGGAATTATTTTAGAAGATGATACCCTTCCCGACCTAAGTTTTTTCCCTTTTTGCGAGGAACTATTAGAAAAGTATAAAGATGATGAGAGGGTGATGCATATTTCGGGTCTAAACTTCCAAAACAAAAATTGGGGAAACGCATCTTATTATTTTTCTGCATATTCAGCATCCATTTGGGGATGGGCTACTTGGCATAGAGCTTGGGCTAAATATGATTTTTCAATGATTAATTTAAATACCTTTTTTCATGAAGGTAAAATACATGAAATTATCCCAATTACTGAGATAGCAGAAAAGTATGGTAATATATTAAACAGTGTGCAGAGTGGTAAAATAGATACTTGGGATTATGCTTGGTTATTTAATCTGTGGCTTCATCAAGGACTGAGTATTGTACCTAACTACAATATGATGATAAACATTGGATTTGATGCTGTGCAAGCTACACATACTTCTTCTATTCCTTCTTTTTTAAAAAAAGAATACGATAATACTGATAAGGTACTCATACATCCCTCAGAAATAAAAAGAAACTTAGAAGCTGATTTAGAAAAACTTAAGTTAAAATATCCATCTTTTCCTGAAAAATCTATTTTTAATAAGATAATTACTAAACTCAAAAAAATTATCAAACAATGAAAGTAGCAATCTGGGCATCTTGTAATCATGGCAACTACGGAGATGACGTAATGGCAATCATGTTTGCAAAGACTATTCAAAAGACAGGTGCTGAACCTTTTGTATATAGGCTAGATAAAAATCTTGCTTTAAAGTATGGTATAAAAAGTGCAAGTACAATTGATGAGTTATTACAAGATGCAGCTTTTTCTATGATAGCAGGAGGTTCTTGGCTGGAAAGTCGTAATCTGGGGAAAGATTATGAGTATGATTTTGAGGAATATCTGGCTGGACTTGAAAAACACAATTGCCCCTTTTATGCAATTTCTATTGGAGGAGACAGCAACCAAGACCCCAATAAGTTAGAGCCTCAACGATACAAACTATTTACACATTCACTTTTCAAAGAAGCTACTGTAAGACTACAAGGAGATTTAAAAATGATGCAGAAGTTAGATAAAAAGGCGCAATACTTTCCTGATATTGTTCTATCTTTACCTGATTTTTGGCAAGTAAACCCTAAGACTACAGAAAAAAAAATCAAGATAGGGCTTAATATCAATCAAGGTCATACAAGGATTTACAGCTGGATTAATGGGTTTTTATCTAAAATATATCCTAGTGTATCATTTTATTATATACAATCTCATTTACCTAAATATAATAAAAAATATGAATACCAAATAGAAAAAGAAACTATTAATATTAAGAATTTTATGTATCAAGACCCCAGCTCATTTACGCAAAAAGTGTCCGAAATGGATTTGATGGTTTCGTTTAAGCTACACCCTGGCGTTACTGGAATTGCCTATGGAGTACCCTTCTTTTTGATTGATGGCTTAGACAAAACCAAGTCTTTCTTGAGAAGTATTCAAGTAGAACAAGCAATTTGCACCTATAATAATTTACTTCAAATCATTGCACTGAACAAAGTAAAGAAGCAAAAAGAAAAATTTGACTTTGAGCTTACATATAGACAAAAGAAAGAAAGTGAAAATCATTTTTTATTTCTAGAAAAACTAGTTCATATTTACCAGTAGATACCATTGTTCTCCTATATGCTCAAAAAAATATTTACTAAGATACTTCTTCATTTTGTAGATGTTTCTAAGGTTGCTCATAAAATAGAAGAAATAAAAATTAAAAATCTTTATTCAAAATGTATTATAGGGCTTGAAAGCCGTTTTTACGAGACAACTTCTGTTGAGAATCGACTGAAAGAAAAAAATAGAATCGTAATAGGAGAACATTGCCACATTAAAGGAAGTCTAATGATTATGGGCTATGGAGGTCAAATTAGTATTGGAAACTATAGTTTCGTTGGTGAACATAGTAACATTTGGTCAGGAGATAATATTAAAATAGGTAATCATGTTTTGATATCACATAATGTAAATATTATAGATACAAATTCTCATGAATTAAATCATTTACAAAGAGCTGAGGATTTTAAATTACTTATTACTCAAGGGTATTCAAAAACAAAAGGGACGATTAATTGTGAGAGTATTATCATTGATGATTATGCTTGGATTAATTTCAATGCAGTAATTCAAAAGGGTGTTAAAATAGGCAAAGGTGCTATCATTGCACCTAATAGTGTTGTAGTAAGTGATGTAGCACCATTTACATTAGTAGCTGGTAATCCTGCAAGATTTATCAAAAAAGTTGAATAATTATGAAAATACTCATTATTGGTTCAAAAGGATTTATAGGACAGCATTGTGTATGTTTCTTTTCTGAAAACAAACAGGATGTTTGGTCAGCTGATATATTAGAAAGCCCTCAGCAGGCACAATATTTTCAATTATCAAAAACTCAAACAAACTTTGATTTTCTATTTAATGAGCAAACTTTTGATGTGTGCATCAATGCGTCTGGTTCGGCAAATGTAGCATTTTCCTTTGAAAGTCCCGATATTGATTTTGAGCTGAATGTTTCCAATGTACACAAATTGCTTGTAGCTATCAGAAAGTATAATCCTACTTGTAAGTTTATCAATTTTTCGAGTGCTGCTGTATATGGCAACCCCCTGAAATTACCTATATCCGAAGGCTTCGCCACAAAGCCACTCTCACCTTATGGCTTCCATAAGCTGCAAAGCGAATATTTGCTGACTGAATACCACAAGTTCTTTGGTTTGCATACTTGCAGCCTTAGAGTCTTTTCAGCTTATGGGGAAGGGTTGAAAAAGCAATTGTTTTGGGATTTATATCAAAAAGCTCAAAAAGATAGTCAAATAGAACTTTTTGGGACGGGTGAAGAGACAAGAGACTTCATACATATAAAAGATTTGATAAATGTAGTAAGCTTGATTATACAAAATGCCCCTTTCGAAGGAGATATCTTTAATGTGGCCAGTGGACAAGAAACTAAAATAACTGATGCAGCAAAGATTTTTTTTAATTTATATCATCCTTCAAAAAATTATACATTCTCGGGAAAGCAAAAAACAGGAGACCCTAATAATTGGAGAGCTGACATATCTAAAATTCAATCTATGGGTTTCCAACCTACAGTTACTATTGAGGAAGGTTTAAATAAATATGCAAAATGGTTAAAAGAATTAAAGTAGGTATAGTATTTTCTAATAATGATGCTTGGATAGGAGGTACATATTACATTCTTAATCTTATTCAAGCACTAAATACCTTATCAGATGAGCAAAAACCATATTTAGTTATATTTTGCAACAGAAAAGAAGATGAAACTATTATACAGAAAATAGAATATCCTTATCTTTCGTTTTTAAACCTCTCTTTTAAGTATAATTTTTTTGAAAGAGCTTTCAATAAAGTAACTCGCTTAATTTTTGGCAAAAATATTATTGTCAAACAACACCCTAAAAATACGGCTGATATTATTTTCCCCTTCGATTTCCAAGAATCTCTAAAACAGATCACCTATAAATTAGCTTGGATTCCTGATTTTCAGGAGTATTTTCTAAGTCATTTTTTCTCACAGTTAGAATTGGAAAAAAGAAAGAGGCTTCATCTAAAAATCATTGATACTAAATTACCTATAATTTTTAG
>DAITMC010000315.1:0-3646 GCA_036835365.1 Saprospiraceae bacterium
GGTGAAGTGCGCCGACCTGAAATATGGGATTTAGTTGCCCAACATCCGAATGTGATATTGCTAGAGCGACATTTTGAAATGAGCGACTTAGAGGATAAGGATTTAGTCATTTGTGCGACGGACAATAGAGCATTACATGAAGCTATCAAATTTGAAACCCAAAAACGCTCCCTACTAACCAATGTTGCCGATACTCCTGATTTATGCGATTTTTACCTTTGTTCCATCGTAAAACGTGGCGACTTAAAAATTGGCATTTCCACTAATGGTAAATCCCCTACCTTAGCTAAGCGAATGCGCGAATACTTGGACGAAACGCTACCTGATACAGCGGAAATACAAACCCTATTGAATAATTTGAAAGCAGTGCGCGACAAATTAGGTGGTGATTTTGAGTATAAAGTGCAAAAATTAAATGAAATTACCGCCTCTTGGCTAGAGGAAAAAATTTGACAACCGTTATCCGTTTGCTCGATGAATAAATTACTTGTTTTTACAGCACCTTCTGGTGCAGGAAAGACGACTATCGTTAAGCATTTGTTGAAGAAATATGACCAACTTGCTTTTTCTGTTTCTGCTACTACACGCCCCATGCGCACTGGCGAAGTGGATGGAAAAGATTATTATTTTCTAAGTCCTGACACCTTTAGAGCACTCATAGAAGAGGGAGCGTTTTTAGAGTGGGAGGAAGTATATACAGGTCGTTTTTATGGCACATTGCGAAAGGAGGTCGAGCGACTTTGGAATGAAGGTAAATGTGTGGTGTTTGATATTGATGTGAAAGGCGCTAGCAACATAAAATCAGTTTCTCCAAAAGAAACGTTAGTTGTATTTGTAAAACCACCTTCTTTTCAAGCATTGGTCAGTCGTTTGGAAATGCGTAGAACGGAAGATGCAGAAAGCTTTGCGATGCGCATACAAAAAGCAAAAGAAGAATTATTGTTTGAACACAGTTTTGATGCTGTTTTAGTGAACGATGAACTGAGCACAACGTTAAGTGTTGCAGAAAGATTGGTAGAACAATTCTTAGCTAAAAAACGATAATGAATAACAATAAATACATGGAAACACTTATTACCAAAGATATAAAAATTAGTGTAGAGGCATTTTACAGTGAGGAATATTCCAAACCATCGTTACGCGAATTTGTTTTTACCTATCAAGTTACCATCCAAAATTTGGGTGCATTCACAGTGCAACTGCTCAATAGGCATTGGTTTATATTTGATACTGCCGGTTTTCTACGCGAAGTGCAGGGCGATGGCGTGGTAGGTGAGCAGCCTATTTTACAGCCTGGCGAATCCTACAATTATCAATCTTGGTCGAATTTAAGTACAGAGATAGGAAAAATGTATGGTTACTATACTATGAGAGAAATGGCACGCAGGCAACAATTTAAAGCACTGATTCCTGAATTTGATTTAATTGCCCCATTCAAATTAAATTAAGACATTAATACAAGAAATGGTAAAGACAGAAGAATCCGAACTCATCCAAAGTAAATTGACAAAATCTGAACTGGGCTTGCTATTTGTCCTTGCGCTAGTTCAATTCACTCATATTATTGATTTTATGATTGTGATGCCACTTGGCGCACAGTTTATGACTATTTTTGACATTACGCCCAAGCAGTTTAGTTGGATTGTCTCCTCCTATTCAGCTACTGCTTTTATAGCTGGGTTTTTAAGTGCTTTATTTATTGATCGCTTCGACCGCAAATATGCGCTACTTCTACTTTACGTAGGTTTTATTATAGGCACTTTTGCCTGTTCACAGGCAAGTAGCTATGGTTTTTTTCTGCTAGCTCGAATGTTGACAGGTGCGTTTGGGGGTGTTTTGGCTGCGCTTATTTTGTCTATCGTGGGCGATGTCATTCCATTTTCTCGCCGTGGTAGAGCAATGTCCGTTATTATGACTGCCTTCTCTGCTGCTTCTGTTATTGGTGTACCATTGGGGCTTTACTTAGCTGCCCAATTTAACTGGAAAATGCCTTTTTTGGCTACTGCCCTTTTTTCTAGTGTGGTAGGTGTACTTATTTTTTTTGTAGTCCCCAATATGAAAAAACACTTACAAGAAAAGCAACATAGAGAAAATCCATTTGTCGTGTTAGCTAAAATTGCACAGAACAGCAATCAACTTCAAGCCTTACTATTCAATGTAGTGCTCATGCTGGGACACTTTACTATTATTCCTTTCATTGCACCCTACATGCAACTCAACATTGGTTTCAGTGATTTCGAAATTACTTATGTTTATTTAATAGGCGGTTTGCTTACTGTTTTTGTCTTACCTATTTTTGGAAGATTATCGGACAAATTTGGCCATGCTCGTGTATTTGCCTTTGCCAGTTTAGGCGCAGTATTTTCTATATTCGCTATCACTAATTTGCCACCTGTATCTATTCCATTGGCATTGTTAGTTACTTCTTCTTTCTTTGTAGTCGCAAGTGGTAGGAATGTACCTGCACTAACACTTATTACCTCAGTAGTTCGTCCTGAAAATCGAGGTAGTTTTTTAAGTATTCGTTCTTCCATTAATGAAGCATCATTAGCATTTTCTACTATTATTGCTGGCTCAATCGTAACGGAAGGGGCAGGAGGAATATTACAAAATTATGCTCAAGTGGGCTATATTGCTATGGCGATGAGTTTACTAGCTATTTTGTTGGCAAGAAGAATACAAACTATCAATTAAAAAATTGAAAAGCGGCTTCCAACTTAAAGCTAGAAACCGCTCATACATTTCACGAAAATTAGCTCATTATTTGATTGTCATGTTATCAAAACGATAGAGTTGAAAATACTCAATCAGTGCAATCAACTTCTCTGCATATCTAGGGTCAGTGGCATAGCCTGCTTTTTTCAAGCCATGCGCCCAACCTTCATAATCTGTTTTTTTCAATTGATGTAATCCTTTGTAACGCTCGCCCATTAAAAGTTCCGAATGCGCTCTAAAACTTTCCCAGTTCGACTCAAACACCCTGAACATATCATAAACACTATCATCTGTATAATTTCTACAAGTACATCCTTTACATTTACTTTTACATTTGATACCAAAATGATTATTTGACTCCATTGCTAAACGACTTTCTCCTGCATTCGACTCCAGTAGTCCTTGTGCCAGCGTAATGCTTGCAGGAATACCAAATTTTTGTTGCTCCATGATAGCCGTTTTAGCAAAATGCTTAATGTATTGCTTGCACACCCCCATATGATGTGCTACGACATTAGGATCAACTTTATTCCTTGTTGCATAAGTTGGATTTAACACAAACCCAACATTAGAAAAAGTATTGGCAGTTCGATCCTCCCATTTAGGTTTTGTTGTGCCGTTAGTTAAAGTTACCGCTTCCACAACATCAAAAAGTGCACCTTCATTCAAAGGTGTTACAGGTACAGCATTACTTGTCAAATGTGCATCGCTTGATGCCACTACTGCTTCGGGCATTCCTCCTTTTTTCAGTGCTACTTGAACACTTACATCCTTTGCTACAAGAAGATAAACGCCAAGCAGGATAATCCCAAATTTAAGTCCATAGCGGCTTAGTAAATAAGCCGTCCAAACCAGCACGGGACGCACTGGTCTGTAAATTTCAAATTTCACCATAGCTAAAACAATTTGTTGTTAAAATTTCACCAATTAC
>DAITMC010000316.1:0-3632 GCA_036835365.1 Saprospiraceae bacterium
TTTGTTGTCGTGGGTATTTCCGTTTAAAGTAGCATAATCAGACCGGAAGAGCCGGCAATCCTAGCTTGATGGCATCACATAACCAGGTACTCTCAAAGAGATTTTCATGACTTCATTGAGAAGTATTCACGAGGCAGGGTTAGAAATCCTAGTGAATTCATTGCTCAGTTTTAGCGACGAGAGTGCTTTTTGTAACCTATGTGTCAAAATCAAACCATCTCCTAAAGCATTGGGCAATGGTTCTGTTTATTCCTGAATTCTCATGACATACTGAGCTAATAAGGTATATCAAGCTCTTGATTCATCATTATCTCCAGACTGACCTAATCCAGGTACATCTATACCACTACCAGTAATGTCGGTTTTTGACTTTAATAATCAGCCTAAAGCTGCACTATCCATTGAAGAGAGATTAACTTTAATAAAAACTCTTAATGGATTACCTGATGCGCAGTTTAATGAGTTAATTTTTGCCATTGAAGCTCCACCAGGAATAATTCCTGGTGCTACGTCTGCTACAGGCAATCGGGCATCAGAGTTATTACGATGGGCTGAAGGATCTACTGGCCCTGGCCTGGATAAAATTCAAGAGATTCTAAATTTGATTTTCGGCAAAAAAAGTGTCCCAAATTATTCGTCCAAGTTAACCGAAGGAATTTTTACAGTTCCGTACTATAGAAATTTATTTTTTACAGGGAGAGAAGAAATCCTAGGAGAAATTCATGGAGAATTTCAAAAGAATGGAGTTGTCGCACTTCTTGGATTAGGAGGCATTGGCAAGACTCAAACAGCAGTGGAGTATTCCTATATATATCGCAATGATTATCAGGCAATATTTTGGATTCGAGCAGATACATCTTTGTCATTAGAGAATGATTTTATGGAACTGTCAAGATATTTGCAGTCACCTCAAAAGGATGCGCAAGATGCAATTTCGACTGTAAAATTAAGGCTCGAACAATTTCCTGGCTGGTTATTGATACTTGATGGAGTTGACGATCCAGCCCAAATCAAGCCTTATATTCCCCGAAAGATAATGGGCCACATTCTCTTGACTTCCAGGTGTCAAGACTTTCAGTCCCTAGGCATTAGTAGATCAATACTTATGCATGAACTAACTCACAAAGAAGCAATAAATTTTCTTTGCAAGAGGATAGAGAGAGCTGAGTTAGAAACATCTGAATACGAGGCTGCTGAGGAACTGATAAAGAATTTAGGATTCCTCCCATTAGCCCTGGAGCAGGCAGGAGCATATATTTCCGCCAAGAAAACGTCAATTATAGATTATTTAACCAGCTACAAAAGACGAAATCTAGAACTACTTGACCAGGCAAAGCCTGCTGTGGGTGATTATTTTGAGTCAATAACTTCAACTTGGTCTTTGAACTTTTCCGAAATCGAAAGAAAGTCACCTTTGTCGGCAGACTTAATGCGTTTTACTGCATTCTTAAGTGCTCACAGCATACCTTTCTTTTTGATTGTCGAAGGACTAAGTGAGCTTGGTGAAAATATTAAAAATGCTCTTTCTGATGTTAGAGATGATCCCGTGATCCTTAATGATGCTTTAGAGCCTCTGACTCGCTATTCTTTAATACAAATAGATCCCGACACGCGCTCTTACAGTACGCATGGCTTAGTACAAGAAGTCTTAAAGTCAGAACTTAGTCAGGATGATTATTTTACTTGGGCGAGAAGAACTATATGTGCAATAAGCCATGTTTTTCCAGATGTAGAATATGACAATTGGTCAGTATGTGAAGCACTCTTAACACATGCAAAGCTGGCCACGAAATTAATCGACGAGTTGGAATTCAATGCTGAAGCTTCAATCAAATTACTGGACAGATTGGGTCAATATCTATTTGCCAGAGGTCAATATTACGAAGCCGAGCCTATTTTAGTCAAAGTTCTTTCTATGAAGAGAAAAGCATTAGGAGAGAAGCATTTAGATGTTGCCAATAGCCTTCATAAATTAGGAATGCTTTACTTTGAACAAGGTCATTACATAGCAGCGCAAATATCATTAGATCAGGCTTTGTCTACGAGAAAAAAACTCTTAGACGAGGAAAGCATTGATGTAGCATCAAATTTTTATGCTTTGGGCTTGGTTTACCACTCCCAAGGTAAATATAGAGAGGCGGAGCCACTATTCTTAAAATCATCAACGATTAAGAAGAATCTGCTCGGTGATAATCACGAAGATGTCCTTACTTGCCTCCATGAACTAGGCAACCTTTATAAGTTCCAAGGTCGCTATGAGGAGGCAGAGGCTTTATACTTAAATGTTTTGAGTGAAAGGCAAAAGATACTCAGAAGTGATCATCCAAATATTGCAGACAGCCTAAACAATTTAGCACTACTCTACTACTATCAAGGAAAATTTTTGGAGGCCGAGCCTTTATATTTAAGTGTTTTAGAAATTGATAGGAAAAATTTAGGAGAAGAACATCCAGATATTGCTGTGAGCTTTAATAACCTTTCGCTCCTTTACAATGCCCAGGGAAGGTATGAAGAAGCGGAATCTTTTTGCCTAAAAGCGTTGAGAATCAGAGAAATTTTATTAGGGCAAGAACATCCACTTGTGTCTCAAAGCGTAAATAATCTTGCAGGAATATACGAGTCTCAAGAACGCCTTAAAGAAGCTGAAAAATTATATTTAGATGCTTTGGCGATGGATCGTCATTTACTCGGCAGTAATCATCCTGATTTAGCAGATAGTCTAAATGATCTTGCCGGCCTTTACTGTAAATTGGAGCGTTTTAGCGAGGCACAAAAACTGTATGAAGAGGCACTTGATCTCGCCCAGAGAGTATTGGGCAATGGTCATCGACATGTTGCAATTAGCCTTCATGGACTGGGGCTTATATTAAAGTCTCAAAGAAGGTATGTTGAAGCAGAAACATTCTTAATCAGAGCAGTAGAGATCAGTTTTTCTATGTCTGGAGAAAAACATCCTTCCACAAAATTATATTGCCAGGATCTTGAGAAACTTCGTCGACTGATCGATACAGAGTAATAGAGGGTTTTGGTATAATGTCTTAAATAGCATGAATATGAAAGTTAAGTAATAAATCTGATTCAAAGGTTCCTTTGAAAAGAGTAGACTTTTCAAATGGATTTGAAATTTAACTTCATCTGTCAGAGATGTTTGCCCACTAACAACATTAGTAGGATCTCTCTAGAGTTCAGTGAAAATACGGGATTTTGTCACTTAAGCAGTTTTATCCGGAAAGATACGCTCTCTCAATGAAGGTAGAAGGAGGAAAGATAAAACTTCGAGGTTGAGAGGTCACTCTATGTCCGGCAAAATCCTTCTCCTGTGCTGCTCAGCGGCTGTTTCAGCGGCTTGGAATGGTCAAGTACAAGCTCAAGCATCCTCCATTCAAACTCACCCAATGTCCGAGCGGTGCCAGTTACTAGATACAGTTCAAATGCACTATAGTCCAGGTGTGGTTTTGAGTAGCAGGACATCAGGTAGATAGTTGTGCTGGCAGATCGCACTCACACTCTCCCCACTCACCCGCTTCCCCCGCTCTGGGTGAAACAACCGGCTCACCGTGTCGGCACTCACCCCCGCCCGCTCGGCGATCGCCGCAAACGTCCACCCCCGCTCCGCCTTCGCCGCCTGTAGC
>DAITMC010000317.1:0-3630 GCA_036835365.1 Saprospiraceae bacterium
CTTGTGATTTCATCGTACCAGTTTGTGCCTTCCAAGTTAGGACGAATTAAGAATACACTTTCTGGGTTAGCCTCAAAAGCTGCGCGAATAGCTGCTAAGTCAACAGCACCACGCACTCCATTCTGCCCATTTGCATGAAGATAATCTGGCAAAGTTGCTTGCGCCTGATTTCCATACTGAGGGTGATTGTACTGCGGCTCCGTTTTATTGGCTGCCGCATTGTTGCGGTAAGCAATGTGCGTCCAGTCTGCTTGCTCTTGTGGGGTAAGCATTTTAGGTGCCCCATTGACGTTAGGGTCGGTTGCGCCATAAAGTCCATCATAACTGATGGTTAACTTTCTAGCCCCTTTGCTTCCCTTTTTCGTGGTATAGACGATTACCCCGTTAGCCGCTCTAGCTCCGTAGATAGAAGCTGCTGCTGCATCCTTCAATACCGTAGCAGTTTCGATATCGTCTGGCGACAAGAAATCAGTTGATCCCACAGGCACACCATCCACTACATATAATGGAGCGTTGCCACCAAAAGCACCGAAACCGCGCACACGAATCTGGCTTTGTGTACCTGGCTGACCATTCGTGTTAACGATTACCCCAGCCACACGACCTTGTAGCTGCTGCTCTACATTACCCGAAGGAATAGCGCGCAAATCTTCGGCTTTAATTACCGAAACGGCACCTGTAGTTTGACGCTTCGATTCTACAGCATACCCCGTTACCACCACCTCATCAATCAAAATACCTTCTGAAAGGGTGATGTTGTAATTGTTTGCCTCTGTAATAGCTACTTCTTGCGTTTCGTAACCTGTGTAGCTGACAATTAGGGTACTGAAACCTTCTGCTACGCTAATAGAAAAAGCGCCATCAATGTCAGTTACTGTACCTGTGGAAGTCCCTCGCACAAATACACTGGCACCAATAAGTGGCTCTCCATCGCTACTATTAATCATACCTGAGACCGTTCGTTGCGCAAACAGCGCACCGCAGAAGAATAAGCTCAATAGGAGTAATGCACCTACCTTGGCGAGCCTTTTGAACAGACCGACTTGTACTGTAATTCTCATAAGAACTAGTTTAGTTTAAAATTAGAAATCGTTTAATAAAAGTTTTAACTGGTTGTTGTTGGCGAGTTTGTTGGACTCTAAAGTTGGTTTATGATTTTAATGTTTTATGTTTTTTATTTATCGTTTTTGACTGTGTGAATAAAATTAAATTTTACTAAAATGGTTTACTTGCTTTGTTTCATCATAAATGTTACTACGAAGTTAAATTCTTTTTCTAAAAGTTAATAATGATAGGATAATTTTTATTTCAATTTAAAGGAAAATTTTCTGTGGATAAAGAATAATACAACATATTTAATATTGTTTTACAGGAGTACAAAACAAATTACATAAAGTAGAATCAACGATAAGCAACTGATTATAAAGCATTTTACGTAATCTTGTCAAAACGAATAATATTTTGTTAGCCATGAATGAATTATTTTATCCTTAAAATGAACAAAGTGAATTGATTTTTACTTTCCAATATTTTTAAATACATCTAAAATTCTTTTGCATGAAACAGTTTTTTTTGAGTACCTTATTTTTGTTATTCACCCTAGCAACTGCACTAGCTCAAGACATTAGAGTGCGCCCAACGCTAGACCAAATTACAGGCGAAGAGGTGGCTCCTCGCCAAAGTCCAATGACTTCTGCTTGGTTCGTCAATGGAGATAAATACGTCCGAGTGGTGTACAACCAACCTTCATTGAGAGGTCGCAATATGCTGGGGAGCGAGGCAGTACCTTTTGGCAAATTATGGCGATTTGCGGCGAATGAAGCCACCGAAATTTTCTTCAATAAGCCTATTAAGGTGAATGGTAAAAAATTGAAGGCGGGTGCTTACACCTTGTACGCTATCCCTAATGCTGATAGTTGGACTATTCTATTCAACTCCGCTAATGGCATGATTGGGACGACTGGTTATGACGAAAAGAAAAATGTACTTACCGTAACCGTCCCGGTGAAAGAAGCACCTAAGAAGTTTGAAACTTTCTTCATTTGGTTCGATGCTGATGGAAAAGGCATGAACGTAGCTTGGGATAAAACTTGGGTAACGATTCCAATGGAAATATAGTGTAAGCGTTTTGAATGTTTGGTTGTTTGTACAATTAAACATTCAGACAACTAAACCATTACTTACTAAGCACCAAGTTCTAACTGATTGCGAATCAAGTAGTAATAAGCCCCTTTGTTGTAAGTAAGCTCTTCATGTGTGCCTTCCTCCACAATTTCACCTTTCTCTAGCACTACGATATGGTCGGCATTAATGACCGTGCTTAGTCGATGTGCAATGATGACGATAGTTTTGCCTGCAAAGAACTCGGTCAGGTTTTCCATGATGATAATTTCTTGATAGGCATCCAAGGCGTTGGTCGCTTCATCGAAGAATATGTACTCGGGGTCTTTGTAAACGGCTCTAGCCACTAGGATGCGCTGCTTTTGTCCTTGACTCAGATTAATGCCGTCTTCACCGATTTTTGTGTTGTAGCCTAGTGGCAAGGATTCTACAAACGATTGAATGTTGGCAACTTTGACTGCCTTCAGCAATTTTTCTTTATTGATAATGGCATCTCCTAATGCGATATTGCGGGCTATGGTATCGGAAAATACAAACTCATCCTGCATGACTGCACCAACTTTGCTTCGCCAAAGTTTGCTGCTGATGTTAGAAAGCTCGATATCTCCTAGTTTAATGCTACCTGTATTGGGTTTATAAAAGTTGAGGAGCAATTTCAGTAATGTGGTTTTACCACTACCACTTGTGCCTACAATGGCAGTAATCTTACCTTTTGGGATTTCTAAATTAATGTTCTTTAGGATAGTAGGCGAATTATTCCCACCATATTGAAAAGAGACATTGCGCAAATGCAAACCTCCATATTCTGGAATCATTGTTATTTTATCCTCTATCTTTTCTTCGTCCTCTTGCAAGTGAATTTCATTCATTCTATCCAAGCTAATTCTCGCATCCTGAGCCGTTCTAATGAATTGAATAATTTGGTTTAACGGGGCATTTAGCTGTCCTACAATATATTGAATAGCAACAAGTTGTCCTAATGTCATTGATCCATCAATAACGGACTTAGCAGCGACCACAGTAATGAGAATATTTTTACCCTCATTAAAAAAGGATGCTCCTGTTCTTTGGATTTGGTCAATGCGCAAGTAGTCCACACTCACGCGGAATAGGCGCGCCTGCAAGCGTTCCCAA
This sequence comes from Saprospiraceae bacterium, assembly GCA_036835365.1. GTDB lineage: Bacteria > Bacteroidota > Bacteroidia > Chitinophagales > Saprospiraceae > JAAUTG01. The sequence goes on from DAITMC010000317.1 coordinate 3,256, forward strand.
GCCCAACGTTTTTCCTTTTCAGCATTGTGTAGCTTAATTTCTTTCATGCCTCGCACCAGTTCAATCATATTACTTTGATGTTCTGACAATCGCTGAAAACGCCGATAATCTAGGTTTTTTCGCCAGCGCAAGAAAAATACAACCCAAGCAATATAAAAAAAAGTAGCTGCACCAAATACAGTAAAAATTGTGATGTTGTAATACCACAATACAAAACCAAAAATCAGGAAGTTGAAAGCAGAAAAAAGTGTAATTAAAGTAGTAGCAGAGAGTAATTTTTCAATGCGTTCATTATCTTGGATGCGCTGTAAAATATCAGCGGTGTATTTACTATCAAAAAAGCGAATAGGCAATCGCATCAGTTTCATCAAAAAA
>DAITMC010000318.1:0-3604 GCA_036835365.1 Saprospiraceae bacterium
ATTACAATTCCGATGTTATTTTCGGTAGCGTGTGCCATGGAGCATTGGCTTTTACGAACGCGAAGGATAAAAATGGTGACTATTTGGTAAAGGGCAGACCTATGACTGGGGTTACGCAAAAGCAGCTTGCATCATTCGGTATTGAATTTACACCTTATCATCCTGAACAAGAACTAAAGAAAGCTGGAGCTATCTATAAAGCCAGTCATGAAAAACCGATTGATCAGTTCAATACCATTACGGTTATTGACCAAGAAAAACGATTTGTTACTGGACAGAATCAAAATTCCAGCCATGATACTGCTCAATTGATGATGAAAACACTAAACGAAAAAAAATAATAGATATGAATACTCTAAATAGGTGCTTAATAGCACTTTTATTCATTTTTGGCTTTAACTTTTCTGTTTACAGTCAAAGTGATGTAACCCAAAATACGAAACCTAACGTTGTACTTATCCTTGTTGACGATTCAGGGTTAATGGACTTTGGAGTCTTTGGTGGGGAGGCAAGAACGCCCAATATTGATCGTTTGGCTAACGAGGGATTGATGTTTACTAATATGCACGCTTCTCCTGTGTGTGCGCCCTCACGAGCGATGCTTTTGACGGGAACAGACAGTCATTTGGCGGGTGTTGCTAATCTGCCTGAATTCCTTGCTGAAGAATATCAGAGCAAGCCAGGTTATGAGGGTGTATTAAATAATCGAGTGCAAACCATTGCCACTCGTTTGAAGGAGGCTAATTACAATACTTATGCAACTGGCAAATGGCATTTGGGGCATGACGAAAAAACGCTACCTTCAAAAAGAGGCTTTGACCGAACGTTTATCTTGGGAGGCTCTGGTGCAAGTAACTACGATAATAGTGGTTATCTTCCTATGAAACCGCTGGCACATTGGTATGCCGATGGCAAAGAGACTGAACTTCCTGATGACTTCTATTCGTCTAAGACTTACGTAGATAAAATAATTTCATTTCATCAGGAAGAAGCCAACAAAAATAACCCATTCTTTTCTTACATCGCTTTCCAAGCCATTCATACGCCAGTACAAGCCCCCAAAGAATTTGTGGAGAAGTATAGAGATGTGTATAAGAAAGGCTGGAATCAGTTGCGCAAAGATCGATTTGAAAAGGCAAAACAAATGGGGTATATTCCGCAAGATGCAAAGTTTGTTGATCCTTTTCCACAGTTTAAAAAATGGGATGATTTAAGCAACATAAAAAAGCTATATTACAGCACGACCATGGCTGTAACGGCAGGGATGTTAGAAGCTATGGATTATCATATAGGGCGATATGTTGACTACTTGACCCAAGAAGGAATGATGGATAATACGATATTCATCATCACATCAGACAACGGTAATGAAGGTGGAGACTACACCTTAGGAACACCATGGGCACTCAATAATGGGTATCATCAAGACTTTGATGAAAAAGGTGGAAAAGGATATTTTGGATGGATAGGTGCTGAAAATGCCAATGCATTGTCTTCTCCATTTTCTTACTTTAAATATTACACTGGTGAAGGTGGACTGCGTGTTCCATTGATTATCAGTGGAAAAAACCTTCCTAAAAATCAGCGTAGCAATGCCTTCTGTTTCTTTACGGATATTGCTCCTACTATTTATGACTTAGTGGGATTATCGACTTCCGCAAATGAGGGATATGCACCCATCACTGGCAAAAGTATGCTGCCGCACATAAATGACTTTAGTCAACCCATTTACGGAGCTAATGATGGTGTAGGATTGGAAGCGGCTAGCAGTTCTGCTTACTTTTTGAACGGTTACAAAATTGTGAAGAATAACATTCCGCTTGGCGATAATCAGTGGTATATGTACAACCTCGATAAAGACCCTTCTGAGACTATGGATGTAGCGGCTCAAAATCCTGAGTTATTTCAAAAAATGTTGGCTGAGTACCAGGCGTATGAGCAATACGTGGGTGTAGTAAAAATGCCAAAAGGCTATTCGGCACAGGGAACAGTACAGAAAAAATCCATTCGACAAATGATATTGAATTGGGTGCCTTGCCTCATTGCTTTAGTAGCTGTTATTTTTGGTTTTGTTATGTGGCGTAGAAGCCGCAAAAGCACGCAGAAAAATTAACTTATCCATCCATTTCGTTCATGCCTTTGAAGCCTAAATGGTTCATTTTAAACTTGGTTTCAAAGGTATGGACAAATAAAAAATGGATAATCAATTTTATGTTCACTATGAAAAGAAGCTCAAAAAATTAGGTTGAGCTTTTTGGTAGGTTGTTTCATAGCATCAATTTTCACTATTTCAAAACAAAAAATTTAGACCTGATGAAAAAAATCATCTATTCATTTGTTTGGGTGTTACTAATCGCTACAAGCTGTAGCTCCTTAGAGCGAATTAAATTGATTCGTTCCTATGAAAATCCAACGGCTAATTCATCGCCTGTGGACACAACAGTTACGGATGTTACTGCAAATCGCGACGGCTCGGGGCGACAAGCAACCTTACTTTCAGCCTTTTACGGTCTTGATGATGACTTGCCTCCTGTGGCAAATAAGGGCATTGGTAAAGGAGCTGGCGGAGCAGATGGAATGCCGGTGATTTTTTCGCATGAAATTGATCCGCGCACCTTACAACCTGGAGATTTTAAGATTACCACAGCTTCTGGAAAAATTGGCGAAATCGGTTGGGTTACGCTTGCTCCTGCTGATGATAAAGGCGAGTTTCGGACGGTTTTGTTTGCTGGTCACTATGGTAGTATAAAAGATCAGCCTGTTAAATTTGAAGTTATCGGCAACGTGCTTTCTATTGATGGAAAATTGAACTTTAAAGGAACGAGTATTGATGTCACACCACTAGAAGATGGTGCAACCATGGTTTGGGCAGAAGTTGTTCCCAAAGAAGATTGGGATTTGGGCAAAAAAGCAACGGCATTGCCTTGGGGCGGTAGTAGTGGTGCTCCTGAAGGTACAAAGCAAGTAGTCCGAGTAACTTGGGCTGGAGGGGTCACCAAGCCAGGTGGCAAAGAAATTGACGATGTGGAACGACTGTTATACAAAGTCACTGTTCAGCAGGAGGATGGTAGCAAGATTGAGGTAACTCCCTTTGCTATTGCCGATTTAGGGGATGGAGATAACAACCACGAACTTTGCTTAGATGTAACTGGTACACCGCTATCTGTTTACTTTCCAGCAGGGTATCTTACAGACCCTAGAGAAGATCTAAATCCAGCAACAACGATAAAAGTACCAAGTCATAAGTAATCAGTTTATTTGGTGTATTCTGACTTCAGATAACATCGAAGACTATTTACCAAAAGCAGCAAATGCTGCCGCTATATCTGGCTTTAGAAAGTCAACTAATGGAATAGATAATTAAATCCTTAAAACAATTAACATAAATTTTTGACAATGAAGAAAAATATGTTGCTATTGGTAGCATTCTTAGCTTTCAGTTTGAGTGGATTCTCTCAAACTAGTAAGGATCAATTAGCCTTAGAGGTTAGCAAAGTAGATGCTGAAAATACTGAAAAGTTGAAGGCGTATATTTGGAAATTACACGCTGACATATTGGGAGAAGGTGGAAATAAGACCACGCTGATCAGTGAATTTAGTTACG
>DAITMC010000319.1:0-3600 GCA_036835365.1 Saprospiraceae bacterium
TTCCCGACGACCCTATCCCATTGTACATTGATAAAAAATCAGAAACGCTCAAAGTAATACAACACGCTCGAAATGAAGCACATCGCTTTGCTATTACCTTTCACAGAGACCAGCGTTCGCGCAATTTTTTGGGTACTGAATTGACTAACATTCCTGGCATAGGTGAAAAAACAGCGGAAAAGTTATTACAGCATTTTGGCTCCGTCTTGAGTATTAAAGCAGCTAATTCAGAGGAATTAGCGGAAATAGCAGGTACAAATGTTGCCAATAAACTCAAACAATGGTTCGAAGAAAATCAATTGTCAAATTGAGGTTTTTGTTTGCTAACACTGGCTTTTATAGCTTGCATTAAATCATCCGAAAGCAGCGTAGCAGCATTCCAATATTGAATTTGGGATAAACCCTCTGCCACGGTATGATCTCTGGCATAAAGTAGTGCATTTTTTGTACCACGCACTACCAATGGTGATTTAGCAGCAATTTCTTTTGCCAAATGATAAACTTGTGTATGCAAGGTTTTAGTATCAGGATATATCTGATTAACTAATCCGATATGCTGTGCTTCGCTACTGAGTACTTGTCTGCCGGTAAAAGCCATTTCTGCTACTTTAGCATAAGGTATGAGTTTGGGTAGTCGCTGTAATGTACCTAAATCTGCCACCATCCCCATATCTACTTCTCGGATGGAAAAATAAGCATCGGCTGTGCAAAAACGCATATCGCACGCAGCAGCAATGTCCAAACCACCACCAATACAGGCCCCTTGAATAGCAGCAATGACGGGCTTTTTGCAATATTCAATAGCATTGACGCACGATTGTAAATGCTGAATGATGGCAAACAGCGCCTCTCTTTTTCTACCCTCACAGCCCATTTCATTGAGTTGTGCAAAAGAAAGTAGCAATTCCAAATCAATACCAGAACAAAAGTGTTTGCCCTCGCCACTTAACACAACCACACGCACTCGAGGATTTTCGCTCAATGCTTGAAAATGTGTTTTCATTGCTTCCCATCCTACTTGATGCAAAGCGTTTGCTTTTTCAGGTCGGTTGAAGCGCAAATGCGCAATTTTGTCTTGAATATCAATTTGGAACATGCGATTTAGTTTTAATGTTGAGTTTTAACAATTGTTTTTTTAGCCTTAATTCAACAATAATTTCTTCCTTTCTGGCCCTGTGGATACCATAGTAACAGGCACTTGCAGATAGTCCTCAATGGTTGTTAAGTAATGCAAGGCGCGCTCTGGTAAATCTTTAAATTTGTTAACGGGGTCTAATGATTCATTCCAACCCTCCAGACCAATGTAGAGTGGTTTGATATTTGAGTCACACAAGTCGTAAGGTACTTCTTGTGTAATCACGCCATCGTGGCGATAATGGGTAGCTACTTTTATTTCGGGAAAACGATCCAACACATCCATTTTTGTAACAGCAAGTTGCGTAACGCCATTCAACATTACAGTATATTTTAGTTGCGGCAAATCCAACCAACCACAACGGCGAGGACGACCTGTGGTAGCCCCAAATTCATGCCCTTCGCTGCGCAACATTTCGCCCATTTCATCGTGTAGCTCTGTTGGAAAGGGTCCACCGCCTACACGCGTGCAATAGGCTTTAGTGATGCCAATGACTTCACCAATTTTGCTTGGTGCCACCCCTAAACCAGTACAAACTCCAGCCGTGATGGTATTGGAAGAAGTAACATAAGGATAGGTCCCAAAGTCAATATCTAACATAGAGCCTTGTGCGCCTTCTGCTAGCACCTTTTTGCCACTCGCTAGTGCCTTATTGATGTAATAAGCACCATCAATAATACGCATTTCCTTCAAACGGTTGATGCAATCGAACCATGTTTTTTCTTCTGTCGCCAAATCAAATTCTGTTTCAGGATAAATTTTGGCAATTTGCAAATGTTTGTTGCGTAAGGCTTCGTACCGTTTTTTGAAGTCGGGTTGTAAAATATCGCCTACTCTAAGCGCGTTACGTCCTGTTTTGTCCATATAAGTTGGTCCAATGCCTCGCAAGGTAGAGCCAATTTTCTCTTCCCCTTTGGAAGCTTCCGAAAGTTTATCTAAATAGCGGTGCGTTGGCAAAATCAAATGTGCTTTTTTAGCAACCAACAAACGATTTTGATAATCCAAACGCACTTCATCCAAAACGCCAATTTCTTTGACTAGCGTTGTTGGGTCAATGACTACTCCATTACCAATTACATTAATTAATTCTTCTCTAAAGATACCTGACGGAATAGTGTGCAGCACAAAATGTTTACCGTCAAATTTAAGGGTATGTCCAGCATTGGGTCCCCCTTGAAACCTAGCTACAATTTGGTATTGAGGAGCTAGATAATCCACAATTTTTCCTTTCCCCTCATCTCCCCATTGTAAACCTAAAACTACGTCAATTGTCATGCAAAACTTAATTTTGTTTAAAAGCTCTGCAAGATAATAGAAATTGAATCATTTTAATTAAACGAGCTTTACGAAATGTTAAACATTTCGTAAAGCTCTAAATTTTAGTGCCGTTATGGCTCTTTTACTAAGTCCCCTAGTGGAATAAAATCAAGAGAGGCAGCATTCATGCAATAGCGCAAACCAGTAGGTTTGGGTCCATCATTAAAAACGTGTCCCAAATGTCCATCGCATCTAGCGCAAATGACCTCCGTTCTATTCCAACCGTACTTGTAATCCTTCTTTTCTTCCACCACCTGTTTAGCAATCGGTTGCCAGTAGCTGGGCCAGCCAGTGCCAGAGTCGTACTTGGTTTCGGAAGAAAATAAGGGCAGTTGGCATCCTCTACACACATAAACGCCCTCGCCTTTATGATTCCAAAGGTCGCCTGTAAAAGCACGCTCTGTACCCTCCTCGCGAAGCACATGATATTCTAGTGCTGTTAGCTCCGCCTTCCACTGTTCAGGTGTTTTTTCAATTTTTTCAATGGCTTCTGGAATAGCCACTTTACTACTTACCGCACTGGATGATACCAATGTTTTGTTTTCGCTGACTGCTTCTTTAGATTGATTGCAAGCAAATAAGAAAAGAAGCAATCCAAGCACAAGTACCCAAAAGCTGAATTGTTGCATCATATTACTTTTATTTTGTTGAATTGACTAGGAAATACTTTTTTACTATAAAAGCCAATTCTATTTTTTAGTTCATTGATGGTAGCGAATAAAGGCAGTATTTTTCGCAAAGTAGCAAAGGACGTAGCACTGTTATTTTGTAACAACACAATATAATGATAACATGAAAGCATATTATCAGATCTAAATCTAATGACAATCTGAGATTAGGTACTTACTTTACAGTAATTCCTTTGGTGATTGTTTTTGTGAAAGATTTCAACTCCACGAAGTACTCGCCACCTTTGAGCTGGTCGAGGTCAATTTCGTAAATCGTATCTACGGGCAGGTCAAATACTTTGTCTTCCATCACTACGTTACCTGATTTATCCCGGATAATAATTTCATTCAAGTTGATGTTCAAACTTTGAAAATCAATAAAACAAATTTTGTTTTCTTGATCGGTGTAAACCGAACGAGTTGAGTTTTCAAGTGATGCTACGGATTCTCCTGAAAAAGACATCATGTTGTTGTTGGTCT
>DAITMC010000320.1:0-3595 GCA_036835365.1 Saprospiraceae bacterium
CTTGTTTTTCTCGGTAGGCGATAGAGGTCGTCAGGATGAAAATCCACAAAATTTAAGTAGCCACTGTGGAAAAATTCATCGCATTAACGATGATGGCACTATTCCAGCCGATAACCCCTTTGTGAATACGCCGAATGCCATGCCTTCCATCTATTCCTACGGACACCGCAATCCGCAAGGAGTCGCTATGAATCCTATAACCGGCGAGATGTGGGCGCACGAACATGGACCGCGCGGAGGAGATGAATTGAATCGAATAAAAAAAGGCGCAAACTATGGTTGGCCCGTCATTTCTTATGGCATCAACTACAATGGTACCACCTTTACCAATATCACTGAAAAAGAGGGCATGGAACAACCTATTACTTATTGGGTGCCTTCGATTGCGCCTTGTGGTATGACTTTTGCGAAAACAGACCGCTACGGAGGTTGGCAAAATAATATTTTACTAGGCTCTTTACGTTATAAATATTTGAATTTGTGCCGTTTAGATAATGAACAAGTGAGTAGCCAAGAATTGCTTTTGCAAAATATTGGTCGAATGAGAAGTGTAGAAGTTAGCCCAGAGGGATATATTTACGTTTCTGTTGAAAATCCTGGAATTGTATATCGTCTATTGCCATTGGAAGGATAAAAGCGATACAGATTTGGTAAATCTTTAGGGTTTACCAAATCTTATTTTACTAAACATTGACCAACAAATCTCCAATTGTTTTTACGCCTCTCTCTTCTAATCTTGCCAGTAGTTTGATAAACAAAATCGCTGTAATAAAAGCATCGCCAGCAGAAGTATGGCGGTCACTCAAGCGAATTTGGTAACGCTCACAAAGTTTATCCAAAGAATATTGCGCGGGCAGCACTTGATATATTTGGCTGAAATGCTCAAACCGAATGGCTAAACCCGCCGTATCTAACGCTTTATTTTTGAGATGACCTCCAACGAGCGGCTGTAATGTTTTATTCATCATAGCTAAATCAAATCCGATATGATGCCCCACAAGAATAGCATCCTTGATGTAAGACACAAACGCTTGCATGGCTTCCGCCTCTGAACATCCGTTTTCTACTGAATTGACAAGTAAGCCATGCACCACAATACTACTTTGTGTGCCTGTTGCTGCCTGTTGAATCAGACATTCAAACTGCTGATTTAAAGCGATTTGTCTGTTTTTTACTTCCAACGCTCCAATGGATAGAATGCGATCTTTTCTTAAATCTAAGCCAGTAGTTTCTGTGTCAAATACCACAAATCGAGTGTCTGCAATGAGTTGTTTTCTATCCCATTTGCGCTGCTTAAATAAGGCAACATAATCCAACCAATATGCTGGCATCTTATTGGTGTCTAACTTCTTGTTTTTGAATAAATTAAACAACACTCCCTATGCTATTTTAGCGATTAAAAAAAGAATAACCCTGTTACTGAATGTAATTCAACTGAAAACGAACCGTCAATAAAGACTGTAATTCTGTAATTGGTTGAAAGCTGTTTCTCAACTGTGCACGCTGCATTTTATTGAGTTCCGAAGGTTTGAAATACCGCCCAGAATCCTTATTGCGTAAGCCTTGTAGCGTTCGATAACGCATTAAAATTTCATAAGCATCGGCTGCTTGCTCAAATAAATCTTTATTACTTGGGTACAACTCTGCCAATTTTTCAAATCGCTTAAAGGTATTATTGACGTTGCCCACTCTGGCTTCGATAGTCAATACCCTAGCTGCATCGGCTAAAGGCATCATGGCGCGCTTTTTAATGTCAAATTCATCTTTGTGCTCTCCACCTTTTTCCACCATGAAATTTCTGAAAAAACTCAATGGAGGTGGGTTTTTGAGCGCATTTTTAGCCATAAATGCCAAAAAAATACGCTGTTTTTCTACATCGTCAAATATATGTTTGGTTAATTGCTCTGCTAATTCTTTATTACCAAATACTGGGCGATAATCGAAAAAAATATTAGAGTGCAGAATAGCATCTGCATTGGGCTGATAGACCCATTCTGAAAACAAATCCTTCCATTCTTTGAGTGACATACACCACTTGGCGTTGCTCGCCATCATGTCGGCGGGACAGTAAGCAAAGCCAATTTGATTGAGCTTTTGCGTTACTTTTTGCGCAAAAGTAATGAAGTAAGTTTTGGTGCTATCGTAGTGCTCCTCTTCCACGTCTTCAAAAACAAGGGCATTGTCTTGATCGGTGCGCAGTAGCTGCTCTTGCCTGCCTTCGCTACCAAGCGATAACCAACAAAAATCAACGCCAGGGTAAGGATAGTTATCTTCAATCATTTCCGCTAAACTCATTTCAATACATCGAACAATTACTGCGTCATTAATTTCTGACATAATGGTGGAAATAAAAGCAATAGAGACTTCTTGGTAAATGTAGTCGCGTAGCAAGTTCTCCGCTCGAAGGCGAATATCGTGCATTTCTTTTGTGGATTGGCTGCTGTAAATTTCACGCACTAAAATAGCGGGATTATTCCCTTGAATAACCAGCAAATCATGTTCCGAAATAACGCCAATAACAGGTGTTTGATCAGTACCATCTTCGGTAATACATAAGTGATGAATTTGGCGTTTCACCATCTCAATTTGTACGTCTGCCACTGTAATAGTTGGCGGAATGGTAATGACAGGGCGGTTCATCATTACGGAAATGGGCGCATATAGTGGAATTTGACCTGTGGCAACTTTATTTCTCAAATCTCGATCAGTAATAATACCAATAGGATATTTCAATTCGTTGACCACAATAATTGACCCCACACTGTGGTAACTCATAATACTGGCTGCCTCTTGAATGCTATGGCTAGCTTGGCAGACGATGGGTTCTTTACTTCGCTCAATGGTTTGTACTTCAGTCAATCTAAATTCTGGTGCAATAATAGCGGTTTGGTTGAGGAATATTTTGCCTCGAAATGCTCCAGCTACTTCCGAGCGTACACCCGCCGCAAAAGTGGTGGCTAAGTAAAAAGCCAATTTAGAATTGTGCTGAATTTCTTCTTCAATCAAGTCTATTGGAATGGCATAGAGCAGGCATTCTTCTGACACCTTAGCCGTGAGTTGGTAGTTTTGCTTTGCTAGCAAGGGGCGGATGCCAAATAAGTCGCCCTCACCGCATTCGTCAATCAATTCTTCTTTTTCTCCTATTAATATGAGTTGCACTGCACCCTCACGAACGATGTAGAAATGTTTTCCTGTCGGTTGAAATTGATGAAAAACAATCTGATTGAGTTTGTAGTATTGAACCACTACATTTTCGCTTACTTTTACCAAAACTTGTTGGCTCAAGAAATTGAAAGGGGGATAATCTTTCAAAAAATCGGCAACTCTAGTCGCAATCGTATTTTCCATAAGAGGAATACTTTTGTTTACAAGTTAGCATTTTTTTATCACAATAGCTTACAAGAGTACAAAATAAAGATGAAAAGAATAGGATTGCTTTCCGATACGCATAGCCATTTAGAAACCAGTATGTTGGATTATTTCAATGAATGTGATGAAATTTGGCACGCAGGAGACATCGGCAACATTAACCTTGCGGACCAACTGGCGCAAATTAAGCCCTTTCGGGCAGTTTATGGCAATATTGACGACCAAA
>DAITMC010000321.1:0-3594 GCA_036835365.1 Saprospiraceae bacterium
ATGGAATTATCAGTTGCAACTAAAACATTGATTAATATAGATGAATAAGTCTAATGGGATAATAATTGCCATTCTTTCGTATAATGGTTTGCGGACTGAACTTTGAATATTTGTTATATTTTGTTTTTTTTCTTTATTGCCTGCAACTTCTCTGTTGCCGCAACTCCCTTATATATCTCTCACTTGCGGCAATATTCCAATTGTCGCCAATATTTTTATCGTAAAAATAGACTATTTTATCAAATATCCAAATCATCCAAAGGGCTTTTTAAGGCATTCCAACCTTTTTTAGTGATGTGGGTATAAATCTCGGTCGTTTTGGAGCTTTCGTGTCCTAATAGTTCTTGGATGTAATCAACACCAGTACCACAAACAAGCAAAGAGCGTTACGCAACAAATTGACACAATTTTGCATAGAAATCGGCAAATACTGGCAACGCTAATGGGCAAAAAACGAAGCAAAATGACCTTGGCGAGGCTAGAATTGGATGCTATGGGTTTCCATTTCAAGTACATCACAGGCATTTATACTAATTCGCAGGGAAAATTGTATCACTATGTCTATGACTTTGCTTGGATGGAGTTTTTCTAGTCAGGAGGTAATGATGGTTAGGAAAAAAAAAGAACGCCTAAGCTTTAGCTTCTTTCAAAAAAATGTCATTGTTTGGAACTATTTTTACAAATATTTTCTTTTTTCTCAAAAGGTTCTATATTTGCAGTCCATTTAGGGAAAGAGCGAAAAAGTGCGCTCCCAATAGTTAAATTAGGCTCGTTCGTCTATCGGTTAGGACGCCAGGTTTTCATCCTGGTAAGAGGGGTTCGATTCCCCTACGGGCTACTCCAACGTTTATATATCACCTCTAAATTTTGGACAGCTTTCTGTCAAATTTCCATACAAATTATTTCTTATTATCCTTCATTTGCTGTTTATTTACACTCAAGCAAAGTTCTTTCCTTACCAAAAAAATTGAGCCAATGTTCACAGTACAAGACAGTCAGCAATTCAATGCAGTAGGCATTAAAGTAGAGCAAGTACAGCAGCAAATTAAATATTTTCAAGAGGGTTTTCCCTTTACAAAAGTTACAAAAGCTGCTACCATCGGCGATGGCATTCTAAGACTAAACGAAACGCAACAAAAACATAGCATCACTTACTACGAGCTTAAATCTATTGATAAGTCCATTTACAAATTTGTGCCTGCCTCTGGGGCTGCTAGTCGAATGTTTAAAGACTTATTTGCCTACCTCAATGCAGCCGAGCAAGGAAATGAAGCAGAAATAATAGAGCAACCAACGTATAAAATAGCTAAGCAGACGATTGAAAACCTTGAAAAATTTGCTTTTTTTGACGATCTAAAAGCATCGTTAATAAAATCTAGTCTAGCCATAGAAGATTTACTGGTAGAAAAAAAGTACAGCACTATCTTGCGTTTTTTACTCGATGAAGAAGGCTTGAATTACAGCAATTTGCCTAAAGGGCTGTTGCAATTCCATCAATATGGCAACGAAAGCCGCACCCCTATGGAAGAGCATTTTGTAGAAGGTGCTAAGTATTGCAAAATGAAGGATAATACCGTTCAGATTCACTTTACGGTTTCCCCTGAGCATCAAGAAAAATTTGAAGTATTGGTGAGTGCTAAAAAAGCAGCTTATGAAAAATGGCTAGGTGTTCAACTGGTCGTCTCTTTCTCGCAGCAAGCTCCCCACACCGATACAATTGCAGTAGAACTCGACAACACGCCTTTCCGATTGGAAGATGGCAGTATTTTATTTCGTCCTGGAGGGCACGGGGCGTTGATAGAAAATTTGAATCAACTTGAAGCCGACCTTGTTTTTATAAAAAATATTGATAATGTCGTACCCGACGCACTCAAAGCAGAAACTTATCATTATAAAAAAGTAATCGGTGGTATTTTACTTCAGTTGCAACATAAAATATTTGATTACTTGGAAAAATTGGATGCTGTGAATGGCGATAGCCAAGCATTAATTCAGGCGATTGAGCAACTTTATAAAACAGAAATGTGTACTCAATTTCCTACCACCTATGAAAAATTGTCGTTAGTAGAAAAAGTAAAATACCTCCATACAAAGCTCAATCGTCCAATCAGGGTCTGTGGTATGGTCAAAAATGAAGGTGAACCTGGTGGGGGTCCTTTCTGGACAGAAAATCCAGACGGAACAGTCTCCTTACAAATTGTAGAAAGTGCACAAATCAATGTCAATGATATAAATCAAATACACTTATTAAAAACATCTTCCCATTTCAATCCTGTGGACATTGTTTGTACGATGAAAAATTATAAAGGCGAACGCTTTGATTTGTTGGCATACGTTAATCCTCAACAGGGATTTATTGTACAAAAATCGAGTGATGGTCGAGAACTAAAGGCATTAGAACTTCCAGGTTTATGGAATGGCAGCATGTCTGATTGGAATACTGTTTTTGTAGAAGTACCTGTTATCACGTTTAATCCAGTAAAACAAGTTACTGATTTATTACGTCCAGCCCATCAGGGAAAATAAATTTAAAAAAAATACATATGTATTTGAAACATATTTGAAGCCCTAGAGTATATGAAGATAGCAGATAACGGCTTTAAGTTTCAAAACTAGTGAGAGTGATTGGGGCAATTCCTTTGGGGAATTGCCTTTTTTTATACTCCTGAAAAAGCACCAAATCCGCCGTCCACAGCAACAATAGTGCCTGTCACAAAAGTAGCCGCCTCACTACATAACCAATTGGCGACACCACAAAGTTCTTCTGCCTCGCCGAAGCGGCGCATAGGCGTATGCTCAAGGATAGTCTTAGCTCTATCTGTGTAGCTACCATCTTCATTGAGTAGGAGTTGTCTATTTTGATCGCCAATGAAAAAGCCAGGAGCAATAGCATTGACTCGAATACCCGCTCCAAATTTTACTGCCATCTCTACCGCCAACCATTTAGTTAGGTTATCCACTGCTGCTTTGGATGCAGCATAGCCCACTACTCTAGTTAGCGGACGCTGTGCCGCCATAGAAGAAATATTGATAATACTTCCTTTTTTTCTCATTGCCATCACCTCCCCAAAAATAAGTGTCGGCAATAACGTTCCATTAAGATTGAGATGGCTTACTTTATGGAAATCCTCCAGCGATAAGTCAAAAATTGTTTGGTCGGGTCTTATGGTTGCGCCTGGCATATTACCGCCAGCTGCATTGATAAGAATATCTATTCGTCCCCATTGAGTAAGTAGTTGCTCCCTTGCTGCTACAAGTTGCGACTTGTCCAACACATCCGCAATCAATGACACAGCGATGCCTCCATCTGAAATGATACTTTTTACTTTTCGATTTACACGCTCTTCATTTCGGCTCAAAATCCCCACTTTAACACCCGCTCTAGCCAATCCATCTGCAATAGCACCGCCCAGTGAACCTGCCCCACCTGTAATGATAGCTACTTGTCCTTTAAGATCAGAATAATTCATGTTTTGTTTTGATTGGTAAAATCTATAATAAGATAATTATTTTCTATTTTACATTGATAAGATGAATACTTAAATAACTATCTTTCAAATCTTTAGGGATTCCTGTGCCTGCGCCTATGGCAGT
>DAITMC010000322.1:0-3587 GCA_036835365.1 Saprospiraceae bacterium
CCATGAAGGATTGGCAAATTTGGATAGATACAGGAGGAACTTTTACGGATTGTATTGCAATGGCGCCGAATGGCGAGAAAAAGCGAGTAAAAGTGCTGAGTAGCGGTAAAATTAGAGGCTTATTACTAGAAAGGCAGTCGGTGCGCTGTTTTAAAATTCAACATTCGTGGCAGGTAGAACAAGATATTCTACAAGGATATGACTTCCAGTTACTTGGTAAAGCCCATGATGCGGTAAAAGTAGAAAAATTTGACCCAGTACAAAATTTGCTTCATTTGACTAAAGACATTCCTTTTGCTACAAACAGCTATTTTGAACTCGCCGCACATGAAGAAGCACCTATTTTGGCAACAAGAATAGCAACACAAACACCCTTAGCCGAACAAATGCCTAAAATGGAAATGCGATTAGGCTCTACTAAAGGAACAAATGCTTTGCTAGAACGAAAAGGAGCAAAAGTAACTTTACTCATTACAGAAGGCTATCGAGATTTGCTTTACATAGGCACGCAACAGCGACATCATTTGTTTCAGTTGAATATTCCCGAACCTCATTTGCTTTACGAAGAAGTCATTGAAGTCAAAGAGCGCTTGGATGCTCATGGCAATGTTTTAGTACCACTCCTTACGGATGAAATCAATAGCATAATCTCTAGCATAAAAACAGAATCAGTAGCTATTGCACTGTTGCACAGCTATTTAAATCCTGCACATGAGCAGGAGCTAGCCCGAGCACTATCAAAAAAGGGTATTCCTTACCTTTCTTTGTCCAGTGTTTTATCGCCAGCCATTAAAATTTTGCCTAGAGCAACTACGGCTTTGGTGAATGCCTATTTGCATCCTATCTTAGAAAATTATCTTCAGCGAATAAAGCAAAAATTAAACCCTAGTACCAATTTGAGGGTAATGACCAGTTCAGGCGGATTGGTGGCGACTTCATTTTTCCAACCCAAAGATAGCCTCTTGAGCGGTCCGGCAGGTGGCGTAGTAGGTGCCGTAAATATTGCTACTCAATTAGGTTTTTCACAAATACTCACTTTGGATATGGGTGGCACAAGTACAGATACTGCTCGATTCAGCGGCAATTACGACTATAACTTTACAACTCAAGTAGGCGATGCCGTCATGTTTACGCCAAGTTTAGCCATCGAAACAGTGGCTGCTGGTGGTGGCTCTATCTGTGCCTTTGATGGTAAAAAATTGACGGTTGGTCCCGAAAGTGCAGGGGCTACTCCTGGTCCTGCTTGTTATGGTGCAGGCGGTCCGCTGACAATTACAGATGTGAATTTATTGCTAGGCAAATTAGATGCTTCTGCTATGGGCATTCCCATTGATGTTCATGCCGCTAAGCAGCAATTACTCAATCTTCAACAGCAAATTCGGATCGCACAACAAGAAGATATTACACTTTTAGAATTGTTAACTGGACTTGAACAAATTGCCAACGAAAAAATGGCGGAAGCCATTCGACGCATTTCAATAGCAAAAGGTTTTGATCCTCAAGCGTATGCGCTCTTGGCATTTGGTGGCGCAGGAGGATTGCACGCCTGCAAAATTGCCGATTTGCTGCAAATAAAGCATATTATTTTGCCCTTTGATAGTGGTTTATTGAGTGCCTACGGTATAGGTATGGCGCAGGTGCAACGCATAGTGAGTAAACAAATATTGCGACCTTATGAAAAATGCCAATTTGATTTAACAGATTTAATTACTCAATGCTTTCGAGAAGCCACGCAACAACTTAAAGAAGAAGGTATTGATTGTCAAGATATTGAGCAGTTAACACCACTATTTTATTTGCGATTTCTGGGGCAAGACACAACGCTGGAAGTGCCATACTCACTCGATTTAGTTACTTCATTTCGATTAAAGTATGAACAGCTTTTTGGGCATTATCCTGAAAATGCGGTAATTGAAGTGGAAAGCGTTAAGGTCATTGCGCAAAGTAAAGGTCAACCAAGCCAATATGACAATACTACACCAGAAAACATTGAAGTCCTCTCGGATCATTTTTTTACGCCTGTGCTGTTTCCAGAGCAGCGTATTCCCGTTTATTACTGGGAAAAAATGCCCATCAGCGCAATAATAAAAGGGAAGGCGATTTTGATTAATCCTACTTCTACTGCCTTCATTGAAGAAGGTTGGAAAATTCAAATTTCAAAAGATAAAAATGCTATTCTAACAAAGATAAATACCGCTAAAAAGCAGTCAACTAATCTAAAGGAATCCATTGAATTAGAGCTATTTACAAACCGTTTTAAAGCCATCGCAGAAGAAATGGGAGCGCAATTGCAACGCACTGCTTTTTCTATCAACATCAAAGAGCGCTTAGATTTTTCTTGCGCTTTGCTGGATGCCAATGCTTATTTGCTCGTCAATGCGCCGCATATTCCAGTACATTTGGGCAGTTTAGGCGTATGTGCACGTCTGATTTTGGCACAATTCCCGCTACAATCAGGCGATGTTATTATCACTAATCATCCAAAATATGGTGGTTCGCATTTGCCTGACTTAACTATGTTAAGTGCCGTTTTTAATACTGAGCATCAACTCATCGGTTATGTCATTAATCGAGCGCATCATGCAGAAATCGGAGGAAATCGTCCAGGCTCTATGCCTCCTGATGCCACTCGGTTAGTAGAAGAAGGTGTAGCTATTTTGCCTACTTACTTAGTAAAATCAGGAGTTGTTCAGTGGCAAGCGATTCAACATATTTTGCAAAATGCGCCTTATCCCACACGCGCTATTCAAGAAAATCTTGCTGACATCAACGCAGCACTAGCTTCCTTGCGGACAGGTGTAGCAAAGTTGCAGCAACTCGTTGATCAACAGGGACTTCCCAAAGTGCATTATTATATGCAACTACTCAAAGACGCTGCAAAAGGAGCTTTGGTAAAAGCTATGGAAAATCGAATAGGAAAAACCTTTCAGGCGCAAGAAATGCTGGATGATGGACACTTGATTCAGGTAGATATTCAATGTACAGAAAATAAAATTTTGTTTGATTTTTCAGGTACATCTGACGTTCATCCACTCAATCTAAATGCCAATATTTCAATTGTGTTTAGTGCTGTACTTTATGTATTGAGGCTGCTTTGTAATAAAGATATTCCTCTGAATGAAGGCTTAATGGAACAGGTCGAACTTAGATTGCCAGTCAGTTTTCTGCATCCAAATTTTGTGGACGACCCAGCGCACTGTCCTGCTGTGGTAGGCGGTAACACAGAAGTGAGCCAACGTTTGGTAGATACGCTGTTGAAAGCGTTGGATTTATCAGCTTGTAGTCAAGGTACTATGAACAATTTTTTGTTTGGCAATTCACATTTTGGCTATTACGAAACAATCGGTGGCGGAACTGGTGCAGGCGATGGTTTTCACGGTCGCAGTGCTATACATCAGCACATGACCAATACCAAAATAACCGATGCAGAGGAACTAGAATGCCGCTACCCCGTTCGCTTACATCGCTTTGCGATTAGACCCGATTCTGGTGGCGTTGGTCAATGGAATGGTGGCAATGGCATTATCCGAGCAATAGAATTTTTGGAGGAAGTAGAAATGACCCTACTCACACAACATCGCAATATT
>DAITMC010000323.1:0-3499 GCA_036835365.1 Saprospiraceae bacterium
GTGATTCTTACTGGACTCGAACCAGTGACCTCTGCCCTGTCAAGGCAGCGCTCTAAACCAACTGAGCTAAAGAACCAATCTCTTGAACTTGAATTAAGAAAATACTTGAGTGGCAAAAAAGTTGACTTTAGCCGCCTGTTTCTTGCCTAAGTTTTTCCATTTGGCTGGTCCAAAGAATTCTTTGATCCTCCTGTTCATCTTCATCACAAAAATCTGTTATCTCCAGTATGGTTTCATTTGTGACAGGTGCTTGCGAAAAACGGATTTCGAGATATTCATCATCGTTTTCTGCTGCTTCCCACTTGAACCGCAATTTTTCCTCATCTTCGTTGCCTACGAGTTGCGCAATTTCTTCGGATCCACTCCACATGAACGTAAACACATTACCTGTAATGTCCACCTCATCGCAAAACCATCTTACAATTTTTGCAGGCTCCATAAAAAAACTGTACAAAATACCAGGAGAAGCCCTGAAAATAAACTCTAAATCAATTTTAACTCGATTCATGAATAGTTGTTATATGAATTTCATTGATGCGCAATAAAAGCTAAAAATGCGAGTTTTGCAAACAAAAAAGAATATTTGCTCAAAACTTAATGCTTTTTGCTTTTCTTTATTAATCATCAAAATAAAGTTACGGAAAAGAAAATAAATTGCTTATGGAATTTGGTAAAGTTCAACAAATTGATTTAGTTGATTTTGCATTACCTGAAAATCATCCCAATAACAATATTTTTTTTCTACCTCAGCAAGGTAAAACAGCACAAAAAAAGAAACTTTACATCGGCTGCACAGGCTGGAGCATGAAGGAGTGGATAGGAACTACTTATCCAGAAAAAGCCAAAACAAAAGACTTTCTTCAATACTATGGACAGCAGTTCAACACTATCGAACTTAATACCACCCATTATCGCATTCCAACACTGGATATGATAACACAATGGAAAGGAGATACCCCCGAGGATTTTAGGTTTTGCCCAAAACTTACCAATACGATTAGCCACAGCCGCAACCTAGGCATGGATAGCAGCCAACTTGCCCTCTTTTGCGACACCGTTCGACAACTAGAACAAAAACTTGGCTGTTGTTTTTTGCAACTCCCGCCCCATTTTGATGAGCGTCGCCTATCACTACTAGAGGCTTTTGTACAGCAGTTTCCCAAAGATATACCTCTGGCGTTTGAATTGCGCCATGAAAGTTGGTTTAACACATCCAAATCATTTGAATTATTGTTAACTATTTGTCAACAAGCGAATATAAGTTTAGTAATTACCGATGTAGCGGGTAGGCGCGATGTGTTACATATGGCACTTACTTGCTCAAAAGTGCTCATTCGATTTGTAGGGAATGGCTTACACCCTACGGACTACAAGCGGATTGATACTTGGATAATTAGAATGAAATCGTGGTTTGCACAAGGTATAGAAGAAATTTATTTTTTTGTGCACGAACCCGATAATATTCTTTCTCCAGTATTGGCACGCTACCTGTACAACAAAGCTACATCCGAGCTACCAGTGGATACCAGAGGTCCGAAACTACTTAATCCTCCTCTGAAAGGACAAATAAGTCTTTTTTAATTAATTTTGAGGCAAAAAAAACAAAAATGACAATAGACACGCAACTGAACGCAGAAAAAACAGACATTAACATTCCGCAAGTTCATAGAGATATTAGTTGGCTTTCCTTTAATCACAGGGTGCTACAAGAGGCAAAAGACCCAAATGTCCCCCTCCTGGAACGCATTAAATTTCTAGCCATTTATTCTTCTAACTTGAGTGAATTTTTTAAGGTACGCATTGCAAGCCATAGAAATGTACTCAATGCAAGTAAAAAAGCCAAAAAAGAAGTAGATTACGACCCAAAGGAGTTGATTAGAGCAATTCAATCTATTATCAATCAGCATCAACTGGAATTGAGTCATATTTTTGAAAAGGATATTGCAGCAGAGCTAAAATTACAGAAAATAAGACTGCTTCGACGCTTGCATTTGAACGAAACACAACGCGAATTTGTGGAAAGTTATTTCCGCAATCATATGCTTCCCTATGTACAACCTGTGCTTTTGGTGAAACATAAAATTCGCCCTTTTCTCAATAATGACGAATTATATTTGACTGTTTGGATGACAGATAAGGAAGCAAAAGCACATGAGCATACAGTGGCAATTGTAAAAATTCCTTCCGATCATTTGTCGCGCTTTCTAGCGTTGCCCTCTGAGGATGGATGGCATGATTTTATTATGCTAGATGATATTGTACGACATAATGTTTCGTCCATGTTTCCAGGATACTTTATTGAAGATACCTTTTCCATTAAACTAACCAGAGATGCAGAATTATATATTGATGATGAGTTTTCTGGTGATTTGATTGAAAAAATTAAAAAAAGTTTGGTCAAGCGAGATGTAGGTTCCGCTTCTCGTTTTGTTTACGACCGTGAAATGCCTGAAGGTTTGTTGACTTTTCTGATGGAAGTTTTTGAATTGGAACGTTACGATATTTTTCCTGAAGGACGTTACCTAAACAACTTTGACCTATTCAAATTCCCGAATTTGAATAAACCTAAAACAGAAAATGAACCTCTACCTCCAATGCCTTATCTACCGCTAGAAAAAACACTTCACTTTTTTAACGCCATTGACAAGCGCGACCATCTCATCCATATGCCTTATCATTCTTATGAATCGGTTATGCGCTTTTTAGAGGTGGCTGCACGCG
The DNA here is from genome assembly GCA_036835365.1 of Saprospiraceae bacterium. Taxonomy (GTDB): domain Bacteria; phylum Bacteroidota; class Bacteroidia; order Chitinophagales; family Saprospiraceae; genus JAAUTG01. Next base: position 2,722 of record DAITMC010000323.1, read on the forward strand.
ACCCCCACGTAACGCACATCAAAGTAACACAATATAGAGTAGCCAAAGAGTCGCGCATTATGAATGCCCTTATAGATGCCGTAAAAGCGGGGAAACAAGTAACGGTGTTTATTGAGATAAAAGCTAGATTTGAGGAAGAAGCCAATTTAAAATGGGGGGAACGTTTAGAAAAAATAGGGGTAAACGTTAAGTATAGCTTGCCTGGCATAAAAGTACATTCAAAGCTCGCCTTAGTACGCAGGAAAGAAGAAAGTACAATCAAAATGTATGCCTACTTGAGTACAGGAAATTTCCACGAAGGAACAGCTAAATTATACAGCGATTTTGGGTTTTTTACCGCTGATGAGCGAATTGTAAAAGAAGTAGCTCGCCTATTCTCCTATTTAGAAACTATACAAGCTCCTGATTTTGAACATCTTTTAGTAGGTCAATTCAATTTAAGAAGTAAATTAGTAGCCTTCATAGACCAAGAGATCGAAAATGCCAAACAAGGCAAACAGGCTAGTATTATATTAAAAATGAATAGTTTGCAAGATGATCAAATGATTGCTAAACTCTATGAGGCTAGTCGGGCAGGCGTAAAAATAAAACTGATTATCAGAGGTATATGTTCTTTGATACCTCAATTAAAAAATTGGAGTGAAAATATTGAAGCCATTAGTATTGTAGATCGCTTCTTAGAGCACGCTAGAGTGTTCATCTTTCATAACAATGGTGATGAAAAAATTTATTTATCGTCCGCTGATTGGATGACCCGGAATCTAAGTTACCGCATTGA
>DAITMC010000324.1:0-3461 GCA_036835365.1 Saprospiraceae bacterium
GTTTCAGGATGTATTTTAGGATGTGCAGAAAAAGAGAGTTCTGGAAAAATCACTTTATCTAATGCAGAAAAAGAATTTTGTAGCACACCATTATAATCGTATCTCGAAAGCGTAGCTAAAGTCTCGGGGTCAATTTCATGAGGTAAGCCACCTTCCCAAAGGGCTAATAACTTGCCTGCATGATAAACTAAGCTAGTATTTGCCGCATTTTTAAAGCGCATGCGCAGTAAATTTTTACTAAAACCGCCCGGAAGGTTGGTACCAAAACTGCGATATAGCATTTTTCCTCGTTGCTCCTCCGCTTCAAATTCCTTCGTTCTGACATAGCGATTGCTATAAGTTACCTTTCCATTTTTAAAACGAAAAGCAGCAATCATACCATCTCCATCAAAAAGATGATCGTACTTTACGCCTTGATGTTCAAAGCGTCCATTACCATTTCTGAAAAGTGTTCCTTGTAATGCTTCCGGAATATTGCCTGCTACAAGCGGTAATTCAATATTGGCGTATTCTTGCGTTACAGATTTTGTTGCTTCCAAGTAAGTTTGAAGAATGCCCATGTTTATTTATTTATGCTACAATAGCTTGTTGTCTTTCTAAAATTCGACCAATAATGATTTCGCCGTGATCTCTTGTATTTTCAATAAATAATTTACTCGTTTCCAAGCCCGCACAAACCACACCAGCTAAATAGATGTTAGACAAATTTGTTTCTAAAGTAGCTTCATTAAATGTTGGAAGTTGCGATTGGTCTTCGGAAATTTCAATGCCTATTTTTCTTAAAAATGCATAGTTAGGACGATAGCCTGTCATGGATAGTACAAAATCGTTAGTAATCGTTACTTTACCTTCGGGTGTGTTCAAAGTAACTTGATTTGGAAAAATTTCCTCAATAGTGCTGTTGAAATAGGTTGGGATGCTTCCTTCTTTAATTCTATTTTCTAAATTAGGCTTTATCCAGTACTTAACTTTGTTGCTAATTTCGTTGCCACGTACCAACATCGTCACTTTTGCCCCTTTTTGCCATAATTCTAAAGCGACTTGAGCTGCTGAATTTCTTGCACCAACTACTAGCACTTCTTGTCCAATGTAAGGATGAACATTATCGTAGTAATGTTTCACTTTAGGCAAATCTTCACCTGGTACGTTCAGTAAATTTGGGGTATCGTAATATCCCGTTGCCAACACAATCGCTTGGGTGTGGTAAGTATCTTTATTGGTAGTAACTAAGTAACCTCCTTCTGCTGGATTAACCTGCTCAACAGGTTCATAAAATTGTATATTCAAATTGTAGCTTTGCATCAATCGGCGATAATATTCTAAGGCTTCCTCTCGCGTTGGTTTTTCATAATGCGAAATAAATGGAGTATCTCCTATTTCCAGTAGCTTTGAGGTCGAAAAAAAAGTCATGTTTGTTGGAAAATGATAAAGCGAATTCACCAATACTCCTTTTTCAAGAATCAGATAGTTTAGTTTGGCTCTACTCGCCGCTATGCCAATATTGATGCCTGATGGTCCTGCACCAACAATAATTAAGTCGTAATACTTCATGTTATCAGGTATTATTGCTATGTTTTAAACACTTGTTTATAACACTTCTTCCTTTAAAATGGCTGATTCGAAAACTTTTTTTTGACAATTTTTTCGATAAGTACTTCACTTTGTAAAAAGTTACTATATATTTGTGTGCGTATTAATTATTTTATTAATACGACGCTTTCCTTAACGCCGATTCAAATAAATATATTCTTTCTCAATTATGCTCAACAGCTTATCAGATAGATAGGTTATTTGGTTGAGTTTCTTTCTAATGCTTTGAAAGAAGCGAGACCATATTTGAGCTGCGAAAACCGATACATAGGGAAAAAATAACCTTCGCGAGAAGCATGACGCTTGGTGTTACCTATTTTTAAAGCGTATTTACAGCACAACTTTGTGAAGACATCTGTCGAGGAACTTCCTCCACAGATGCTTCTAAAAGTGAATTTCCCTCAAATAGCTTGATGATTAAATGGCTGAATGACCATTTCAGACACCACGCCAGAAAGTGGCTGCTGACAAAGAAACCAAACAGCTTTAGCAGCTTCTTTGGCTGTAATGAACTTATCTCGGCTCACTTTCATATCAATTTCATCCCAAAAAGGAGAATCTACACCACCTAAATACAAGTTGGTAATTCTTACATTAGTGCGCTTCAACTCTTCTCTCACAGATTTTAACATTCCGTTCAATCCATACTTTGAAGCGGCATAAGCGGCTGCACCTGCCATTGGCGTTTTCCCTAACACACCAGGTATATTGATAATCAAGCCTTTTTTAGCTTCTTTCATCGGCGGAAGGAAGGCTTTAAGCACATAGAATGAGCCTTTTAGATTAACATCAATCACTTGGTTGAAATCCTCGTGTGTCAGTTGTTCAATTGGTTTGATGATACCAATACCTGCTGCATTAATCAAAACATCAAGTTGTCCAATCTGATTGTGAATCATTTGTGCTACCTGCTCAACTGCTGCTGCATTGGTCACATCTAGCACAAACGCTTGGCTGGATGGAATACTACATTCACTAGCTAAGTCTTGTAACTGATTGGCGTTTCGACCTGTAATGAAAACATTGGCATTGTTTTTCTTGATAAGCCTAGTCGTTTCCGCACCAATCCCCCCTGTCGCACCAATGATGAGGACATTTTTATTATTTAATAGTTCCATTTTTTATCTATAATACAATGAATTAAATAGTTGATAAGCTGAATTGGAAAGTAATTAGGCGATAGCCTGAAGAAACTCTGCTTTTACCGCTTCATCTAGAAACTTGCCGCTATAATCAGAAGTTACTGTGGAACAATCGTTATGTTCTACGCCTCTGAGTTGTACACACATATGTTTTGCCTCGATATAAACAGCTACATCGTCCGTTCTAAGCACTGTTCGTAAATGATTAGCAATTTGAACGGTCAAGCGCTCTTGTACTTGTGGACGTTTAGCATAGTATTCTACAATTCGATTGAGTTTGGAAAGCCCAATCACATTGCCATGAGCCATGTAAGCAATGTGTGCCACCCCATAAATCGGTAGAAAATGATGTTCACAAAAAGTATGCAGCTTAATTCCCTTCTCTATCAACATTTGTTGATAGTTAAATTTGTTAGCAAAAAGTGTAATGCTAGGTTCATTGATAGGATTTAAACCTGAGAAAATCTCATTCACAAACATTTTTGCTACTCGCTTTGGTGTACCTTGTAGGCTATCATCCGTCAAGTCTAACCCAAGAATATCAAGAATGGCTTTGAAATGTTCCTCGATTTTTTCTCTCTTTTCTGCGTCGGTCAAGTCAAACGCATCTTCTCTCAAAGGCGTTTCAGGGCTTGTCCCTACATGAGCATCTCCAATGTCTTCAATGAGATGAAACCCATTTATACCATTTTTAATAAGATTGCTATTAGCCATGTTGTTTATTTAGTA
>DAITMC010000325.1:0-3455 GCA_036835365.1 Saprospiraceae bacterium
ACTTGAAAACCAGAAAAATGCAAACCTATATTGGCACTCAAGCGAGCATTGATATTCCAGTCATCTTCTGCAAACACATTGTATTCCAATGAACTAAGCGATGGCGTCCCCAAAAGCGTATCCAAAACGCGGGCATCTGTAGTAATGTTAATCGTAGAAGCCCCTGGGGTGTAAGTATGGTGAATTAAATTAGCGCCTAATCGAATGTAGTGCTTTGGCGTAGGAATTAATTCTAATACCGAGCGAATAGCATAATCTTTGATACCAGAAACATACTCCGAGCGAAAGGCATCTCCTTCGTATTCCTTGTATTCATTGTTGATGCCTATGTCGTAATTCGTGAAACTCAATGTGGTATTGGCGAAGGCTTTATTGGAAATGTTATAATTCCAGCGCAAAGCAGCAATTTGATTTTGCCAAAAGATTTCGCTACTGGATTTGTCGAGTGTGGTGCTATTAGTGCCTTTGGCTAAAAATTTGTCCCTACCAGCATATCCGCTTAGGTGCAAACTGTGTTTATCATTGATGCGGTGCTGAATTTTGCCATTGAGGTCATAAAAATTAGCAGCCAATTTTTCTAAATCTTCAGATTGGCTTTTAAGTAATGGTCCGAAAATTAAATCCACGTAAGTTCTGCGGGCAGAGAATAAAAAGGAGGTACTTTCTTTTTTGATGGGTCCTTCGAGCATAATTTTTGAGGCAATATTACTGATGGAACCCTCGCCATGAAAAGTGTTCAAATCGCCTTCCTTCATGTTGATGTTCAGAATAGAAGAAAGTCTGCCGCCATATCTTGCAGGGAAACCACCCTTGATAAGCGATACATTTTTTATAGCATCCGCATTGAACACCGAAAAAATACCGAGTATATGTGTAGGATTATAGATGGGAACGCCGTCAAGCAAAATCAGGTTTTGGTCAGGGCTACCCCCGCGCACATAAAGTCCTGAAAGCCCTTCATTGCCCGAGCTCACTCCGGGCATTAGTTGGAGTGCTTTTATCACATCCACCTCGCCCAATATGGCAGGCAATCGCTTGATGTCTTTTACTTGTACCTCCATTTGGCTCATTTGGGTTACTTGCTCAATGGTTTGGCTAGCCGACGAAGTAACTTCTACGGTGCGCAAAGTAACACTAGGCTCAAGGTCAATATTCAATAGCTCTTTACTAGCACTATCAACATAAATCGTATCCATCTGATAACCAACATAAGAGACCAACAACACTATGTTATCCTTGCGCTCTAAAGTGAGGCTATAAAATCCATACTCGTTGGTGATTGTTCCTTTCTGGCTATTCAGCTCAAACACATTTGCGCCAATCAACCGCTCTCGGGAGGCAGCATCGCTAATGTAGCCGCTAAGCGTTGTTTTTTGGGCGTAAGTACCTAACCCAGCCAACAAAAATAACCCAAGTAAAAACAGGAATTTACTTTTCATTTATTTTGCTTTTGTTTAAGTGAACATTCCAACCGAATGAAACAAAATGATAGTTACCATTCAGACTTAAACCACTAATTTCAATCGGATTTTGTAAAAAGGAGCGCGGTGAATAGTGAAAGGTTGTATTGAACTCCATTTGGCGTTTTAATATATACAAAGGTGGTTGAATGTTGATACCGCCCTGTAGTGCAAAGTAAAAAAAGCTATTTTTATCTTCAATCGTTGCTTCTAGCTCGGTATCGCTTCTTAGCGGTATGCTACTACTAAAATTAGCACTTTGGGTTAAATTTATCTGTTCTAATTTGCTTGTTCCTGCTACAAACCCTAGCTGAGGATAAATTTTCCATCTGGAAGTATTAGGCAACACATTGTAACTTGCCGTAATGCCAACATCAAAACTAGCAAACTGATAATTAAGGGTTTCTTTTATGGTGTTTCCCTCGCCAAAATTCTGCGTAAGTATAGGTCGTACTCCCTTGAGGTTGTAGTGAGTGGTCAATCTCAAGCGGAACGCATCGGTAGCCAACCATTCTACAAAGGCATTCCCTCCAAGTAAAACACTTGTACTACGCTCTAAGGAAAAACTATCTACAGGTGCAACTGCATCACCTTGTAACTGACCCCCATTCAACGTAAAGCCAACGCCAAAATTTAGGCTTTGATTTTGGCTATGCGCACTGAAATAACAAAAGCAAAAAAATAATAAGACTAGCAAAGCATTTTTCATATAATGTGTTTTGTTTAAAATATTTCTTTCTTGTAATAAATGTAAGTGGTTGATGAAACCTATTTCATCAACCACTTACTTAAAGAAACTAAAGTATGTTATTGCGTAATAATTAATTTCTTAGTTTCGATAATTCCATTTCCTACTATGGTAATGAAATAAATACCGTTAGCAAGTCCTCCTGTTTCAATTTCAATTTGTCCGTTTTCATTATTCAAGATACCATTGAACAAAGTTCTAACGTAGCTGCCTTGTGCATCAAATAATTTAACTTGTACACTTTCATTAGATGAAGGCGAATTTACCCCAATCGCAAATCTTCCATTATTAGGATTGGGAGATAAATCAAACATAGGTGCTTGTTCAGATTTCGCCAATGCCTCATTTAAAAACCGCTCATCATCAAACTCTGTAAAACCACTTACTCTAGCTACTAATTCATTCTCTATGTCAACGCCATCAGGAATGTTGAAAGTATGACTAAAGTCCAATAATTCAATGCTAATGATATCTTTGTCTTCAACCACTTTGATTGATTTGTTTCCTCTTAGTCCTTCAGATATTTCTACTTGATTGTTTTTGATTCTGATGTACTCTTGAAGAAGAATTTTCTCCTCAGTCATGTTTTCATCTGCTATTCCATTAACTTCATCGTCTTCCGCTTTCCAGAGCGTGAATCTTATTTCTACAATACCAGAATATAACTTTGAAATTCTTAATACCCCGTTGGTATTACTTATCTTAAAATTTCTCTTTTCTGAATCGAAATTTTGGTTGTATTATAATCTTACTTTAGAGTGTAACTGCTTTTTGCGAGATAAGATTAACAAAGATTTTGAAATGTCTCTGGTAGGTATCCCAGCAGTACAACCAGAATTTACATCTATATCAATAAAGTTTTCGTTGGCACTTGCCCGAGCTTCTGCCTCAGCACACAACACGGTTCCCCCATCATCAAGAGACTCACATTTAGCCCAAGACTCTGTGCAATCCGAAGTTTGACTTCTACAAGGAAAGACATCAAAAGAATCATTTCCTTGTGTTCGAGCGAACGACCGATATCGCTTAGTAAAAATGTTACATCTGTTTCTGAACTCATTGTAAGCATCAGCGTAACTTTCCACAGGAAGCACCATAAAAATAGAACAAAAGATAAAAAACACTTGTAAAAAAAAAAATTTTTTCATAATTTTGATAATTATTATTAATTAATAAATTGAACTTTTGCTGTCGTCCGTCAAAATGGCAGCATTAGTTCTTTCCTATATTGATGTGCACGGTCAATA
>DAITMC010000326.1:0-3447 GCA_036835365.1 Saprospiraceae bacterium
CTACTGTTTTAGGTGCTAGAACCAAATTTAGGCAAGCATTTACTCCAGCTAATTACATAGAGTGGGGCACAGAGTTTTTCCATGAAAATTACGATTGGCAAACTAATGTAACCAATAGAGGTACGATGGGGGCTTCGATTGGCATCAATGAAGAAACTCGTCAGTACTTGAATATTTTTTTACAATCCAAGTGGGCTATTTTGGAAAATATGTTTTTGACCGCAGGCATCAATTATAATACCACCAATTATAATTTGGATAATTTATTCAGTGCCAACAATCAAAATACCTCTGGCGATTATTCTTTCAAACCAGTTGCTTCCCCATTTCTATCCGCTTACTACTACCCTACTCTTTCGGCGGCAAATGCTATAAATATATCTTTTTATGGCATTGTTAGTCATGGTTTTTCTCCCCCTACGCTAGAAGAAACGCTTACCCCCGACGGTGTGATTAATCCTGATATTCAACCTGAAAAAGGATGGAACATGGAGCTAGGAACAAGAGGGAATTGGGCAAATATGAACTATAATTTATCCGTCTATACTATGCAAATTAAGGATTTGCTCGTGGCTAGAAGAACAGGATTCGACCAGTTTGTAGGCATCAATGCAGGTAAAACCATCCACCAAGGAATTGAATTTTCGCTACAATCTAATCATCAATGGTGGATTTGGCAACTTCAACCTTTCCTTAATTACACCTATGCTAACTACCGATTTGATGAATTTATAGACAATGACGATGATTATTCGGGTAATCAACTTACAGGAACTGCACCGCACATCGCTAGTGCTGGCTTATTATTTGAAACAAAAGGTCGCCAAATTATCTATGGCAATGTCAATTATCAATTTGTGGATCAAATGCCGTTACGCGATGATAATAGCCTGTATTCCAGTGCTTATCAGTTGTGGAATGGGAAATTAGGTTATCGTATGATGTTGGGCAAAGCATGGCAGATAGATGCTGCCGTGGGGATAAATAACATTTTTGACGAGCAATATGCCTCCATGCTACTCATCAACGCAGCAAGTGTAGGTGGTGCAGCACCACGTTATTACTATCCGGCATTGCCTCGAAATTATTATGGTAGTTTAGGCATTAAATATTTCATGCCTTAATTCAAGACACTGATAATCAATTTACTATATTTTTTCTCTATTCAAAGAAAGTGCATTAAGCATCCAACGAGGTAATGGTTTTTCGGCTGCTCTTTTTTTCAAACTCAAATACCAACCTAATTTTTTCGCTACTGGAATTTTATGTGTTTCTACAAATTCAATTAATGTGCCATCTTTTGTTTCGATGTAGGTGAATCTCCCGGCTGCTTCGCCCATATCAAAACTTTTGCCGCTATCTACTGTAAATGGATAGCCCAATTCTGCTGATTTTGCACCAATAGCATCCATATTTCGGACATCAAAGCAAAGGTGAATAAACCCTAAATCGCCCCAAAAGCGATCTTTAAAAATAGGTTTACCCTTACCATCCAAACGCTGTACTAGTTCAATTTCGCTATTACCTAACAGCGGCGCAAAAGCACCCTTTCGCACTTCGCTATGCCTAAGCAACACTCTTCTTACGATGGCATTTCCCTCATTTAGCCTTAAAAAATCGGGGAACGAAGCGGTTTCGTCATATATCATTTGGTCGTAGCCGAGTAAATCTTGGTAAATTGGTAATGCTTCGTCTATACTTGCTACTCCAATAATTGCCCCATAAGCTCCACCTGTATTAACTTTTTTAGGACTATTGAACCAATTTTCAGCATGTACTACTTGAAAAATATTACCATAGGGGTCTTTCAAAAAGAAAGTCAATTCTCCTGAAGGTGATTTTCGAGGAGCAGAAAGCAAATGCACACCGTCCGAGAGAAAATCCTGATAGGTTTTTTCAACATCCATACTTTTGATTTTTGCAGCAAAAATACCATGATCACCCAAAGCTACTTCAAAACGAGCGGCTTGTGGTACTCGACTTGTATATTGCCATATCTCAAAGCCGCCTCCACCATGCAAATTGATAGCCAAAATAGCATAGCGACTCCTTGGTTCGCCTCCTGTGTAAGGCAACATTAATGCTGCTTCTGCCGCCTCTTTGAACATCGGAATATCCATGCCAAAATGTTTCCGATACCACGCCCATGCGTTGTCCGCATTGGGTACACCGATACCAATTTGCTGGATTCCGCTGATTACATACTTCATACTGAGTAAATTGATGTCAAAGTTTCAAATTCGTTTATCTTTGGGAACGCAAAAATAAAATTTCTTGCGTCTATTTAATGAAAGAATACAACTTTGGTTACAAAAAATAGCTTATTCTCTAATGTCCTAAATTTAATATGAACTGGTTGATACGTTTATTGGCGAACAAAAAAGCACCCCCAACCCATGGCATTCATTTGGGTAGGTACAGCGATGTTTATAAAGAAATGGAACATGCAACCCTTTGGACAAAAGCCTTAGACGAATTTGTAGCCCAAAATTACTTAGCATCTTACGTTGCTTTTTTTCAATATTTAGAAGACAAGCAAGAACAAAATCTATTTATCGACCGACAAGATGATACTTTATATTTTGAATTATTTCAAGGCTCGAAACGTATTTTTGGTGTAGCCAATGAAAAAAAATTAACCGCCACAGCTAAAATTGCTCAATTGACCGATTATCATGAAAATTTACTCCGCCGACTGCTAGAAAAAAATTTTAACCTGAAATATAGCCGATATAGCTTGGATAAAGAAAAAAATATTTGCATCACTTTTGATACTTATAGCTTAGATGCCTCGCCTTATAAACTGTATGCCGCACTCAAAGAGCTCGCTACTCAAGCAGATAAGCAAGATGATTTATTGCTGGAGGAATTTCAACCCATTTTAAAAGAAATTGAAAATGAACATCTTATTCCTATTAGTGGCGAAGAAAAATTAATAAAATATCAATTTATTCAGCAAAAAATAAAAACCACTTTTTTTTATATTGACCAACACTCAGAATTGGCAGTGCAATATCCAGGAGCTATTGCCTATCTATTCCTTGACCTAGCTTACGCATTCGATTATCTTATTCAGCCACAAGGCTATATGATGGAAACACTAGAGCGCATCCATAGAAAATATTTTGAAAAAGCAGGTAATCAGCAAACAAAAAACGATGCCATTAAAAAAGAGTTGGAGCAATTATTAAAACGTTCAGAAGCTGATTATTACAAAGAGTTCTACTATACCAAGAATACCTTCGGCATCACTAGCCCAGAAAATCATAATCGGATTGTTGCTTTTATAGAAAAGGAATTACCTAACATCCGTTGGTATCACCAGAACGGCTACCCTAGAGTGGCTTTAGCCATAGCGGGTTATATTGTAGGTTACTGCCTATTTAACTATGCTCTTCCAAAACCCGACCGAGATTTATTTGAGTTATATTATAAAATAGTTGAACC
>DAITMC010000327.1:0-3438 GCA_036835365.1 Saprospiraceae bacterium
AATAATCCACCTAGTTTTTATCTTTCTCGCCACTATGAAGTTTGTAAGTATTACACCTTGAATGAGCATACTACAGTACCCGATATTTTAATTATCAGCACTGTTTTTTGGGATAAACTGACTGTCGAGGAGCAGCAATGGCTACAAGAAGCTGCTGATGAAGCTACTATTCATCAAAGAGAACTTTGGAAAATTTCAGAGCAGGAAGCGTTGGATGCCGTTCAAGCGGCAGGCGTAGAGATTATTCGACCAGATAAAACCCTCTTTGCGGAAAAAACAAAGGTTTTATTTGAGGACTATAAAAACAAACCAGAAATTTATCAATTAATTCAACAGATACAAGCAACGCAGTGAGAGCAAAAATTGACAGTATTTTAGGCTATTTTTTAGTATTCCTGATGGCAATAATGACCATTGATGTGCTATTAGGGGTAGTTACAAGATATGTTTTGGGGAGTCAACTAAGCTGGTCGGAGGAATTGGCTCGATTCTTGCTCATGTGGATTGGTATCTTAGGTGCGGCTTATGCTTCGGGGCAAAAAAAGCACTTAGCTATTGAGCTACTGCAAACTAAACTTAGTGCTGCTCAGCAAAAGAACTTAAATCTAGTCATTAATTTGTTAGTTATTTTATTTGCCTTAGCGGTTATGATTGTTGGAGGGGTACGCTTAATCTACATCACACAAACGCTAGGTCAGCTTTCTCCTGCGTTGAGGGTTCCAATGGCTTTTATCTATGCCGTAGTTCCTTTGAGTGGATTATTGATTCTGTATTATCAAACCTACGATTTGCTTCAAGAAGCCTAAGGTAGGCAACAAAACGAAATACAAATGGAAATATTTATATTGGTTTTTTCTTTCATTATTTTACTCGGCATAGGCGTTCCTATCGCATGGAGCATTGGTTTGAGCAGTATTTTTACCATGCTAGTTAGTATTCCCGCCATTCCTGCTTTCACCACAGTAGCACAACGTATGGTTACTGGGTTGGATAGTTTTTCGCTTTTGGCTATTCCCTTTTTTGTACTAGCTGGACAAATTATGAACCGTGGAGGAATCGCTAAACGCTTGATTGCCTTTGCCAAAGCCTTAGTTGGCTCGCTACCAGGAGGATTGGCACATGTCAATATTATTGCGGCTATGCTTTTTGGCGCAATTTCTGGCTCTGCTGTGGCAGCGGCTTCTGCTTTAGGCGCAACAGTGGGCAGAAAAATGGAGGAAGAAGGCTACTCTAAAGAATTTGCCGCTGCGGTGAATGTAACGGCTTCTACTACAGGTTTGGTTATTCCGCCTAGTAACATCTTGATTGTCTATTCTTTAGCAAGTGGTGGTGTTTCTATTGCTGCACTTTTTTTAGCAGGCTACGTGCCTGGAATATTAACAGGCTTAATGTTGATGCTTGTGGCAGCCGTCTGGTCAAAATATCGCCGCTTTCCCACAGGGAAAAGAGCAAATTTCAAAACGGTCATAAGCACTTTTATAGATGCTTTGCCGAGTTTATTTTTGCTTTTTGTTGTTATTGGTGGCATCGTGGCGGGCATTTTTACAGCTACAGAGGCTTCGGCAGCAGCAGTGTTATACTGTTTGGTATTAACCTATTTTTATGGCGAAGTTTCTTTTAGAGAACTGCCTGCTATTTTCCTACAATCTGTTGAAACAACGGCTATTGTAATGCTTTTGATAGGTACTTCCATGAGTATGTCTTGGATAATGGCATATGAAAATATTCCGCAGAATATCACCGATATATTGCTTTCGATTAGTGACAACAAAGTCATTATCTTACTGATTATCAATCTGATTCTACTTTTTGTTGGTGTATTCATGGATATGACCCCTGCTGTACTCATTTTTACGCCAATCTTTTTGCCTATTGTACAAAAAATTGGTATTGATCCTACTCATTTTGGTATTATTATGGTCATGAACTTATGTATTGGCTTATGCACACCCCCTGTTGGCTCGGTTTTGTTTATTGGCGTTGGCGTGGCAGGAACAACTATTCAAAAAGTCATTCGACCATTGTTGCCTTTATTTGTTGCTATGGTAGTAGCCTTGCTTTTAGTGACCTATATTCCAGCATTAAGCCTATGGTTGCCTAGTATTTTTGGTTTATAACATCTTAAAATTATGCAACGAATATTAAAAGTTCATCCTCAAGATAATGTTATTGTTGCACTTCAGTCCTTGAGGGAAGGACAAACAGTTGTTTATGATAACAAAAACTTTTTGCTGAAAGAAAACATACCTGCTAAACACAAATTTGCTGCTGTTGATTTTCAAATTGGCGACTCTCTGTTGATGTATGGCGTGCGTATAGGCAAAGCCGTTCAACCGATTGAACAAGGGCAACGTATCAGTACGGAAAATGTAAAGCACGCAGCGGAAAATTACATCGTAAAAATTAAGCCAACCCATTGGCAGCAACCAGATATTAGTGCCTTTAAACATGGCACCTTTCAAGGTTACTATCGAGCTGATGGAAAAGTAGGAACACGTAACTATTGGCTTGTCTTTCCTTTGGTTTTTTGTGAAAACCGCAATATCAAAGTGATTGAATCCATGATGTTGGAACAACTTGGCTACGCACAACCCAACAAGCACCAACTTGATTTATCGCAATTAATTCACGCCTATCAGCAAGGCAGCTCTGAAGAGGAACTCCTTGAATTACAACTACATGAAGTTGGCGCGCAGCAGAAAAAAAATCGGTTTTTCCCGAACGTGGACGGTATTAAATTTTTGCTCCACGAGGGCGGTTGTGGTGGCATTCGACAAGATTCAGAGGTGCTTTGCCGCTTGTTAGCAGGCTACATCGCTAATCCAAATGTGGCTGGCGCTACGGTGTTGAGTTTAGGTTGTCAAAATGCACAATTTTCTATTTTGGAAGCCGCTTTGCAACAAATGAGTGGCGAGCATCAAAAGCCACTATTCATCCTAGAGCAGCAAAAAAGTAAATCGGAAAATGCTTTCATTGAGGAAGCTGTCAAAAAAACATTTGTAGGACTGACCAAAGCGAACCAAACACTACGTCAAGCAGCACCATTAAATAAACTCGTGCTTGGTTTGGAATGTGGTGGCTCTGATGGCTTTTCAGGCATCACTGCCAATCCAGCACTGGGGCATACTTCAGATATGTTGGTGGCTTTGGGCGGTGCGACTATTTTATCTGAGTTCCCAGAATTAAATGGGGTAGAGCAATCGTTAATTCATCGTTGCGAAAATCAAGCGTTAGCGGAAAAATTTGCACATTTGATGCAAACTTACAGCAGTCGAGCCAAAGCGGTAGGTTCAGGATTTGATATGAATCCTTCGCCAGGCAATATCAAAGATGGCTTAATTACAGATGCCATGAAATCAGCGGGTGCTGCCAAAAAAGGAGGTACTTCGCCTATTGTGGATGTTTTGGACTATACGGAGCAGGTCAAAAAAAGTGGAT
>DAITMC010000328.1:0-3433 GCA_036835365.1 Saprospiraceae bacterium
GCAACATTTTTTTTATGACCTTGTTTATAATCCATTGGAAACCTCATTTTTAGCGCAGGGAAAGATGCGTGGCGCAAGAACCATGAATGGGCTAAAAATGTTGCATCTTCAGGCAGAAGCAGCTTGGGAAATTTGGAATAGTAACTAAGGAGAATAAATAGAAAAAATATAAAAAATAGATATGAAAAAGTTGGGAGAACCAGTTCGTCAAATGGATATGAACTTACTAGAAACCATTAAATCTGGGATGAAGGAATTTGTTCAGACCGATGCACAGGCAGAAAAAATAACTGATATTAAGGAACTGATAGACTTTTCCAATACGCAAATTGCCTTTGAACGAAAATCAAATGCACAGCTTAATAAAACCGCATGGCTATTCCGCCTTATGAATCAGCCTTGGATGGTTAAGATTTCCTCAAAATTAGGTGTTACTGCTATGAAAGCGCGTCTTCCATTTGCGGAAACTGCAATTAAAAAAACTATTTTTGAGCAATTCTGTGGCGGTACAACACTTCTTAACAGCCAATCAGCAATAGATAACTTGTATGAATACAACGTGCTTTCCATTTTAGATTATGGGGTGGAAGCAAAAGAAACAGAGGAAGATTTTAACACTACGATGAACGAAATTATTCGTGGTTTAGAGTTTAGTGCAAATAATCCTAGTGTATCTGCTGTAAGTTGTAAGGTTTCAGGTATGGCGCGCTTCACACTACTAGAAAAAGTGAGTCAAGGTGAACCATTGTCGGTCAAAGAAACAGAGGAATTTCGCAATGTTCGCAAACGCATGGAATCCATCTGTCATGTAGCACACAAGTATAATGTCGCCCTTTTTGTAGATGCAGAAGAAAGTTGGATTCAAGCTGCTATTGATGGACTGGTAGAGGACATGATGCTCCTTTATAATAGAGAAAAAGCTATTGTTTATGGCACTTATCAAATGTATCGCAAGGATAGATTAAGTTATTTGGTCAACTCTTTTTCAAAAGCGACCATGAATGAATACATTTTAGGCGCAAAGCTCGTACGTGGTGCCTATATGGACAAGGAACGTAAACGGGCAGAATGGTTAGGTTATGAATCGCCGATACAAGAAAATAAGGCAAATACAGATAGGGATTTCAACAAAGCAGTACAGTTCTGTTTGAATAATTACGAGCGATTAGCTTTCTGTAATGCTTCGCATAACAGAGAAAGTTGTGAGTTGCAAGTCAAAATAATTGTAGAGAAAGGTATTCCCAGAGATCATCCTCATGTGAGTTTTTGCCAGTTGCTTGGTATGAGCGATCATTTGACGTTCAATTTAGCTAAAGCAGGATTCAATGTGGCTAAATATATGGTTTATGGACCAGTAAAGGAAGTGCTGCCTTATCTCATTCGCAGGGCAGAAGAAAATACATCAGTTACTGGTGATATGAGCCGTGAATATAGTTTGGTTGCTTCTGAGGTGAAGCGTAGAGCAAAAAAGTAATTATGCGAAGCCAATAGAAAATATTATGCTTTAAAAAGAATAAAATGCCTAATATTGCCTTATGAAGAAATAGCAGGAGAATATGCTCCAAGCTATTATTAGGAAACATAATCTAAGTGAAACCATGACGGAAAACACTCTACAAGTCTTCGTTTCTTATTCGCATAAAGATGAACCCTTAAAAGTTGAATTGAGTAATCATTTGAAATTACTGGAGTATCAAGGATTAATCTCTGTTTGGCACGACCGAAAAATACTTCCCGGCGATGAGTGGGATCATCAAATTAGCCAAAATTTAGAGCAGGCAGATATTATTTTACTTTTGGTCAGTTCAGATTTCATTGCTTCTAAATACTGTTGGGATGTTGAAGTGAAACGTGCTATTGAATTGCATGAATTTAAGAGGGCTGTTGTTATTCCTGTTATTCTGAGAAGTGTAGATTGGACGCTCTCGCCTTTTGGTAAATTGCAAGCACTCCCTCAAAATGCACAGCCCATTACTTCGGCAGCTAGTAAAGATGATGCCATGCGCTTTGTGTCGCAGGAAGTGCGAAAAGTAGCCATGGAGTTAATCGAAAAAAAACAAAAAGAGAGAGAAATGGCTAAAAAAATGGTAGCCATTTCGGAATACAAAAAAATGTACGAAGGCTTAATTTTAGAGGGAAAAATCAGTCCTGTTAAGCAATTTATGCTCGATGATTTTCAGCGTAAAATGGGATTAACAGATGAAGATTTGGCAACATTAAGGCAAAACACAGACTCAAAAAACAATAAAGAAGAAAATCGAGCAACTTATAAAAATGCCTTTCAACGAGCAGTAGAAGAATATGGCTTTCCACTGTTGGAATCTATTAGGAAAGATTTGGATTTGGTGCTGGATTACTTAGCATTGACTCATCCTCAAGTAACTGATATTGAGCAACAAGTAGTGCAACACTACATCAAAAATCAAACAACTAAGCCAAAAACGCCTCCAGTAATGGCATCTCCACCACCAAGTGAGCCTACTACTAGTCGCACGAATTATCTTTCCACCAAAAGTGGTATTGATTACACTCAATTAGAAGTGCTTCTTAAAGAAGAAAAATGGGAATTAGCAGATAAACGTACTCGAACCATCATTTATGAACTAGCAGACCGTACCATACACAATGGTTTGAGGATAGAAGACATGAAATCACTTCCCTGCGAAGATTTATCGCTACTCAATAGGCTCTGGGAGGAACATAGCGGTGGCTGGTTTGGTTTTGCCGTGCAGCGCGATAGTTACTTTTTGTTGGGCAATGCAAGCGACTTTTTTAAATCACTGAGTGTAATTGAACAACGAACTGGATTCTATAAATTCCTATTTGGGGATAATTATGTTGGCGCAGAAGGTACTTATGAACGCTTAAAAAATATTACTACTACCAATTTAACGGCTTTGCCAAAGGGATATTTGCCCGCTGTGGGAGAATGGACGGTAGCTAATGAGGTAAATGTAGATAAACTTTACCTTGAATTTTACAATCGAATTAATGATTGTTTGAGGCGAGTAAACTGAGGTTACATCTCGACACAATTTGTGTAAATAAAATAAAATTTCTTTTTTCTTATTAATATTATAGTTCTAATAACCTATAAAGCAGATGTTTAGAAGACTTAACTTTGAATTTACAATTCATTAAACCAAATTTAATATCGTTTTAACAATGAGTTCACTTTATGCTAGTAGCTTTGCGTTAAAATAGATACAAAACATGCGCATAACATACACGCTATTTGCCTTATTAATATCTTATCTTGCTTACACACAGACAGGTACAATAAAAGGAGTTATTATAGATGCCGCCAATAATGAGGAAATTATTGGTGCTAATATTTTTTTGGATGGTACAAACAAGGGTACTACCTCAGATTTTGATGGTACTTTTGAAATTACCAACATAGAACCTGGAACTTACAAATTATTGTGTTTGT
>DAITMC010000329.1:0-3390 GCA_036835365.1 Saprospiraceae bacterium
TAATTGGAATATTCACTGCATTTGCAATAGCTTCGTAATGCTTGATAAGCCCTTTGTTGTTCGTCTTATTGTAGTAAGGTGTTACGATTAGCAAGGAAGATGCTCCCACTTCTTCTGCTTGCACACTCAATTCAATAGCTAGTGGCGTTTCGTTACTACCAGTCCCTGCAATAATCGGAATACGCCCATCAGCAATTTGAACGCTCTGTTTAATTAGTTCTTTGTGCTCTTCCACTGTTAGCGTGGAGGCTTCACCTGTTGTGCCGGCCACGACAATGGCATCTGTATTGTGTTCAACATGATAGTTGATAAGATGTGCCAATTTTTCATAGTTAATGCTTTCGTCTTGGTGTAGTGGTGTTACCAGTGCCACTCCCGAGCCACTAAATTCCCAGTTCATACTTATTACTTTTAAATAATTGATGGCTGCTATTAGTTTGCCAAATAATGCATGCTATGCACAAGTTATGATGCAATATTAGTAAGAATATCAGCAAAACAAAGCAATATCATCTAAAAGTTTTCTCTGCGAAAGTTGGGGTTTGCAAGCGTATTTTTTCTTTTATGGATTGAACAAGTAAAGGGGAAACTTCTCGGCGATGCACTTGGCTTTTGATAAATTCACGGAAGGATCGCTCTTGACTGAGGAGGTTTCCGTATTCTGGATTAGATTGAATTTCTTTGAGTAGCTCTCTTTCCTCTTTTGGATTGAGTTCGTTGTCTAAGTACATGGTTACTTTTTGGACCAGTTCTTGAAAATTTTTAAACTCTTTCATCACTTTAAAAAATTTTTGTACTTAACCCCACGGACAGACTACACTAAATCCAAGAACAATGGGTTCACGCCGCAGCATCACACTGTTTTGTAAGTATCTTTTGATATTTGCTATGGTTTGGTGTAGCATTATCATGTATATTTAGATTTAGTGAATGCGTTTTTTTTATGACGCGTTCAAGGTGAAGTCAAGTAATTTTAGTTAACAATAATTTTCAATATAATCTTTTATAAAACCGAGATAAAAATAGGCTAGCAAACAATAATTCTTGTCCGCTAACCTATTTTTCTTACTCGAAGCCCATTGATTTGGCGTAATCTCTAAGCTTTTCTTTCAACATATTGCGAGTACGGTGCAATCTTGAACGAACCGTACCAATTGGAATATCCATTATTTTTGCTATTTCCTCGTAAGAAAAATCTTCAAAATCGCGAAGTAATATCACCATTCTGAACTCTATCGGCAATGCGGCTAATGCTTTAGATACTTCATCACCAATAATATGGTCGAATAGCTCCACCCGCAAGTCAGAATAAGTTGAATATGGTGTATCTTCTTCATCATGAAAATTCAACACTTCTTCGTATTCTACTTCTGTTGGGCGTACATTTTTTTTTCGATAATCATTAATGAAGTTATTTTTTAGTATCCTGAAAAGCCATGCTCTAGCATGTGTTCCTTCATGGTAGCGCTCAATAGCTTTGAATGCTCGAAGATAAGTTTCCTGCACTAGGTCGTTAGCATCCTCCTCATTCTTGACGAGGTGATAAGCAAAGTTGTATAAGGCGTTCATATGTGGATAGAACTCCTGTTCAAAAATTTTAGCTGCGTTAGTTTCTAATTCTACCATAGGGAGGAATGATTAGGATGTTTTGCAATTCAATCCATGCTAATCAACTCAAGCTATATTCAATTAGTTCCCAGCAGTTTCTTTTTTTGAAAAAAAATAAAAATTAAGCTACTTTTTATCTTGGGGCTAAAATGCACTTCCAAATTGTTTCATTAGACGAACATCATTTTCAAAAAGATAGCGGATATCGCTAATTCTGTATTTGAGCATCGCTTGACGCTCAATGCCCATCCCGAATGCAAAACCCGTGTATTTCTTTGAATTAATACCACAATTTTCTAATACAGCAGGGTCAACCATACCGCAGCCTAAAATCTCTAGCCAACCTGTGCCTTTAGTGATGCGGTAATCAGTCTCATCTTTCAAGCCCCAGTAAACATCCATTTCTGCACTAGGCTCTGTGAATGGGAAGTAAGAAGGACGCAAGCGAATTTCTGTTTGCGGACCATACATTTCTTTTGCAAAATAAAGTAGCGTTTGCTTCATATCCGCAAAAGATACTTTTTCATCTACATAAAGCCCTTCCACTTGATGAAATTGACAGTGTGAACGAGAGGAAATAGTCTCATTTCTATACACTCGACCCGGTGCAATGATGCGAATAGGTGGCTTTTGGGTGGTCATCACGCGCGCCTGTACGGAGGAAGTGTGGGTGCGCAACAGCATATTTTCAATGCCTCGCATGTAAAAAGTATCTTGCATATCCCTTGCCGGATGGTCTTCAGGAGTATTCATCGCTGTAAAATTATACCAATCCGCTTCAATTTCGCGCTCTTCTGCAATGGTAAATCCAATGCGAGTAAAGATTTCAATAATTCGGTTCATCATTATCGAAACGGGATGGCGTGCACCTAAGGCAAGTGGTTCACCTGGAGCTGTTAAATCAATAGCGTTGATATCTACTTGCCCTTCTGCCACTGCCATAGCCGCTTGTAGTGCAGCAAATTTTTCTTCTGCAACTTCTTTGGCTTTATTAATAAGTTGTCCAAACTCTTTTTTCTGCTCATTGGGGATGTTGCGTATTTCCCCCATCAGGGGTTTAATGATGTTTTTTGTGCCTAAGTATTTGATTCTGAATTGTTCAATAGCCTCAACCCCTTCAGGGTGTGCTGTTTGAATCTCAGCAATAATCTGCTCAACTTTATCAAATATTTCTTTTGCCATATTTTTCTATCTTTATCTATTTAAAGCGCTTTTGTTCTTTATTGTTCTTACGAGAAGTTTCTACTATACTGGAACACAATAGTTGCTTTTTGTTTTGATGCAAAGTAAAGGAATTTAAAATTTTATACCTAATTCAAGTCATTCATCTTGTAACAATAAGCACCAAAGAAAAAACCACCAATAGCTTACCCCACCCACTTGATATACCAACGGAGCATCCAAACAAAATATAATTGCATAGAGAATGGCAAAAGAGAAATAAAATGCTTTTGAAGCAAGCTGTATTTTCTTAATGCCTGCTACGAAAAAGTGAACAAACGCAGCAATAAATATTACCACACTCAACAACCCTGCACTCGACCAATAGTAGAGGAACTGTTGATGATAGTTAACCGGAAAGGCTGGTGAATATTTTTGATAAATGAGCGCCAACTCGTCGTTCAAATCACCAACACCAACGCCAAGTATGGGATAATGTTGAATTAAGGTCATGGTGTTCTTCCAACTCCATATTCTTCGAATACTTGTAAAGTGGGTATAGCTGTAATCCGTATAAGTGTTATTTTCCATGACCGCTATTTCCCACAACATTTGATTGTA
>DAITMC010000330.1:0-3390 GCA_036835365.1 Saprospiraceae bacterium
TAGCGATACCGTCTTCGTCCGCACCGTCGCCATCCGCTAAGGCACTTGGCTGTCCATCTGTTTCTGCATCTATCGTTGCACCTAGCTTGATGTTGTTGTTAATGACGTGGCTTGGTCCGTTGTCCGCTGCTAGTGTCGCATATGGTGCTGGTAAGTCGCCATAGTCTTTAATTAAGGCAAAGCCAAAGTCTATTGTCTCGTTCACACTGTTGTCTGGCAAGTTGCCTGGATATTGTGGATCACCTGAGCCTGAACCTCCTTGACCTGTCTCGCCTACTGGCTGCTGACCTGGCTGTAAGTCAATTACAGCTGTTACAATACCGCCATTTACTGGCGTGTCTAATCCGCTGTCGTTGTCATCTCCACCTGCTGCACCTGGTACAGTTACTTTATTTTCTAAAGATCCGCCCATTGCAAAGTTAATCGCTGGTATGTAAATCACGTATTTGCCCGGTGTCAAGTTATCGAAGTAGTAGAATCCATCAGCATCTGTTGTTGTAGTCGCTACTGGCATGTCTACACCTGGATTGTCGCCTTCTGCATAGATTTCTACGCTTACCCCTGCTATGCCCATGTCCCCCATCGAAAACTTACCGTCTTCGTCGTTGTCCATGAATACGTAGTTGCCTACCGCTACTTTTGCTGCTTTCTTGATACAAATTGTACCAATTCCAAAAGAAGCATCAGTAATAAAGCTAATCTTGTTGAAAGAAGATAGGTTTACCGTTCCAAAGGTGCTCAGTTTCGCTGCTGTAATGCCTACTAAGCGGTTAGCTGCACCGTCTTCAAATTCAACGCCTGACTGCTCAAATATTGTACCTGAACCATTTATAAATGCAGTGAATGGCAATTCTACTTTAACCCCAGTATTGGTGTTTTCAAAGCGAATGAAATCCATGAGATCAATCTCTACATTTTCTAAATCTACGATGTCAAGCGCAATTTCGGACAATTCCATGCTCACTATGGAGATTATCTCGCCACCATCCTTATTATCATCAGGATCCGATATGTTGGCATCTTTGTTAATGATTAACAAGTTCCCTAACATCTCATTAGGAATATTACCACCTCTCCAGCCTGTTCCGAATTCTAGGTCCGGGTCGTTTCCACCAGTTCCATTAGAGTTGTACAAGTTCAACGGATTATTGGTTGGGTTGCTTGATGCAAAAGTAATACCCATACCCATACCAAATATATTGGCATACGGTTGATTAGTATTGATATTGCTTGTACCTGCTACCAATGCATTACCTTGATCGTCTGTATCGAAGTCTAATGTGAAGACTTCTACACCTTCTACACCTTGTGGACATAGGTCTATTGGAGGCATACCACCTCCGCAAAAACTACTAAAATCAACAGAGAGGAATGGCAAGTGTGATTCCGAGCCAATATTCACATTTTTAGCTACTAGAACACCATCAATATTATTTCCTAATGTTACGTCAGCTAAAGGTGCTAATAAAGAACCTTTTACCACTGAAGGAATAGTAATGCTTGTTGCTTCACAGAAATTCCAAAGGATATTATCGTGCAATGAACTTGGAATATTTGACATATTGAAGCCCCCACTAACATTAAATGACGCTCCTCTGACATTAATTAGTATTAGTCCTCCATAATTATTATTGTTTGGAGTACTCACGGTAAATGAACTAGCCCCAAAAATCATTGAGTTTGCATCTGATTGCGATAAGTTCAATACTGCTGAATTATTGTCAGACATAGTAAGTGTTTTATTATTAGAATCACCCAAAATACTTACGTTGCTAGTACCAGTAGCATTACATAACTCTAAAGAAGCAGCCTTGACATCAGCTTCAATTTGAGCAGCTCTAGTCGCTAGACCAGCAGCATCCTGTGTCAAAGTTGCACCTCCATTTCCATCATTCAAATTTACATCTCTATTACCAGAAGAAGCATCTTGAACCTCCCATTGAACAAAACTAGCATTCTTTTGAGCAACTGGTTTGCTGAAAGCCCCACTATATTTGTTAATATTTATAGCTCCACCAGAAACAACATCTCCAGCAACTTCAAGTGAAGTTTTTGTGAGATCTGCACCAAAGTTTGTGCTGTTTAAATCATTTCCTACGTTGAAAGCGCCAGGTATTTTAATACCTCCTACTACAAAGACACTACCTTCTGATTCTGTCATTGTTTCCAAGTCGCCTAAAACAATCAAACTCCATCTTTGGAATAAAGCAAAAGCATTAGCACAATCGCCAGTAGGTGGAACACAACTTACTGGTTGAACCATTACAGTTTCATCTACAAAGCAGTCATTTTCTGTGTTGAAGATACGCACAATGTAAGTACCACCTGTGTTCGGAATGTGGTCTTTTACCGTTACAGGTAATGAACTGATTGTGTGCGCCGTTGCAATAGTCGCGGGACCATCGTAAGTACCTGCATTTAAGGTGCTTACTCCAAAGTGCGTACCATTTGTAGCTGCATTTAATCTAATGCTGCCATCATCTTTAGGCATAGTGCCATTACAGGTTGGTGCATGTACGGAGAAGGTAACATTTGATGGCTGTACGCATACTGCTGTTTTCGTGCAAGTTGCACCAGCAGGACCAGGTACATTTGCATCTTTAAATCCATTGCCAGGTTTGATTGATCCTATTATCGTTCCCACTGCTTGATTTCCATCAACAGAGATGTAATATCGTCTTGTATCGTTTGAGTTGAATCCTTCATCAAATTTCACGCCACATGTACCAGTAGTTCGGTCTTTACCGAATTCTGGAATCCCCTGGCCAGGATTTAAGACAAAGGTTGAACCATTTTTTGTCCATTTACCAACATCATCTTTACTTAACTCATCCAAGCAAGTTAGATCACAATCCTTAAAGCCAAAATTCACATGGCTAATAGCAGGGGCTGCACCATTGTTTGATAGGTTATCATTGTCTACAATGACGATACCGCCACCAGTTACTAATATTCTCTGGTTAGAGAAGTCTTTTGACAAATTCCAAGTAACAGTTTGACCCGAGTTAGCCGTAATGGTGTTAGTAAAACTTGTAGGTCTATCGCATCCACTTGCCTTTGTAGGGATGGTGCAATCGTCGTTACAAGTTAATAACGCTTCTTGTAGGTCAACACTCGTTGTTGAACCGACTGATGCCATGCTTTCTACTTCAATCTCATTTAACTCAAAAGGGTTAAACAGCGAGAGCAGCACATTAGAGAATAGTTTTTGGTTTTGTTGAAAGGCGAACAGCCCCACGCAACCAAGCATAAGTAAGGATGTTATCCTTGCTTTTTTACTTAGATAAAAATTCGACATAATTTTTACTAATATAATAAGATGTTAATAAATACCTAATGAACTATTCTTTCCCCTAAAAACTGGACAGGAAAATGGGTTAAATTAAGGTA
>DAITMC010000331.1:0-3385 GCA_036835365.1 Saprospiraceae bacterium
AAGGGCTTTTTCAATCCACGAAACATTAAAGTCTGCTGTAGTGCATCTTAAATTTCTTATCGTTTTTTGAGAAAAGTGGGAAAAGCCCTTATATCCATTTAACATTAAAGTCTGCTGTAGTGCATCTTTAGCTTTTCATTATTAATAAGACAAAGATAGATACACTCCTCGCTTATATCAAGCACAATCTCCACAGATTCAAGAACCTAGAATAATAACTTTATTTAATGCGTTACTTTAATAAAACATTGATTATCATTATTTTAAAATTATAACTTATAACCAAAAGGCATAAAAAAAGGAAAGGTGGTCAGTTTAAAACTGACCACCTTTCCTTTTAGCTCGTTAAATTATTGTCGCTTAACGTTGAACAGTAAATGCTTTGCTCATAAATCCTTTGTCTGTAACTACCCTATATAGTATTATCACAAGGTATACCATCACATAGTTCTGTAATAACACATACATTGAATCGAGAGAATCTACAACAAGTAGGGCTACCAGGTAAACGCGGGCATGCTACGCTGTTCCCCAAAAACAATGGAGGACGGCAGCAATTACTATTTCTTGAATCAATTTCTCCTATTCCTGATTCTTCAGAAACAACTACAGCAGTGTTAGCAGAAATCAGATCAAATAATATGTTGACTTCTTCAGTACTCAACTGCTCAACTAACATAGCATAACCAAATCCTCTCAATCTACCATCTTCAAATATGAAAGAAGATTTAAAATTTTCGAGTGTCTCTTGGCTAAATTTACTCAGTGGAAACTTTTTAGTATCAATCAATTTTTGCACGTCTTCGGGACTAGAAACCATTTTTAACTCTTCGTAAGAATCATCTACTTTCGCTGTAAGTGTTGTCAAATCATCAATACAACTTGCCGTTAGCAAAAAAACTGCTAAACAAGAAAACAAAAATATACTTTTAATAAAAAACAATTTTATAGTTAAGAAATTAAAACAAAATAAATGCCTTCTGAAGAGGATTTTTGGAAGATAAATACCTTCCAAAAATCCTTTGATTGATTATTATTACTAACGTTGAATCACTAATTTTTGCGTTCTTCTACCTGCTTCTGTGAAAACATTTAAGAAATAAACACCATTAGGAAGCTCATTAACAGATAGTTCCAATTTTTCTTTTGTTAAGTTTTGATACTTTCTGCTACTTACTACTTTTCCTGTTATATCAAAAATTAAGATACTTACTTCTTTTGCACTTTGCTCAAGGTTCAACTCAACAATTACATAGTCGCTTGTTGGATTAGGGAAAACTTGAACATTGTTCTCAGCTAAAGTTAAGTTCTTGGTATTCACTGCTTGTTGGATATTCATTCTTACCACTGGAACAGTGCCACGTCCGAACCCAACTGAACCGTAAGTTGCATCGCCAAGATTGCCTGCAATTCCTAACATTGCTGCGTAGCGAGGATTTCCCGTAATTTCGCTCATAAATACAGCAGAGTTGTAATCAATTAAGTTACTGAAACCAAAGGTAACGATTGGAGCGTCCACTGATTCAACTTGATACTCTAGCATCATTATGTAAGCGGTATTATCTTCTAATTTTACTGGCTCATCATTTAAATCTAACAAAGGAACTGTTATGAGCGTGTTCCCCGTTTCAGTACCCTGAATAGTGTAAGGCGAAAAACCTATAAATTCTCTTTCTTCAGGTTCTGCATTCCCATTTTCATTTGTATCTGTCCATTTGTATAAGATAGCTGTTAGGTCTAGTCCTGCGTTTTCAGCGGAACCTCCAATTATAAAACTTGCGCTAGAAGCAAAGTAATTACCGTCTGTTACATAGTAATAATTACCGTAAGCCCAAGAACGTGGTTCGTTCTGACCCCAGTTGGCGTCAGAAGGGCGATTTAAACTGGTAGGTCTAAATTCTTTTGAGAAAGTAGAATCCGATACAGAGAATGTAAACGTTCTTTGATTATCTGAAAAATCAAAATCCTCTGCATCGCTTGTTACTGTATAAACTCCTAAATAATTTCCCACTTTCGTAGGTGTAAAAGTTGCGCCAAATGGAATATTCTCTGCTAAAGAATCTGGAGCGATTGTTGCAACCCCTAAATTAGCTGTAAATACAGTATCCCTTACTGGATTGTCAACTATAGTAACATCAAAAATAGTTACGTTTATATTCACATTTTGCTGTGCTACTGCTCCAATATTTTCAACATCTATTTGAAAAATAATTGGCTCTACTTGACTAATTGGTGTAACTGCATTGATAGGTACAGCAAAAAAACTATTGGCACTCAAGTTATTAGCTTCTCTTTGAATAATTTGCACATCATCAATTATCCAGAAGTAAAAATCACCATCAAATGTAAACTTGATTCTTACATTTGATTGTCCATCAATTTCTGGGAGATTAATTCTCTTTATTTCTGTACCAATTACATTATTTTCTTGTGCAGTAAGTACATTTTCTGTAGTTACTTCAACTGGATTGCTATACGTTTCTCCTCCATCAAGGCTATAAGACAAAAATGCAGAACCATTTAATGGTATATGGTACTGATAAAACTTTACTTGACTACCTACAAAACTACTCGCATCAATTACTGGGGAAATGAGTTCTGTTGTAAAGTCAGGATAAGGAGGACTTGAAGTTAAATCTTGACGTGCAAAAGCATCAAACAAAGCAGCACCATCACATGAAGTTGGAGAATTGATGATATTTCCTTGTGCAGACGATGAACCACTAGACCATTCCCACCTTGCTGAATCTAAAGAACCGATACCAGCAGAAATAGGATTAGTCGTCCAGTCATTTAATCCTCCACCAAAGCCGCCTTCACCATTTGCTCCCCAAAGTACTACATCAGTAGTATCAAATTTAGCCGTTGGAGAGTTATCTATTGTATAGACTCCTCCCTCTACATTAGCTTTCAAAATAGCACCATTTGCTTGGCTCACCATAAAACAAGGTACCGTTACTTGCGCCCCTACCGAACCAGCAGCCATAGCAAAAGGCGCATCAGAGTTACTGTTGGCTACAATAATGTAGTCCGCACCTGCACGTTGTGCATTTAAACATTTGATGCTAAATTCACAAGCACCTCGGTCAATAATGGCAATTTTGCCTGTAAGGTTTGTTACCACAGAGTCGCAAGCCAAAGTTGTTCCAGAGACAGAAACGCCGATAGCTGCCTCAGCAGAGGCAGAAGTACAACGCTCAAACCGCGCTCCAAAAGCGGCAGGTACTACATTGAATGGACCAAAAGTTGTACCATCCTTCACTACGGAAATGGTTTGTGCATGAAGCCCGAATAGGCTGAACGCCATAAATAGCGTTAGTGTACTTTTCAATAGAAATTGAGTAAAATTTTGCATATTATAAATTAATTAGTGAGTAATTAGCGA
>DAITMC010000332.1:0-3384 GCA_036835365.1 Saprospiraceae bacterium
AATTTAATCCAAAAGATTCTCTTGCCAGGGTGTTAGTTTATTGGACAGATAATCAAAATGAACAAAACTTTTACCGCCGCACTCAAGCCGTTGGCACCAGGGACAGCATTACGATTGATTTTCCTCTGGATGATACCTTCAACGACAACAGCAAATTTGTCGTCGGTTCAGGATTTGATTTTGCAGTTGGCGATACTGTTTTTAATACTATTTACCATTTAACCCCCGACCATTTTACTTTTCTGAATAGTGTATTTAATGCGGCGGCTGGCAACGGCAATCCTTTTGCACAACCCAGCACCATACAATCGAATGTGAAAGGCAACAAAAATCCTTTGGGCATTTTTACAGGACTTACTTTGGAGGAACGAATGACTATCATCGGAAAGTAAGACGATTCTTTGATAACAAGGTGAACTATTCCATCACAGCCTAAGTTTGAAATCATTAGGCTGTGATTCTTTGTTCTCAACGATTAAATTTTTGAACTGTTTTTTTTACAATGCTTGTTCTAAGTCTTTAATTAAATCATTAACATTTTCTAAGCCTACGGCAATACGCACCAAATTATCTTTCACTCCGAAAGAAGCTCGGCGTGCTGGAGCAGTTTTTGCTAAAAAGGAGGATACTGGGTGTGTAATGATAGACCTCGCATCGCCTAAATTGGAGGTAATCGAGAATAATTTTGTTCTATCAATAAATGCTTTTACATTGGCTATATCTCCTTTATATTCAAAGGAAACCACACCACCACCACCTGACATTTGGGCTTTGGCTAAACTATATTGCGGATGTGAAGATAGATAAGGATACAACACACAGTCCACTTTTGGATGATTCGACAAAAATTCACTTATCATCAAGGCATTATGACAATGTCTTTCCATGCGCAAGTGAAAAGTCTCTAAACTTTTGGAAATCACCCAAGCATTAAAAGGCGATAAGGAGGGACCAGTGTGGCGTGCAAAAAAGCGAATAGGGTCAATGTACTCCGATTTTCCAAGCACTAAGCCACCAAGCACACGCCCTTGCCCATCCATATATTTGGTACTAGAGTGAATTACAACATCTGCCCCCAAATGCATTGGCTGTTGAAGATAAGGGGTAGCAAAACAATTATCTACTACTAAAATACAGCCATTCGCCTTAGCTAAGACAGCCACTTGAGCAATGTCAATTAGCTTGAGCATAGGATTGGAAGGCGTTTCTAAGAAAATCAGTTTGGTGTTGGGTTGCAAATGGTGTTCCCAAGTAGCTACGGCTTCTGGCTCAACATAAGTGTGGGTAATCCCCCATTTGGCAAGAAATAACTCAATAATTTGATAAGCAGATCCAAATAGTGCATTTGATGCTAGTATATGGTCGCCAGACTTCAATAAACCTGCCAAGCAAGCAAATACAGCCGCCATACCAGATGCAGTAGCAATGCCTGTCTCTGCGAACTCCATTTGACATACCTTATTAATCAACTCATCTACATTAGGGTTATCATAACGAGAATAAACATGGCGATCAATGCGATTGAGAAAGGCATCTTCCATTTGTTCCATATCCTCAAAAACAAAACTAGAGGTGAGGTAAAGTGGTACGCTATGCTCTCCATATTGTGATCGTGGTGTTTGTATTTTTATGTTTTGCGTTTCTGTGTTCATTACATTTTTTGATTGCCTTAACAAAGAAAAAGAACCTCATGTTGAAGTTCATTTTTGCGTTTTATCCGAGTTCAGTTAATACTACGACTATATTTTTACAAAAAAATAGGAATGCGTCAATACAACATTCCTATTTTAATCTATCTAGGATGCTTAGACTATCCGTTCATAGAAGCTAAAAATTCTTCATTACTGCTAGTGTGTAACATGTTCTTACGCAAAAATTCCATTGCCTCGTCTGGCTTCATATCTGCCAAGTAATTTCTTAAGATAAACATACGTTGTAGGGTATCTTTGTCCAACAATAGGTCTTCACGACGTGTGCTGGAGCGCGTCAAGTCCACTGCTGGGAACATCCGTTTGTCTGCAAGCACACGATCAAGTTGTAACTCCATGTTGCCTGTACCTTTAAATTCTTCAAAGATAACTTGATCCATTTTAGAACCAGTATCAATTAATGCAGTAGCGAGAATGGTAAGCGAGCCTCCATCTTCTACATTTCGAGCGGCACCAAAGAATTTCTTAGGTTTATGTAAAGCGTTAGCTTCCACACCACCCGAAAGCACTTTTCCACTAGCCGGGGCAACGGTATTGTAAGCTCTAGCCAGACGCGTGATGGAGTCCAGCAAAATACACACATCGTGTCCACATTCAACTAAGCGTTTTGCCTTCTCAAGCACAATATTGGCTACTCGCACATGGTTATCCGCAGGTTCATCAAAGGTAGAAGCAACTACTTCAGCCCTTACGCTACGTTTCATGTCTGTAACCTCTTCTGGTCGCTCATCTATCAATAAGACAATTAAATAGGTCTCAGGATGATTTTTAGCGATAGCATTTGCCACGTCTTTCAGCAAAAAAGTCTTACCTGTTTTAGGTGGTGCTACGATTAATCCACGCTGCCCCTTGCCAATCGGCGTAAATAGGTCAATGATTCTAGTGCCAAAGTCTCTACCTGTGGGTGAACTTTGCATTTTAAACTTCTCTTGTGGGAAAAGCGGGGTCAAGTAATCGAAAGGCACACGCTCACGAATATCTTGCGGACTTAATCCGTTAATTTTACTTACTCTGAGTAACGCAAAATATTTTTCACCTTCTTTTGGCGGACGAATAGCTCCTTTAACCGTATCACCTGTTTTTAGACCAAAAAGTTTAATCTGAGAAGGAGACACATAAATGTCATCAGGTGAGGTTAAATAATTGTAATCAGAAGAGCGCAAGAAGCCATAGCCGTCTTGCATCATCTCCAATATACCTTCCCCTTCAATGATGCCATCTAATTCTATATCAAATTTGGGCTCAGCGACTTTAGGTTCGTAGGGCATTTCCTCATCGCGTCGTTGGTCTGATCTGGTTTCCATTCTCGCAGGTCTTTCTCTTTCCTCTGATCTGCGCGGCATGGTAGATTGTTGTTCTTGACGACGAGGCTGCTCTTGTTGTTTATTAGGCCGCTTCTCAAAGGAACGTTCTTCTTTTGGTTGAGGGTTTTTCTCTACTGCTCCCTCTTTCTTTACCAATTCTTTTTCCTCTTCTTCAAAAGCAATTTTGCGCTGAGTAGGTGTAACTATTTCATCGTTATCATCTTCTTTCGAGATGGAGCGATTTGCACTTTCACCATTATTAGCTTTGGAGATAGCTAAATTAATAGTGTCTTCACCTAGAAGTGCTTGGTGATCGAGGATTTTGAAGATGAGTTCTTGCTTGTTCAATCTTCTATATCCATTCATTCCGA
>DAITMC010000333.1:0-3364 GCA_036835365.1 Saprospiraceae bacterium
AAGTGTTCTTCTACTCCAGGAGTAACGTCTTGCAACATGCCGCGCCACTTCAATTCTTCAATAAAATTCATATTTGTTACGTTTGAGCGTGGCAAAAATAGTTGTTTTCATTCAGAATGATGCTGGTAGGAATGATTTAGATGCGGAAAAGTGGATTTATTTCATCATCATTCTCGGCAAATGGAATGAAATTTATATTTTTAATTCTTAGGAATTAGATTATTTTCGCCACAAGTAAAAAATTAATTGAAAAAAGTTGCATGTAAGCATTACTACAATGCTTGGTACAAAAAAATGAGAATAAAACAAAGTGCGAATGATAGTATTTTGTTTTATTTATATTATCGCTATTTCTATAAATCTAAAAAAGGAACACTGGCAGAGTTATTAAATAGGTATTCTAACTCGCTACCACATCAACTTACTGTTATTCAAGTCGGTGCTAATGATGGTATTACGCATGATCCTATCCATAAATTCATAAAACGAGATAAATGGAAAGGCGTATTACTAGAGCCTCAGAAAAATGTTTTTTCTACACTAGCCTATGTTTATCATAAAAATAAAGATATTATTACGCTAAATGCTGCTTTAGATAAACAAGATGGTGAACGAGCTATTTACAAAATAGGATTTTCGGAAGCTCGCTGGGCGAATGGATTAACCAGTTTTGATAAGGCAACTATTGAAAAATCTTTTACATCAGGTTATGTAGCCGCTAAAGCGGCAGAAGAAGGGCTAACTGTTCCAGCAGAAGAGCAGGATAGAATAAAAGCTGAATTAGTTACCCTAGTTTCACCTAAAACTTTACTAAAAAAATATAATATTCATCAGATAGATTTATTGCAAATTGATACAGAAGGGTATGATTTTGAGATCATAAAAATGTTTGATTTGACCGAAATAAAACCTGAATTGATTGTATTTGAAAGCAAACATCTCTCTGATAAAGATAAAATGACTTGTTTTGAGTATTTAAAATCATTTGATTATCAACTAAAAACATTTGGTGCAAATACAGTTGCCCTACAAAACTCAAACACTTTAACACAATCGTTGATGTGAGTAACGTAAATAGTTGCTATCTTGCGAGTATAACTTGCTTACTCATGACCATGCAACGACTGATTACATTTGTGTTTCTAATGTGTATTTTATTATGGAATTGCGAGCAACCTGTTATAGAAAAAGAACAGGTAGATGCGATTCCTTATGACTGGTTTTTTACTCAACGCGCTTATCCTTTTGATGATATTAACCACAAGGTGTATCACCAAGAATTGCATCGGGTGCAATCAGAAGATTTAGCAATCGTCGAATCCAGAAACGAAGAAAACCTCTGGAAATCCGTCGGACCTACTAATATTGGCGGACGAGTCACCGATTTAGTGATTCATCCTAACAATAAAAACATCTTATTTGCAGGTACCTCCGCGGGCGGTATCTTCAAAACCACCAATCGTGGTCGAACTTGGAAACCAGTATTTGATAAGGCAGGAAGCCTTTCTATTGGTAGTCTTGCCATGGCAGCGTCCAATACACGAGTGCTGTATGCAGGTACAGGGGAAGCCAATGGAGCAGCTGATTCGGGTGCGTTCATAGGCGATGGGATGTACAAATCAACAGATGGTGGACGCTCTTGGCAGCACATTGGATTGGATAGTTCTTTTCATATTGGCAGAGTAGTGGTTGACCCTTTTGACGAAAACCATGTTTTTGTAGCGGTAGCCGGGTTGATGTATGGTAAAAACAAAGAACGAGGACTTTACGAAACAAAAGACGGTGGCGAAACTTGGAAAAACATCCTATTTGTCAGTGATTCAACGAGTTGTATTGATGTGGCGATTAATCCTCAACAGCCAAACATCATTTATGCTGCTACTTGGGATCGCATTCGCCGACCTTGGGAACGCCAATATGCTGGTAAGCATTCGCGCATCTATCGCAGTAAAGATGGCGGAGCAACTTGGGAACAGCTCACCAATGGCTTAGCCTCCAATGTAGCAGAACCAGGTCGCATAGGTATTGCGATTTGTGCATCTGAGCCGAATGTACTTTACGCTAGTTTTACGCAGGATGCTAGAAGTAATAAATTTGAGGGACTTTACAAAACAACGGATGGCGGCGATACTTGGCGCAGAACAAATGACTATTTTTTGCAAGGAATGTATAGCGATTTTGGTTGGTTTTTTGGTAACGTTCGGGTTGACCCGAATAATCCTAACATTGTTTATGTGCTTGGTGTAAGTTTGATGAAAAGTACCGATGGTGGGCAAAGCTGGAAACGTATTAACAATGGCATTCATGTGGATCAACATGCGCTGGAAGTATTTCCTAGCAATTCCGATTTTGTGGTGGTAGGCAATGATGGAGGCTTATATGTTTCCGAAAATGGTGGTAATACTTGGCAGCATTCTAAAACGCTTGCCATTACTCAATTTTATGAATGTGAAGTAGCGCAATCTGTCCATAATCATTACTACGGTGGTACTCAAGATAATGGCACAGTAATGACCAATGATGGGCAATGGGGAAATTGGCGTGGCATTTTAGGTGGTGATGGCTTTCATGTAATGGTTGACCCTAACACGCCTGACATCATGTACGCAGAGTACCAATGGGGTAATTTATTTCGTTCGTTCGACGGGGGGAGGAGTTTTCAATGGGCGCGTTCGGGCATCAATGAGATGGAACGCAGAAATTGGAATACGCCAATTAAACTTGACCCTAAAAACTATGCCGTGCTATATTACGGCACGACTCGCCTTTATCGCTCCGACAACCGAGCAAATAGCTGGGTAGCGATTAGCCCCGACCTTACTAAGGGGCAGCATCCTAGTGGTAGCACTTTTTATGGTACTATAACTGCCATAGAAGTCTCGCCCGCCAACACCCAAGTCATCTGGGTAGGTACCGATGACGGGAATGTACAGGTAACTACCGATGGTGGTACGAATTGGAATTTGGTAACGCAACATCTCCCCGACCGATATGTAACCAGTATTGCGGCTGACCAGCGAAATCCTTTAAAAGCCTACGTTACCTTCTCAGGCTATAAATCGGTAGATTATCTTTCTCATATTTTTATGACGGAAGATGGCGGTTCAACTTGGCAAGACATTTCTAGCAATCTTCCTCAAGTGCCTATCAATGAAGTCATGATAGATAATTTTTATCCCAATAGGCTTTATGTCGCTTCAGATTTGGGCGTGTGGTTTACCGAAAATTGGCGCGAAGGTTGGCAGCGATTAGGCAAAAATTTACCACTGACGGTGGTATCTGATTTAGTGATGCACAATCGTACAAGAACTTTAGTAGCAGCTACTTACGGGCGGTCTATGTACGAACTTCAACTGGATAAACC
>DAITMC010000334.1:0-3358 GCA_036835365.1 Saprospiraceae bacterium
CTACTTTAGCAATAGCTAATTCACCTACAACACGAACTGAAATCGTTTGCCGTGCCAATTTAGCAGGCAGAGATACCCTCACCTTTTCAAAACCAGATGGTTGTGATAGCTTGGTAGTGGTTAATAAAATGTATGAGCCGCTCAATTCAAATAGGACAGCAAGTATTTGTGGAGGACAAAGCTATAATTTTTATGGACGCAATTTGACCTCAGCCGGAACTTACGAAACAACGGTAACAGGGGTATGCGACACCTTTGTACGCTTGATACTTACGTTAGATAACTCTATTCAACAAGCATTAGAAGCGCAATTCTGTCAAGGGGAGACCTTTGAATTTGGTACACTTCGGATTCAGCAGCCAGGTGTTTATACCCAACGATTCACTGCTAAAGGCGGATGCGATAGTCTAGTAACGCTTGTTTTGGAAGAAGTAGAAGGCGAGCGTATTCGCTTGAGCAACGATACCATTAGCGTACTTTCTAATCGCAACAACTTGGATTTGAACATCTTGGCTAATGATGTTTTGCCAAATGAAGCCAATCGGCGCATTGCCATCATTGAATCACCAAGATTAGGGACAATTAATGTTATGGGAGAAAAACTAAGCTATCAACTTCAAAACACAGGAAATACTGGGGTAGATCAATTTCGCTATCAAGTTTGTGTTTTAGATTGTGTCAACAATTGTGATACCGCTACGGTGGTGATTCAAATGACTAGCACTTGTTTGGATTCTCTGATAAAAAATATTCCTACAGCATTCATCCCTAATAGCGATGAGCCAATGGATAATATTTTTGATCCATTAGCAGGTATATCGAATGAATGCTTCCAACAACCTAGTAATGCAGAATTTATGATTGTCAATGCGTGGGGAGAATTAGTGTATCGAGCAAAACCCTATCGAGCTTGGGATGGTAAAAACAATAACGACAAGCCACTACCACAAGGCACTTACTATTATGTCCTAAAATTTGAGATAGATAACGAAGAACCGGAGCTAATAAAAGGATGGGTTACTTTGTTCGGTCAATAAAATATAGAAAAATAGTCATCTTTTGAAGATTGGCAGTGATATTCCACAATTTTAATTCAAAGTTGGTACATTTGCGCTAGGAATTAAAACAAAGCCATGAACCGTAATCAGAAAATTGTACTGGCTTTTGCTAATACTGCCGCTTTTTTAGTAACGATAGTAGTCAATTATTTAGCTAGTACATTGCCACTGAATCAGAAAACAACTGGTGAAATAGCTGCACTATATGACAATCTTTTTGTACCTGCTGCTTTTACATTCTCTATTTGGGGCATTATTTACTTGCTCTTGGCAGGATATATTGTCTATCAATTGGTGGATGCGTTTCGCATTCAAGAAAGTAATCCAGGCAAAGGATTCATAGAAAAAATTAGCTTTTGGTTTATTGCTTCCGCCATCGCTAATTGCCTCTGGCTGTTTGCTTGGCACTTCGAAGCCCCATGGATTGCACTATTCATCATGCTTTCCTTATTAGGTACACTGATTATCATTTACCTTAGCTTAAAACAACCTACCAATACAACCTCTGCCATAGAGCCTTATTTAGTACATTTGCCCTTTACTGTTTATGTAGGCTGGATTTCCGTAGCCACTATTGCTAATTTTAGTGCTGCATTAGTAAGTATTAACTGGAATGGATTCGGGTTACCTCCACAATTTTGGGCTGTTTTTGTTGTTTTAATAGCAGGAGCATTAGGCGTGTTTGCTGTTTTAAAAAAAGGTGAAATAGCTTACGCAGCCGTCATTGCTTGGGGCTTGCTAGGTATATTTTTTAGGCGATTCTTTGACCGTAGCGAACCACCTACACCTGATATTTTTATTAAAATTTTTACCCTATTGTGTGTATTAGCCCTATTAGGTATTATCATCTGGTACTTATGGATAAGAGATGCCAAACGCACTGCCGAAGTATAAGATATAGAATGAATTATCTTAATCCATAATTAAATCGTAGGCTTCTTCTAACATTAGTGTTCTTTCCATCAAAGTCAAATCGAGTGGGAGTTGTGCCAACCCTATGATGCGCCGCATAATTTCCATACCAGTAAACAAGTTCAGTAGGGTTGTGTTGAACCAACTCGGCTTTTGGTAAGTTGCCAATACTATTTCTAATTGTTCTGCTGGAGCTTGTGCCAATTTTAGGTGAGCAATTAAAACGCCTAAATCATATTCGCAGTCGCCAAAAAAGGAAAACTCAGGGTCAATTACTTTCAAAGTATCATTTGTCTTTATCCAGCTACCCGGATAATAATCGCCATGCAATAAAGTTCTCCCCGACGCAAGATAAACCTCGCCTAATGTTTGCATCTTTTTTTTCAGGAATTCATCTGTTTTGTAGTGCATTGCTACGGTTTGTAAGCCTTCCTGCACGGTATCGAGGTTAAATCCATTATCTTCTAAATAAGGGTACACAAATAAATGCTCATGATTGAGCTGACGCAGGGCTAAATTACTAGGAAATGCACTACTATCAAAATTGGTATTGTGCAAAATAGACAGAAAATCAACAGCTTGCTTCAATTGAGCATTCGTTAAATAGTTCCCTCGCTGATAGCTAAAAGTAAAATCTGCACTTTCTCCTAAATCTTCAACTGCAAGCACATGATGCTCGGCATCAAAGCCAATTAAGGCTGGCATATAATGTTTGATGCGAGGAATAGTCGCCGTAAATTCATAAAATTTAGCTTCCACTGCCACACGCTCTAAAGGAGCAGGAATAGTAGGATATTTTTGGACAAAAGGATTGGCTTGTTTGAGGATAAAACTACGATTTTTAGTCCTAATTCGGAGTACCATATTCATGTTACCCTCGCCCGGCTTTTCAATATGCTGTACCGTTTCATTCGCATGAAGCCAGCCTTGTTGCTGGAGATAACTTGTTAATTCAAGTGTTGAAAGATGAAGTTGTAAATTCATATGCTTACAAAGATGCTCACATATCAGTAAACATCTAACTTAGTGTATTTTGTTTTATTGAGAATAACGTTTATCTGAATCTATACAACTGCCAAGAGTTGTAAATATTTTGAAGCAAAATGTAAATCATCGGTCCGAGCAAGGCGGTAGGCAGTAGATAAGTACTGGCGAGCCAAATGGAAAGCATTGTATTCTTTTGTCCTAAAGCTAATTCTGTTTCTATACTTTTACCATTAGGATTGAGCTTAGACCCTATAAAAAAGCTAATAGCAGCACAAAGCACAATGATTGCAGCAATAATTAGTAGCAATTCCCAAGATAGGGTAGTTTCATATCTTAAATATTGCGCAACTCTTGCCGTAGCAAGAAAAATATTGGTCAAGAAAAAAACGAATGCTACTTTG
>DAITMC010000335.1:0-3356 GCA_036835365.1 Saprospiraceae bacterium
ACGTGCGTATTGGCAAACATATTGTACTTAAATTAGAAGCGCAAGACGAAAAAGAAGCATTACAAAAGGTACAACAAGCCTGCGAAAAATTACTTGCCAATTTGATTATGGAATCGTTTACTTTTTCTATTAAAAACGAAATTGAGTTACCATCTGTTCAACTTTAGCTAAAACTTGACCACTATTGCTATATATCATTCCGACACCGATTGGAAATTTAGAGGATATTACCCTTCGAGCGATTCGATTGCTCAAGGAAGTAGATTTAATCCTAGCCGAAGATACTAGAACCTCTAAAAAACTGCTCGACCATTATCAGATTAATACCCCGCTCCGCTCTTTTCATGCCCACAACGAGCATGGCGTACTCACGGGCATCGTAGAGCAAATAGCAAATGGGGCTACCATTGCCCTAATCTCCGATGCAGGTACACCGGGTATTTCTGACCCAGGTTTCCTGCTCGTGCGCGCCTGTAAGGAGCAAGGCATCAAAGTAGAATGTTTGCCTGGCGCAACCGCTTTCGTTCCCGCTTTAGTCGCTTCGGGTTTGCCGTGCGATAAGTTTCATTTTGAGGGGTTTTTGCCTCACAAAAAAGGCAGACAAACACGCTTACAATACCTCGCTACCCTACCCTATACATTCATCCTTTACGAATCGCCACACCGATTACACAAATGTTTACTGCAACTTCTTGAATGCTGTGGTGCAGAAAGAAAAGCGGCTATTTGTAGAGAAATCAGTAAATTGCACGAGGAGATAAAGTTGGATACCTTGCAAATTTTAAGCCAATATTTTGAAGAAGGCAAAGCTAAGGGCGAAATTGTGATTGTGGTAGAAGGGCGGAAATAAAAAGATTGATTTCTTCGATAAAAGTAGAAGGTTCGTCTAAGATTTTGTAAGACCATCCAAAATTTCCTTTAACGTTGTTTTAACAAAAAAAAATAAACGATGAACACCATTAACGTACTGATTATAGATGATGAGCCCTTAGCACAAGAAGTATTGGAAACTTACATCCAAAAAATCCCCAACTTGAATCTAGTACAAAAGTGCAACAATGCCATAGAAGCAAATCAAGCGTTACAAAGTCGTGCCATTGACCTTATGTTTCTTGATATTGAAATGCCACAGCTAACTGGGACTAATTTTTTGCGCTCTTTATCCAATCCGCCAAAAGTAATTTTTACAACAGCCTATCCGAACTATGCCATTGAGGGTTTTGAGTTGGATGCTGTGGACTATTTATTAAAGCCTATTTCGTTAGAGCGTTTCATGAAATCGGTCAATAGAGCGATGGAACAAATTAGTTTAGAGAAAAAGGAGAACGCTCCTGTTGTTCATGAAGAAGAAGAGCAAGATTTTATCTTTGTGAAAGCAGATAAAAAACTCGTCAAAATCAACTTTGAAGATATTGTTTACATCGAAGGATTAAAAGATTATGTCATCATAAAGATGGACAGCCAGCGCGTTATTACGCTACAAACTATGAAAAGCCTAGAGGATAAACTACCTGCTCATCGCTTTAAACGGATTCATCGCTCCTACATCGTAGCGTTGGACAAAATCAATGCTATTGTTGGTAACGTGGTAGAAGTTATTGAAAAAGGACAAGAAAAACATCTGCCAATAGGCAAAAACTACAAAGACGAATTGCTAGATATTATTAACCAGAATAGGGTTTAACAACACAAAAAAATAAGTATCAGCTAGTATAGCCTACGAATTAATTCGTAGGCTACCATAAAACCAAAACCAGTATAATTGTTTCAACAGTTTGATGCTTAGAGCAACAACAAAGTTGTCACCTCAAAATACTAACATTTCCTTTTTTGAAGAAGGTTTCACCATCTAAACATTCAATATCTACGTAGTAGCCGTAAACATCTGGCGGTAGCGGCTTGCCTTTAAAAGTACCGTCCCAACCAAAGTTTGGATTGTCCGATTCAAATACTTTTTGCCCCCAACGGTTAAAAATCGCAAAATACATTGTTTTTATTGGATTGCCACGCACGAAAAGCATATCATTTCGTCCATCACTATTTGGGGTGAATGCAGTAGGAATAAAGATAAAAGGTTCATCGCAAATACCGAGATTAACAATTACCTCAATCGTTTTTCTGCTCACGCAACCATCTTTTGTAATCTCTACTGTAAAAGTTGTCGTTTCCAAAGGTCGAGCTAATGGATTTCTAATGGTTGGATTATCCAATACATCCTCTGGCGACCAAAGATAGGTAAAGTCATTGCCCAACTCAACGTCTAATCGTGTTTGTTGGCCTTGCGAAATGGTATCTGGCGTGGCACTAATGCGTACTTGGTCAGATGCTACGTCCAACAAAGAAAGAAAAGTTTGTATGGTAGTCGAACAACCAAAATTATTGCTTATCGAAGCAGTAAAGATACCACTTTCTGTACCACTTACTATTGGTCGGGAAGTACCTTGACCACTCACAATTCGTTCCTCTGGCGACCATTGATAAGTCAATGTTTGCATTGGTCCGTTGTTAGTTGCCATTAAGGAAACGTTTTGACCAATACACCCAACAGTGGTATCTGGAACAGAAGCACGCACTGGAAAGTTGTTGACCGTTGTTCCGCGAATTTGTGAACAGCCAAATTCATCGGTTGCTCGTACAAAAAAACTACGGCTACCATCAACGACATCAACTAGGGCGATAGAGTCAGCACTCAGCAAGGTTTCAAATTGCTGATCGGCTGCCCATTCGTATTCCACTGGCACATTAGCGTTTGCAGTCAGCGTAATTTGTGTTCCTTCGCAAAGGGCGGTATCTCGTGGGACTTGTAAATTGAAATCGGGTTGTAAATCCACATCTACTGTTCGTTGCGCTCGGCAGGCACCTGCACCATCCCCCACCGTTATATCTACAAGGTATTGGGTAGGCTGGGTAATGGTAATTTCAGGATTACCGATTCTGGAATTATTCAATCCAGCACTTGGTGTCCAAGTATATTCTAGTAAGGGATTGAAATTGGGGTTAATAGTTGTTGGGCTATTCCTACAAACGAGTGCACTATCGGGTAGCGTGATTTTAAAATCTCGAATTTTGATAATTAACGAATCATTAATGGTGCAGCCGAATTGGTTACTAGCTTCGTAGTACATAACAAAGATAGTATCGGTGAATCCAAATATGGTTGGTCTTAGCGTACTATCACCGCTAATAAGTTGGTCGTTAGGTGAATAGCGAATAGTGATTTCATCTCTTGGGTCGGTATTTTCCAAAATAATTAATACAGATTGTCCTTCGCAAGTGGTTACGGTATCGCCAATCGCTTTGAAAATGTTAACGCCGTTACCAATCATAATCTCAACGGAATCGCGCCCGATGCAGCC
>DAITMC010000336.1:0-3310 GCA_036835365.1 Saprospiraceae bacterium
TAGGGCTGACGAACCCAAGTTTGGTGACGAATTACCCAGGGAGTTTGAGTTAGCCGCAAGGCCCAAAATTGTTTGAGAATGATGCCATTTTGCAGACACACATTGCACCAACGAATAAGAACAAGAAGATGACGGACTTTGGGTTGGCGAATCACCTCAAAAGGAAATGGGTTGCCGTTGACATCATTTTCGGTGCCGGGAGTTTGGGTTATGAGCTTGACATGACAGCCTTGCTTAACAAACTCACGGCCTAATATTTCGGCATTAGTCTCGGTGCCGCCTAGGCTAGGATAGAAATATTGAGACGAAATAAGAATCTTCATCAACCGTGGGGCCTAGAATCTTTGTGAATAAGTAAACATAGGATATCGCCAGGCAAATCGTCAGGAATAAAGAGGGTAGTAAGCGATGAAAGCAGTTTTAAGATGGGGCGAGAGGTGACAGTGGTAGTCTCAGGAAAAGTCCAAGTTTCGACAATCTCTAGCCCATGTAAGCTGAGTAATCGTTTAAGAGGCGTAAGAAAAACAGGATAAATATGGCTGGGTTCGCCTTTGGCATCAAACTGGCGCAGATTACCCGTAAGAAGCAATCGTAGGCGACAGAGGACCGAGTGAAGATTAGGTGTGGTCAGTAAGAAATAGCCATCTGCGGCTAATAGCTTAGAAACATGATAGAACAGACGACAGGATTTTCGAGATGCTCGATTACTTCAA
This sequence comes from Saprospiraceae bacterium, assembly GCA_036835365.1. Taxonomy (GTDB): domain Bacteria; phylum Bacteroidota; class Bacteroidia; order Chitinophagales; family Saprospiraceae; genus JAAUTG01. Next base: position 714 of record DAITMC010000336.1, read on the forward strand.
TGGAGGTGATGAGGTCAAAGGCTTTGCCTGACAAGATTGAATCTTCATAGTCAAGGTCAGCAGTAACGAAGTGACCGTTGGTAGCCTGAAAGCGCTGGGCATCTTTATCGATACCATAAAGATTTTGAAAACCCGAAGCGCCTAAGCGTTCTATCCATGCACCTGCGCCTGCACCAATATCAAGAATTTGACTAGCTTCAGTAATAAAAGGTGGCAGAGAGTCTATAAGAAACTTATGGAAACCTGGAACCATCGTGTATTCATGCAAGCAAGGCGTAAACTCTTGAGTATTAGTTTGCGGATTAGATATTTGCATAGTTCCCCTAAAGCTGAGTTTAATATTGGATGGACTAATGGATGAATTGAGCTACTTACGTGCTCTTAGGCAAATAGATACTAGCAGGCCATCAATATGTCGCTGAGTCGTATCATCCATAAATGGTTCAAAATTTTGAACATCTCTAAAGCCAGCTTCTTCTAACTCTTGCTTAAGAATCGCTCTCGTATAACCATATTTATGCTGAGGTTGCCAATCGTTGAGTCGGCGATTCACTCCAAATACAATATCCAATGCTAGCCTAGAAAAATCACCCTGGAAAAGTTGGCTCATATTTTCTAAGTCAGGCACGGCAACAAAAATTTCACCATCAGGCTTTAAGATCCGATAGATTTCTTGAAGTGAGGTTTTTGCATCATCACAGGTTACATGCTCTAAAACATGGGAGGCGTAAACTTTGGTCATGCTATTATTGGGGAAAAGTCCAAGTTTTGCAATATCCCCAAGATAGTCGGCACCAGGAACAATATCAAAAGTTAACCAATGAGGAATTTTTCGAGATGTTCCCAGGACGAGTTGAGTATTAGTATCTGATGGCTTGTAGGACTGAAATAGATATGTCGCGGAGGCAAAAAAGAACCTAGTCCGCCTGAGGAACTTATATATTTCTGGACGTTTTTGTAACTGTTCCTTTACAGGTTCCGAAAGCATGCTAATATTCATAATTCCTGAAAACTGATTTGATTAGCTGAACTCTACATTTCAGTGACTTTGCTTCTTTCTTGGTGCAACAATATTTGACAGCCAAAATAACTAACTCAAGGCAATGCCTTAGAAAAAGCAACGTTCTTAATTGCTCAATCCATGTTCCTCTATGTTTAAGCAACAGACGGAATCTTGATCGATGAAAATCAAGAACGCGGTTGAATGACCAGGCTGATTGTTGCTGTTGGTTATCATGAATAACTCCTGGAACATCTAGAACAGCTATTTCCCAACCATTGCGAGCCGCTCGCCAACACCAATCAGTGTCGCTATCAGAAAAGGGAAAACGTTTTGCATCCATCAGGCCAACATCAACCCATGCTAGATACTTTACTAAAAGTGGACTAGTGAAGACTGTTTCACATGTCAGCCAAGGGACTCCTTCAAACGTATTCCACGAACGATATTTTATCTTATTCAAATTTATTTTTTTAGATATCTGTTGACCTAAAATAAATGAAATTGTAGATGGGAAAGCAGCTCCAAAGCCAGCTTTTCTGCCATCAAATCGCTCGACGGAAAAGCCAACTGCTGCTATATTTTCATGATTTCTCAGAAACTGAAGAGCCTTTAGAAGAGAAGATGAGTCTTTAATAAAGTTATCTGTTTCAAAAAATAAGATAAACTCTAAATTGGTAAATTTTTCTATTGCAAAATTTATCGCTGAGTTACAGCCATGACTAAAGGAACTCTCGCCTTCAGAGCTAGGGGCAAGAAGATAAAGGTTAACATCCCTAAATGACTTGGTGAAATTGTCAATATACTGGATGCTACCATCAGATGATCCAGCATCAAAGATTACAATGGCGACATCCAAAAGCAACTTTTGAATAGCTTGGTAAATTGAATTAAGAGATTGCTCAAGCAGTTGGCACCTATTAAAAGAATTAATAACAACTGCCAGCTTGATCACATCATTTTTTACAAGTTTTGATGTACATGATTCATTCATTTTGAGCTAATGTAAGATGAAAAATTCGGGCTTGCTCAGACAAACTATGGGACTGATACCAATTGTGTGCATTGTCTGCAATAGATTGCAGTAATGCCTGATTTGCCATAACCGTTGCATATTGATCTGGGATAGCATAATGTTTGCCTGGGTAGAGGCCATCTTCAACATGCCTTGTCATTTGAGCACTGACGGGCAAAATCCGATGAGCACAATAGGCTGCAAAGATACCAGACTTGCCGAGGAATGCAGGATGATAGTTGAAAAAGCCGGCGATCGCCCCCGACAAAATAGCAGATACCTCATCACTGGGCAGGCTACCTGTCATAGTGATCGGTACATTGCCAATACGAGCAGGAATTGAGTTGAGCTTTGGGCCAATATCAAAAATCTGTTGAATGTCAAGGCACTGACAAATTTGGTGAAGTTGGTTAAGGGAGAATTGATAGACCTTAGTTCGACGACTTTGGCTACCAAAAATCGCGAGGCTTCGTTGGCGTGCTGATAAATTAAGCAGGTTTGACGGTTCACCTACATTGGAAAACACAGGTAGGGTTGGAATGTTACTAAAGCGACCTTGAGAGTAGTCTTGGAGAATCTCAG
>DAITMC010000337.1:0-3297 GCA_036835365.1 Saprospiraceae bacterium
TCAATCATGGCTCAAATGCTTCTATCAATATCATCTACTCGGGTACAGTTTCGGCTGCCATGGAGGCTTCTATTGAGGGTATCAACTCCATTGCATTTTCTTTGCTTGATTTTTCTTGGGAAGCCGATTTTGAGTCAGGTAAAGTATTCATTCAGCAAATTATGCAAACCGTATTGGAAAATGGTTTGCCTCAAGGATGTAAGTTACTGAATGTCAATATTCCAAAATTGAAAGCCCATGAAATAAAAGGTATAAAAGTTTGCCGACAAGCAGAGGCTTTTTGGGCAGAAGAATTTATGGAAGCAACTGACCCAAGAGGCGTGCCTTACTATTGGATGACAGGCGAATTTGTGTTGCGCGACGAAGGCAAGGATACAGATATTAAAGCATTGGAGGCAGGTTATATCTCTGTTGTGCCATCAAAACATAATTTAACGGTTGATGCTGCCATTGCGCCTTTGCGCATATTGGAGCAAGCAACAATATTGATAGATAAGTAAACGAACAATTATGTTTTGGAGAAATGAAATTTGGATAGGTTTACTCATGGGATTTATACTTCCTTTATTGGGTTTTGGTTTACTCTATGGTATTTTTGCGTTGTTAGATCAAGAAGGTATGGTGAGTAATGTTGGGCTTTCCAAAGATTTTCGGCAACGTACCATAGGCATTGTGGCTATTGGATTGAATGCTATTTTGATGAATCGTTTTCAGAAGAATAGAGCTACTGAATCTATGCGAGGTATTGTTATAATCACGTTTGTTTATGTGGTGCTTTGGCTTTATTTTTTTAGAAGTTCTATTTCGTTGAGTTTATGAAATATTACATTATTGCAGGAGAGGCCTCGGGGGATTTGCATGGAAGCAACTTAATGAAAGCATTAGCGGAAGAAGATGCTGATGCTCAGTTTCGAGTTTGGGGTGGCGATTTAATGGCGCAGGCTGGCGGTAAGCTAGTTAAACATTATCAAGACTTGGCTTTCATGGGTTTTGTAGAAGTACTTGCCAATCTGAAAACGATTGCTGCCAACTTAAAATTTTGTAAGCAAGATATAGCGCAGTACCAACCCGATGTCTTGATTTTGGTGGATTATCCTGGCTTCAATTTGCGTATTGCTGAATGGGCGCATTCCAAAAAAATACGTGTATATTACTATATTTCTCCTCAAATTTGGGCGTGGCATGCCAGTAGAGTGCACCAGATAAAGAAAGTAGTAGCGCAAATGTTTGTAGTATTGCCTTTTGAGCCTGAATTTTATGCACAATACGATTATAAAGTCAATTATTTAGGTCATCCTTTGTTGGACGTGGTAGCGCATTTCAAAGCAGATTCATCGACCACTGTTAAGGCTGATTTCAAATCGGTTCATCAGTTGAATGAGCAACCGATTGTAGCCTTGCTACCAGGCAGTCGCAAACAAGAGGTTGAAAGGATGCTAAAGGAAATGCTTTTGATGGTTGCATTGTTTCCTAACTACCAATTTGTCATTGCTGGTGCCCCCAGTTTGCCTGAAAGTTTTTATCGAGACCTTTTAGTTAAAAGTGGCTTTCTGACCCACCACAATTTAAAACTTGTCCATCATCAAACTTATGATTTACTGAATTGTGCTGATGCGGCATTGGTCACTTCTGGTACGGCTACGCTGGAAACAGCTTTGTTTGATGTTCCTCAAGTCGTTTGTTATAAGGCAAATCCTATTAGTTATCAAATTGGAAAGCGTCTAGTGAATATCAAATATATTTCTTTGGTGAATTTAATTGCTGATGAAAAAATAGTGCCAGAGCTAATTCAAGACGAGTTGAATGCTAAAACTTTAGAGCGTGCATTACAAGAAATCATACAAAACAAAGCGAATATTATAGCAGGTTATCAAGAAGTGAAATTAAAATTAGGTAAAACAGGGGCATCAAATCGCGTAGCTAAAGCAATTTATGCTTATCTTACTCAGGTAACAGAGCAGTAATTAGAATATCCATCCAAAATTAAAACGTGATGCAGTCAAGAGCATATCCCCTGGTGTACTTCGAGTTGAATGAAGCAACAACCTTAGGTCTATTAGTTGGTTCGAGGTTGGAAGTAGTCCAAAAAGACATCAAAACTATCAAGTATCTTCTCAAGGATCATCTTCAACGGGATTACAAACGTTATGGGTATTACCCACAAATCAACCTGACTAACACAAAGTTAAAGACGATAGAGGTGCCTTTTCGCCCCATTTATTGGTCAGAAGAAAGCTCTTACCCAATGAAAAATACGGTGTTGATTCCCGTTCCGTACCTCTACGGCGAATTAGTGGATATGGCTGGTTACGAATGTTACTTACCATTATTTGGTCAGCATTTTTATTACAATGAGGAAGAACAACTTTCTTCCCTAATTTCACATTACGTAGATGGACATTTGAAAAATGTTACTCCTGAACAGATTTATCAGTATATGCGCTATCCTAAGCCAAAGTTGGAGTTTATTAATTTGCGCATTAAAGAAGATAAGCAGTTTGATTGGACAGGATGGAATATGCAAAAACGCTCAAAAGGGTTGAATCGCTTGGCGGTGCAAGTGCCTGATAAAAAAGGAGGGCGCAGAAATATTCTTCCGGAAATGGTTTGGGAGCGTGAAGAAGAAATAAAAACGCTGGTGGATAAACTACTTATTAGCCAAGCAAGCGTGCTGGTGGTTGGAGCATCGGGAGCAGGTAAGAGTGCCGTGATTCAGCAGGCAGTAAAGCGAATAGTCAACAAACTAAAAAATGCGGAAGTACAAACTACTTTTTGGCGTATTTCGCCGCAGCAAATCACGGCTAGTGCAAAATATCTAGGCGAATGGGAACAAGCGGTTGAAGAATTGGTAGATAACCTAGAAGCGGTCAACGGCATACTTTGGGTCGATCAAATCATTCAATTGCTGATGTCAGGAGGAGAGGGTCCAGAAGATAGTATTGCTGCTTTTCTGCTTAATAGTATGAAAGACAATCAAGTACACTTATTAGGAGAGGTAACGCCGCAAGAGCTAGAAAGCATAAAAAGGTTGCTGCCTGAATTTTTAGAGCAGTTTCAGATTGTTCAGCTTAATGTATTAAGCGAGCAACAAATTCAAAATATTCTAAAAGGCTTTGCAGATTATTCGAAAGAGCGACTAAAAATATTCATTGAACCCCAAGCACTTACAGAAATTTATCGCCTTTTACTTCGCTATTTTCCTTATGAAGATTTTCCTGGAAAGGGCATCAAGTTTTTGAGTAAGTGTATCAATTATTGCCAACTCAATAATTTAGATTCATTGCGTCAGCAGCATGT